>CAUAAZ010000013.1 GCA_958427145.1 uncultured Collinsella sp.
GATTAATGGATGGAAACGGATGTTCTATCGGGACACACATTTTGTCCTATAAGTCTCACGTGTTACAGATTAAGACGTTATATCTGGACAGTCACGCCATCCCAATTACATCCCCGTTAGCAGCACGATGTCGAGAATCGTCACGATGACGCCGATCCCTACGAGCAGCGCGTTGAGCGGGCGCGAGTTGGCGTATTTGCCCATAACGCGGGCTGAGCTGGTGAGCCGTATGAGCACAAAGACCGTAATCGGCAGCTGAAGCGACAGCAGTGCCTGACTCCAGATGAGACCTTCAAAAGGATTTGGGATGACCAGACACGCCGCCACTGCGCCGGCGAAACAGGCCGCTACCCCGATCGAGGAATGTCGGTCGTGGATGTCGTATTCCTCGTCGAACATGCCCGCGGTGATGGTTCCCGCCGCCATGCCCGCTGTCACGCTGCTCGATAGTCCCGCGAACAGCAGCGCTACCGCAAAGATGGTCGAGCTCGCCGGGCCCAAGATGGGGGAGAGCGTGGCCGCTGCGACGGCGAGGTCGTCTACGACAATGCTGTGCGCAAAGAAGGTCGTTGCGGCCAGGATGACCATGGCCGAGTTGATTGCCCAGCCCACGCCCATCGAAAAGAGCGTGTCGAAGAGCTCGTAGCGCAGACGTTCCTCGATAACTTGCTCGCCTTGGCCTTCGAAGTGCATGGATTGGATGACCTCGGAGTGCAGAAAAAGGTTGTGGGGCATAACGACCGCACCCAGGACACTTACGATAATCGCGGCCGAGCCGGTGGGCATACGGGGTGTGATCCAGCTTGTGGCGGCTTGCGGCCAGTCGACCTTGACTAGTGCAAGCTCGGCCAAAAACGAAAGTCCTACCACGCCTACGAAGGCGATGATCCATCGCTCGGCGCGTTTGTAGGAGCTTGTCATGAGCATGGCAATCGATGCCGCCGCGACGATGACGCAGCCGGCGCGTACGGGCAGGCCAAAGAGCATTTGAAGGGCGATCGCACCACCCAGGACTTCGGCCATGGCGGTGGCGATTGTCGCGAGATAGGCACTGCCGAGCACCGCGCGCCCAACGAAGCGGGGGAGGTAACGTGTCGTGGCCTCGGCAAGACAGGCGCCCGTGGCGATACCCAGGTGTGCCGCGTTGTGCTGCAGCACGATGAGCATGATCGTCGACAGCGTGACGATCCACAGCAGCGCGTAGCCAAACTGCGAGCCGGCGGCCATATTGGAGGCCCAGTTGCCCGGGTCGATAAAGCCGACGGTGACGAGCAGCCCGGGGCCGATATGCCGCGCAATGTCTAGGCCTCCGTGACCGCCGGTGCGCGGGGAGCCAAAGTGTTGTTTGAGATGGTTGAGCATGGTGCGCTCCTGTGTGCCGTTTGCTTGACGCCGCAAAGGATACCCGTTTTAGGCTCAAAAGTTAACTAAGACTAACAAAACTGTTGTATTTGAATAGGATGGTGAAGGGGGCTGCCGAAATGTCTTGATCTGTAACAACTAGGGATGGAAATTGGGTCTTACTGTTACAGATTGAGATGTTTGAAGCGGTGAGCTTACAGGCCGAACTTGGGGCCTATGTTGTCGCCCTTGAGGTCGGCGGTGTCCACTCGTAGAGTGTTCGTTACGCGATTGTTTCGAAACGGGCGGGAAACACAACGGGCCGGCGATGCACCTAGTATGCCTAGTCAACTGACTGTCTAACACCTAGGGGAGGATCGCGATGCAGGCAGATTTCGCTCAGCAGCAGGGCCTTTATCGCCCCGAATTCGACCACGATGCATGTGGCATCGGCGCGCTTGCCGATATCAACGGTGAGCGCCATCACCAGATTCTGGACGACGCGCTGTCCATTCTGGTCAACTTGGAGCACCGCGGCGGTACGGGACTCGAGAAGAACACCGGCGACGGCGCCGGCATCCTGTTCCAGGTTCCGCATCACTTTTTCCGTAAAGAGGCTCAAAAGTGCGGCCAGATTCTGCCGGCAGAGGGCGACTATGGCGTGGCCATGCTGTTCTTCCCGCAGGACGACAAGGGCGTAGAGGATGCCCGACGCGTATTTGAGGAAGGCTGCGCCGAGGCTGGCGTACCGCTGCTCTTTTGGCGTGAGGTGCCCGTCGACCCGCACGACCTGGGCGAGACGGCCCGCGCCTGCATGCCCACCATCTTGCAGGCTTTTCTGGGCCGTCCCGACGACACGCCCGCCGGCGACGCCTTCGAGCGCCGCCTGTACGTGTGCCGCCGCACCATCGAGAAGAAGGCTGACGCCGAGTTCGCCCTGCGCGACAAGATCTTCTATGTGTGCTCCATGAGTTCGCGCACCATCGTGTACAAGGGCATGCTTGTGGCCACGCAGATGCGCCGCTTCTTCATCGATCTCAACGACGCCGCCGTCAAGACGGCCGTGGCGCTCGTCCACTCGCGCTACTCCACCAACACCACGCCCAGTTGGGAGCGCGCGCACCCCAACCGCTTTATCATCCACAACGGCGAGATCAACACCCTCAAGGGCAATGTCAACTGGATCCGCGCCCGCGAACCCAACCTGTACAGCCCCGTGCTGCAGCACGATCTTGAGCGCGTGATGCCCATCATTAACCGCGAGGGTTCCGACTCCGCGATTCTGGACAACGTGCTCGAATTCTTGGTCATGAACGGTCGCCCGCTCACGCGTGCCGCGTCCATGTTGCTGCCCGAGCCGTGGGACCACAACGACAGCCTGAGTGAGGAGCGCCGCGCCTACGACGCTTACCAGTCCATGCTCATGGAGCCGTGGGACGGTCCTGCCGCTATCGCCTTTACCGACGGCCGTACCCTGGGTGCCGCCCTCGACCGTAACGGCCTGCGTCCGGCTCGCTACTACGTGACGCGTGACGGCCGCTTTATGCTGGCGAGTGAGGTGGGCACCATCGAGGTGAGCCCCGAGAACATCCTGACGAGCGGCTGTCTGGGACCGGGCCAGATGCTCGAGGTCGATTTTGCCCGCGGCCGCGTCATCTACAACGACGAGCTGCGCGCCCGTTACGCCAAGGAAAAGCCCTATCGCGACTGGATCGCCGAGGAGACGCTGACCGTCGACGCGCTTGACAAGCCCGTCGCGCCCGCGCCCGCCGAGGACGCCGAGGTGCCCGCCGCCGTGCGTATGGCCAAGCTCGGCTATCACTGGGATGATGTTGACGAGGTCGTGCGCCCCATGGCCCAGCAGGGCAAGGCACCGCTCGCTTCGATGGGTATCGATGCGCCGCTGGCCTGCCTGTCCAAGAAGACGCGTTCGTTCTTCGATTACTTCTATCAGCTGTTCGCCCAGGTCACGAATCCGCCGATCGATGCCCTGCGCGAGCATATGGTAACCTCGACCACGCTCTACCTGGGCAACCACGGTAACCTGCTCGAGGACTCCCGCACGGCCTGCCAGCTGGTGCGCCTGGAGCGCCCGTTGCTCAACGAGGAGGAGTTCGACCGCATTTGCGCCATCGACCGCGTGGGCTTTAAGACCCGCCGTTTCCGTGCCGTCTACCGCCGCGATGCCGGCGAGGGCGCGCTGCAGGCTGCGCTCAAGCAGCTTGCAGAGGACGTTGAGGCTGCGGTTCGCGATGGCGTGAACATCGTGGTGCTGAGCGACCGTGCCGCTGCGGGCGAGGTGCCCGTGCCGTCGCTGCTCGCCGTGGGCTGCGTGCACAACCACCTGATCCGTGCCGGCGTGCGTACCTTTGCCGACATCGTGGTGGAGAGTGGAGACGCCGTGTCCCCGCACGACTTTGCGGCGCTGGTGGGCTACTCCGCGAGCGGCATCTATCCGTACAACGCGCATGCGTGCATTCGCGACTTGGCGGCGCACGGCGATCTGGACGTGACAGCCGAGCAGGGCATCGTCAACTACAACAAGGCTGCGACCGCCGGCATCGTCTCCATCATGTCCAAGATGGGCATCTCCACGGTGCAGAGCTACCACTCCGCGCAGATCTTCGAGGCCGTGGGCTTTACGCCGGAGTTTGTCAACGCGTACTTCGCCGGCACGGTGAGCCGTGTGGGCGGTATGGGTGTCGAGGACGTCGAGCGCGAGCAGAATGAGCGCTACGACGCCGCGCTCGCTATCCTTAAGAGCCCGGCTCCCGATCAGCTGCCCACGTTGGGTCTGACCAAGTGGCGCCCGCTCGGCGGCGAGGATCACCTCATCGATCCGCAGACTGTCTACTTGCTGCGGACCGCCTGCCGTGAGGACAGCTACGACACCTTTAAGGAGTACAGCGCCCGCCTGCACCGCACCGGCCGTGCCGTGCGCCTGCGCGACCTGCTGGACTTTGATGCCGGCGGCCGCACCCCGGTGGCACTCGACGAGGTCGAGCCCGCGCTCAACATCGTTCGCCGCTTTAACACCGGCGCCATGTCGTACGGTTCCATCAGCAAGGAAGCACACGAGTGCATGGCCATCGCCATGAACCGCCTGCACGGCCGTTCCAACTCGGGCGAGGGCGGCGAGGATCCGCGCCGTGAGACCCCGCTGGCTAACGGTGACTCCAAGAATTCCGCCATCAAGCAGGTGGCAAGCGCGCGCTTTGGCGTGACGAGCCGCTACCTGTGCAGCGCCTTTGAGATTCAGATCAAGATGGCCCAGGGCGCCAAGCCCGGCGAGGGCGGCCACCTGCCCGGCAAGAAGGTCTACCCCTGGATCGCCGAGGTCCGTCAGTCCACGCCCGGCATCGGCCTGATCTCGCCTCCGCCGCACCACGACATCTACTCCATCGAGGACCTGGCGGAGCTTATCTTCGATCTTAAGAACGCCAACCCCGGCGCACGCGTGTCGGTCAAGCTGGTCAGCGAGGCCGGCGTCGGCACCATCGCCACCGGTGTGGCCAAGGGTGCCGCCGACAAGATCTTGATCAGCGGCCACAACGGCGGCTCCGGTGCTGCGGCGCGCGATTCGATCTGGCACGCCGGTCTGCCGCTGGAGCTTGGCCTTGCCGAGGCCCAGCAGACGCTGCTGCAAAACGGCCTGCGCTCACGCGTGGTGCTCGAAGCCGACGGCAAGCTCATGGACGGCACCGATGTCGCCGTCGCCTGCCTGCTGGGTGCCGAGGAGTTTGGCTTTGCGACCATGCCGCTCATCTCCATGGGCTGCCTTATGCAGCGCGACTGCCAGCAGGATACCTGCCCGGCCGGCATCGCCACGCAAAACTGTCGCCTGCGTCGCGGCTTCCGCGGCAAGCCCGAGCACGTCGAGCACTTTATGCTCTTTGTTGCCGAGCAGCTGCGCGAGGTCATGGCGAGCCTGGGCTTCCGCACCGTCGACGAGATGGTCGGCCATCCCGAGTGCTTGCGCCAGATTGAGGTCCCGGGCAACCGCAAGGCCAACCTGCTCGATCTGTCGCCCGTGCTGGCGAGCGCGACCTGCGAGTTCGGTGCCCACATCCCGGGTGCCGACGGTCGTCACTTCCTGCCGCAGATGGCTGCGGACAGCGAGCTCGAAAAGACGCTCGACTCCACGTTGTTTGTGCCCTATACGGCCGATGCCCGTGCGCACCTGCGTCCGATTCGCTTCCGCGCCGATATCGCCAACGTCAACCGCTGCGTGGGCACCATCTTGGGCAACGCGGTGACCAAGGCGCATCCCGAGGGCCTGCCCGCCGGCTCCATCACCATCGATTGCGATGGTTCGGCCGGTCAGAGCTTTGGCGCCTTCCTGCCGCGCGGCATTACGCTCAACGTGTGCGGCGACGCCAACGACTACTTTGGCAAGGGCCTTTCGGGCGGCGAGGTGTCGGTGCGCCCCAACCCGCATGCGACCTACAAGTTCGACGAGAACATCATCGTGGGCAACGTTGCGTTCTTTGGCGCTACGAGTGGCCGCGGCTTCATTAACGGCCTGGCCGGCCAGCGCTTTGGCGTACGCAACTCCGGTGCCACGGTGGTGGTCGAGGGCTGCGGCAACCATGGCTGCGAGTACATGACGGGAGGTCTGGCGCTCATCCTGGGCGAGGTCGGGCAGAACTTCGCCGCCGGCATGACGGGCGGCGTGGCTTACGTCTTTGACCAGTACGGCACGCTCGATGCCCGTGTGAACCACGAGAGCGTTGAGCTCAAGGCCCCGACGGCCGGCGAGCTGGCGCAGATTCGCGCGCTCATCCAGGAGCACGTGGACGCGACGCAGAGCCCGCGCGGCATTAAGCTGCTCTACAGCTTTGAGACGATGAGCAAGCACTTTGTGAAGGTCATTCCAACCGAGTACGAGCGCGTGCTGGCGATTGTCGCTGCGGCCGAGGCCGTGGGCAAGACGCATGCGCAGGCCGAGGAGTTGGCGTTTGACATCGTGACCGGTCGCGCGAGCGCCGCGGATGTTGCTCGCTTTGATGTCGCGGGCGGTGCGGCTGGCGCGGGTGTTGTACCCGTGGCCGCTACCGGTTCTGTTGATTCGACCAAGAAGGAGGCGTAAGTGCCATGGGTAAGCCCGGTGCTTTTCTTGATATCGATCGCGTGACCCACGAGCTGCGCCCCGTGGAGGAGCGCAGCCATGATTTTGCTCCGCTGTACGTGGAACTCGATGACGATGCGCGTCGCGCCCAAGCGAGCCGCTGCATGATGTGCGGCGTGGCGTTTTGTCAGATGGGCGCGAGCTTTGGCAAGGCGCGCCCGAGCGGCTGCCCGCTGCACAACCTGATTCCCGAGTGGAATGAGCTGGTGTACCGTGGCCGCTGGGACGAGGCTGCCGAGCGTCTGTCGCTCACCTCGCCCATGCCCGAGTTCACGAGCCGTGTGTGCCCGGCGCTGTGCGAGGCCGCGTGCAACCTGGGTTCGGTCGATGGCCAGCCCACGACGATCCATGACAACGAGCGTGCGATCAGCGACCATGAGTGGGCAAATGGCGGTCCGCGTCGCTTTGAGCCGGCGGGGGAAGGCGCACCCACGGTTGCCGTGGTGGGCTCCGGTCCTGCTGGTCTGGTGGCGGCATGGGAGCTTGCGCGTCGTGGCGCCCGCGTGACGGTGTTTGAGCGTGACGACCGCCCGGGCGGTCTGCTCATGTACGGTATTCCCAACATGAAGCTCGAGAAGTCCGTGGTCGAGCGTCGCGTGACGCTCATGCGTGAGCTGGGTATTGTCTTTGAGCTGGGTGCTGACGTTACGAACCCTGCGGTGGCGGCCAAGCTCAATGGCTTTGACGCCGTTGTGGTGGCTGCCGGTGCTCGTGCGCCCCGTGGTCTTTCGGCTACGAATGTGGATGCCCCGGGCGTGGTGTATGCCGTGGACTACCTGACGGCTTCGACTGTGTCGGTGCTCGATGGCGGAGAGCCCGCGGTGAACGCGCGCGGCCTGGACGTCGTGGTCATTGGCGGCGGCGATACCGGTAACGACTGCGTGGGTACCGCGGTGCGCCAGGGTGCGCGCAGCGTGCGCCAGTTTGAGTTCTTGCCGGCGGCGCCCGATAAACGTACGGCGAGCAACCCCTGGCCGCAGTGGCCCAATGTGAAGAAGACCGACTACGGCCAGCAGGAGGCCATCGCTGCCATGGGCGGCGAGATGCGCGCTTGGGGCGTGGATACGCTCGAGGTGCTGCTGGACAAGAAGGGCGCGGCCGCGGGCCTGCGCGTGGTCGATCTGGATTGGTCGGCTGGCAAGCCCGAGCGCATCGCGGGCTCCGAGCACGAGGTGCCGGCCCAGCTGGTGCTCATCGCCTGCGGCTTTACGGGCCCAGAGCACGGTGTGTTCGACGCCGTTGGCGTGCCCGTTGCCACTGCTGGTCGTCCGCTGCCTGTGATGGCCGCCGAGGGCTCGCATCTTGCGGCGCGTGTTGGCGGCGTCGCTGCGGATGCCGCGCCGGTGTATGTTGCCGGTGACGCTCGTAACGGCAGCTCACTCGTGGTGAACGCTATGGCCGACGCCCTGGCCTGCGCTGCCGAAGTCGCCGACGCGCTGGAGCTGTAAGGTAGTCATTTAAGAACGTCCCCAATGACTAGTCATTTTTTTGTCTAGTCGTTGGGGACGTTCTTTGCGAGCGGTTCGTTCGTTTGTCGACGCGCGAGTGTCCATTCGGCGTCTTCTTGCCAGCAGTTGGGGACGCTCCTTATGTGCCGGCCGTTGGGGACACTCCTTGCGGGTTTGCGAGCGATTTGCTCGTTTGTCGACGTGTGGGTGTTCATTTGTTGACGTTTGGGGCTGTGGCGCTCTGCTGTTTCCGTGGTGGCCGGGGGTGCTTGGCTCAAAAGAGCGGGTTGGCTGTCCATGTCTACCTGCGATTTCTTAACATCACGAATATTCGGTCAAGCAATCCGTCAAGTATTTGGTCAGCATTTGGTTTGCAGCTGAGGCCCCGTTTCGTTCGCGCTGGCCGTGATTATTCGTCCTCCTCGTAAGCTCAAATCGAGGTCCATCGATTTGAGGAGGATGCCATGACTGACCAGGCTTGCAATCGAGCGCGTTTGGCCGAAGCCGTCGGCAACGATATTGCCGACATGGCTCATTTTTGGATGCTGCGGAAGTTTCAATTCCTGGAGCCAGCGCACGAGCAGTTCGAGATTATCGTCGATCCGTGGCTCAGCTATTGCGAGGAACCTTCTCAAAACGAAATCATGGCCTACAACATGGCGTTTACCGATTGGCTGCTCTTTGAGCGCCCCTATTATCATGGCGCGACGCTGCTTGAGCTGTATGTTGACGAGCCGCCGGCTTCGCTTTCGTCTGCGTCGCTCAAGCGGCTTGAACAAGTGCGCGACACGCATTACTTTTCGCGTTTTGGCATTTTGGACAAGGATCCCGCGACCGGTATGGTCGCACTGCGCGACACGCGCACTGACCGCCGGTTTGATGTCTACGATCCACATATCGTGCAAAAGGAGCATTGGAACGACGGTGCCATTGCGGTGCGCATCGCGTGCGTCGACGACGTCTGGCTAACGGCGGGACAGCTCTATCTGTATGACATCGCGCGCCTGAGCGACACGGCGGTCGACGGGCCAGGTGCCGTGCATCCGGAGGACCTGGAGGACGGTTTCGACACCTCGTGCATCAGCTTCTTCTTACGGCTGGTCCGCGACATCATGGGCGCCCAGGGGCGGTACGTGAAGTCGCTCAATATCTACGAGCAGGAGTGGGAGTAGGGGGGTGGGCTGTCGCAGCGCCGCCGCCTGTCTATTTGTCTCGATCTGTAACGTCTAGAGGCCGTTTGGGGCCGTAGTTGTTACAGATCGAGACGAACAAGTGCAGACTCGGCTGAATGTCTCGATCTATAACAACAAGGGGCCGTTTGGCCTTCTAACTGTTACAGATCAAGACGGAAGGTTGGCGCCTGCCGAAAGATCTCGATCTGTAACGGGAAGGGTCCAAAACTCGACCTAACTGTTACAGATTGAGACAAAGGTTGGACGCACGACCGAAAATCTCGATCTGTAACAACTAGAGGCTCAAAGACTGTCTTCCTGTTACAGATCGAAACGTTTGTCGACAGTGGCAACGGTGACAACGGCCCATTTCTCCGATGTGGTGGTGATGAAAGTGTCTAATACCGTTCTTAAACACAAGCAGGCGACACGTAACACCTTGGCGCGGAATAGGATGCTTGCCAGGCTCACGGAGGCGGCTGAACAAGGCGTGCTGCTTGTGACGCACGACAATGCCGAGCTCATGTGGCTGCGGCGTCATGTGGGAACCGATGATATTGCGGAGCCCGAGCCGTATTTGTTCTGCTTTCAACATGATTGGAGTGTGCTGACGCCGGCGGAGCGAGCGTTGCGTACCATCAAAGGGCTTGCAGAGTTTCATCCCGATTGGGCGTTTTGGGGTTATGACGCGGCACTTGTGTGGGGTCTGGAGGTGCCGAATGATCTGCTCGGGCCGCGATTTCTTGTTAAGACAGGTTGCTCGGTGCCGCTGAGTGCGGGATGCCGGCTGTTGCGTCCGCAGGCGGCGGGTGCGCTCGAACAAGTTGACGGCGTGCGGGCGACGCCGTTTTGGCGCACGGTAGAGGATTGCCTGCTGCGCGCGCCGTTTTCGTATGGCCTGGCGATTGCCGATTCTGCGTTGCGAGCAAAGGGCGTATCGCGCGATGACTTTTGTGAGCGGCTTCGTATGGATTGTGAAGGCAAGCGCGGGTATCGCAGGGCGCAGGTGATTGCGTCGTATGCGGACGGGCTGTCCGAAAACGGCGGCGAGTCTCGTTTTCGGGCATTCTTTATCGCGTATGGGTTTCCGGTGCCGGGGTTGCAGGTGGAGTTTCGTGATCCGCTCGATCCGAGCCAAGTGTTCCGCGTTGATTATTTTTGGAGGCTCGAGGACGGGACGTGCGTGATCGGCGAGCTGGACGGAAAGGGGAAGTATACCTTACAGAACGACGAGGGTCGGGAGTGGGTCGACCCGTTCGTGGCAGAACGTCAGCGGGAGTCTCATCTGACGATGCTCGGACATAAGGTACTGAGGTTCACGTTTGATGAACTCAAGGACCCGGGGAAGCTGGCTGAAAAGATGAGACTGGCGGGTATTCCGCGACGGGCCGATTTGGCTGAGGGATGGAAGCGTCAGTGGTATGGGCGCTGAGGGGGCGCAACTGACGCGGATGTGGTTGTTCCTGTCGAGTTTGTCTCGATCTGTAACAACAGGGGGCCGTTTGGCCTTCTAGCTGTTACAGATCAAGACAGAAGGTTGGCTGCCGCTAAAAGATCTCAATCTGTAACATCTAGAGGCCGAAAACCTGTCTACTTGTTACAGATCTAGACGTTTGACGACGGGCTGGAGAATATCTCGATTTGTAACATCTAACGGCCAAAATTCGACCCAACTATTACAGATTGAGACAAAGGTTGGACGCACGACCGAAAGATCTCGATCTGTAACACTTGGAAGGTTAAAGACGGTCTACCTGTTACAGATCGAGACGTTTTGCTGGAACGACCGGAACATCGCCGCGCTGTCTCCGTTTGCCCTCACATCTCTCTTCCTCCCGTTAACCGATATGTCCGCAGCAGCCCTGTCGCGCTGGGTGATAATGGACAAATGTTCAAGTTAATCGTGAGGGAGGAGCTCGATATGGCGTCTGCCGATCGTCCCACATTGTTTATCAATGCGACCGTCCTGGATGGTTCGGAGCATATGGAGCCGCAGCCCGATATGGCCGTGGCCGTTGAGCGCGGTGTCATCACCTGGATGGGACCGAGCGCTGTGGCGCAGGCGCCTGCAGGTGCCGAGGTCATCGACCTGGCCGGCGCGTACCTCATGCCCGGCCTCATCAATATGCACGTGCATCTGTGCGGCTCGGGCAAGCCAGTCTCGGCGGGTGATGCGGGCGCGCTGATGAAGAAGCTCGATAATCCGGTGGGCCGCGCCATCGTTCGCCACATTCTCAAAGGCAGTGCCCAGCAACAGTTGGCAAGCGGCGTGACCACGGTGCGTGGTGCGGGCGATCCGCTGTTTGCCGATATCGCCGTGCGCAATGCCATCGACGCCGGCAAGTATCAGGGTCCGCGTCTGGTAGCGCCGGGGACGGGCGTCACGGTGCCGGGTGGCCACGGCGCAGGGCTGTTCGCCCAGGTCGCCAATACCCCCGACGAGGCGGCCGAACAGGTGCGCGACTTGTACGCGCGTGGTGCCGACGTCATTAAGCTGTTCGTGACGGGTGGCGTGTTCGATGCGACCGAGGTAGGCGAGCCGGGCGTGCTGCGCATGCCGGTCGAGGTTGCCGCTGTGGCGTGCAAGGCTGCCCACGACGCGGGGCTGCCGGTCATGGCCCATGTCGAGAGTACCGAGGGCGTACGCGCCGCACTTCAGGCCGGCGTCGACACAATCGAGCACGGCGCTCCGATGACGCCCGAGATCCTGGAACTGTACCGCGGCGCCGCGGGAACACAGCTCGAGGGACGCGCGCCGAGCGTGACCTGCACGATCAGCCCGGCGCTGCCGTTTGTATTGCTCGATCCGGAGAAGACTCATTCGACTGACACGCAAAAGAAGAACGGCGACATCGTGTGCTCGGGCATTATCGAGAGTGCGCGTGCGGCGCTGGAAGCCGGTATCAAGGTAGGCCTGGGCACGGATTCGAGCTGCCCGTTCGTGACCCAGTACGACATGTGGCGCGAGGTGGCCTATTTTGCCAAGTACGTGGGCGTGAGCAATGCGTTTGCGCTGCATACGGCCACGCAGGTCAATGCCGAGCTGCTGGGCCTGGGCGACGAGACCGGTGCGATCGAGTGCGGCAAGGCTGCCGATATATTGGTGACGCGCGAGAACCCGCTCGATGACCTGCGCGCTCTGCGTGAGCCAATGCACGTGATGTGTCGCGGTGACCTGGTACGCAAGCTGAAGGTGAAGCGTATCCCCGAGGTTGACGCGGAGCTCGACGCGATTATGGCCATGCCGGCAGGGGCACTGGCCGAGGAGCTCGCCCGCGACGGCGTAGCGTAAGCGCTGGCGTGACGGGGGCAGCCGGCTCGCCGAATGCTGCCGCCATATACAAAAAGCCGGGGCCTCAACACGAGGCCTCGGCTTTTTTATTGAATAAATGCTTCGGATTTGGGACAAGCACTACCGATTCATTTGCCCCACGGCACGATGCCTATGAGCGCGTTTCCATCTTGGCGTGGCACTTGGGGCAAGTGACGCGGATCTTGCCCTTACCCTTGGGGACGGACAGCATCTGACCGCAGTTGGGGCACTTGAGGTACGCCGTGGTCTTGCGGCCCTTCCACATCTTCTTGGCCGTGCGCTTGGCACGCTCAAAGTCTTCCTTGCTGGTGCCGGCCGCGCGCGAGGCGTTAGCAGCTGCGGCGCCGCCGCCCAAGCTGGCGACGAACTTGCCTAGGCCGGGGACGTTTGCGGTCGCCGTGACAAAGGCCTCGCTCTCCTTGCGGCGCGCGTCGATATTTTTGGACAGGCCGCGCAGCACGCCGAGCACGATTACGGCGATGGCGATCCAGCTGAGCCACTGGATACGGGCCATCGATCCGATCATCGCGATGACGATTCCGGCAAAGCCCATCACGATGGTGAGCTCATCGGCGCCGTTGCGACCCTTCATAAAGTCATTCATGCAGAACTGCCTTTCATTCGATATGCTGCACGCCTTTATACCCGATTTAGAGCAAAGGGGACAGGTTAATCTGCACCAATGTGGTGCAAACGTACCCGTCCCCGATACATCAAGATGGTGCAAGGTGACTTGCCCCCATTACACCAATTACTTGGCGAGTTTGTCGACGACGCGTTCGATCTCGGCGAGCTTGGTGGCCTTGAGTTCCTCATCGCCCGATTCAATTGCCGAGGTCACGCAACCCTCAATGTGAGCCTTGAGCACATCGGCGTTGATGCGCGCGATGAGCGCCTGCGTTGCCATGAGCTGCGTGGAAATATCGACGCAGTAGCGGTCCTCCTCGACCATCCGCAGGATGCCGTCGATCTGACCGCGTGCCGTCTTGAGCATGCGGGTCACCGATTTATGGTCTGCCATCATGGCGGGTCCTCGTTTCTGGTCGATGGGGTCGAATGCCTCTGGTGGCTGCTACGCGGCGGTCACGGACAGGGCGTGGAACTTCTCGCCCGCGCCCTCGACGGCGGCGGCGAGCTGCTCGGCGGTCACGGTGTCGGCGCACTCTACCTGGACGGTCTGGGTCTCGTGATCGGCGTCGGCATCGGTCACGCCTGCCACGTTGAGCAGTGCCGTCTCGACAGTGGCGTCGCAGTGGCCGCACATGAGGCCGGAAGTCTTGATTGTGTAACGCATGGGTATTCCTCTCTGTTGCGTCGGCTTTCCCAGGCACCCGACCTTGACCTTCAAGCCGTCGCTCGCGTACCAAAGTACGCGTCGCTCCTCTTTCAGGTCAATCTCGGGCACTTGGAAAACCCGTTCTAAATGGACTTAATGGTGAGCCTATTTTGCCACTTTAGTCTTAAAGGATTTCAGGCGCAGCGCATTGCTTACGACGCAGACGCTCGACAGGCTCATGGCTGCGGCGCCAAACATCGGCGAGAGTTGCCAACCGGTGAGGGGGAAGAACACGCCCGCGGCGAGCGGAATGCCGATGCCGTTGTAGAACAGCGCCCAGAACAGGTCCTGCTTGATGTTGCGGATTGTGGCACGTGACAGCTCGATGGCACGGGCGACGTCCATGAGGTCGCTGCGCATGAGTACCATGTCGGCACCCTCCTTGGCGATGTCGGCGCCGGTGCCGATAGCAAGACCCACGTCGGCGCGCGCCAGGGCGGGGGAGTCGTTGATGCCGTCTCCCACCATGGCGACCTTGCCGCCCGCATCCTGCAGTTCGCGCACGTGGCGTTCCTTGTCGGCGGGTAGGACGTCGGCGATAACCTGTTCGCTGTTCAGTCCCACGCGGCGGGCGATGGCCTCGGCCGTCACGCGGTTGTCGCCGGTGAGCATGCGCACATCGACGCCGAGCTTGCGGAGCGCGGCAATGGCAGCGGCGCTCGTCTCTTTGACCTCGTCGGCCACGGCGATGGTGCCGACAAACTCGCCGTTCTTGGCAAAGAACAGCGGCGTTTTGCCCTCGGTAGCAAATTGCTCGGCAAGACCGGCGGGCACCTCTGCGCCCAGCTCGCTCATCAGACGAACGTTGCCGGCTGCGATGACATTCTGCCCCTCGCGCGCCGTGACGCCGCGACCGGGCACGGCGGCAAAGTCCTCGACCATGCGCGCGACGATTCCGCGCGACTCGCACTCGGCCATAATCGCCTCGGCCAGCGGGTGCTCGCTCGAGCGCTCCAGCGCGGCAGCGAGCTTCAGTAACGCCTTTTCACTCATAGCGGGCGAGCCATCGGCGCGCGCGGCAACCACAATATCGGTCACGGCAGGCTTGCCGCGGGTGACGGTGCCCGTCTTGTCGAGTACCACGGTGCCCACGCTGCGCAGGTTCTCCAGCGCCTCGGCGCTCTTAAACAGGATGCCCATTTCGGCACCCTTGCCGGTGCCCACCATGATGGCGACGGGCGTGGCCAGGCCGAGTGCGCACGGACAGCTGATTACCAGCACGGCCACGGCGGAGGTGAGCGCCTCGTTTATGCTGCCGGTCAGTGCCATCCACACCACAAAGGTCACGGCCGAGATCACGAACACCACGGGCACAAACACACCAGCGACCTTGTCGGCCAGGCGGGCGATAGGCGCCTTGGTGGCGTTGGCGTCCTCGACGAGCTGGATGATCTTGGCAAGCGACGTGTCGGCGCCCACGCGCGTGGCGCGGAAGGTAAACGATCCGGTGCGGTTGACCGTGGCGGCGTTGACGGTGTCGCCGGCGGTCTTTTCCACGGGGATGGACTCGCCGGTGAGCGCACTCTCGTCCACGGCCGACGCGCCCTCGAGTACCACGCCGTCGACGGGGATAGACTCGCCGGGGCGCACACGCAGCACCTGGCCGGGTAGAATTGCGTCGACGTCCACAGTGGTCTCGCTGCCGTCCTCTGCCACGACGGTCGCGGTCTTGGGCGCCAGGTCGATGAGCGCCTCGATAGCGCCGCCGGTCTTGGACTTGCTGCGCGTCTCGAGGTATTTGCCCACGGTGACGAGCGACAGGATGGTGCCGGCGCTCTCAAAGTACAGGTTCTCCATGCTCGTCATCATGGCCTCGTGTACCTGACCTGCGGCCAGCTGGTCGGCCATGATGAACATAGCGTAGAGCGACCAGGCAATCGACGCGGTGGCGCCGACGGCGATGAGAGCGTCCATGGTGGGCGCGCCGTGCACGAGCGACTTGAAGCCGTTGATAAAGTACGCGTCGTTGACGTAGACGATGGGGATGAGCAAGACGAGCTCGGTGAGGGCGAGCGTCATGCTATGGGTGTGATCGGTGAAAATGCCGGGCAGCGGCCAGCCGAGCATGTGTCCCATGCCTATGTAGAACAGTGGGACAAGGAAGACGATCGAGACGATGAGGCGGGTGCGCATGGCAGAGGCGGCGGCCTCCAACTTTTTGGTGGGCGACTCCATATGGGCGGCGCCGGACCTGGCTTGCGCGTTGCCATTTGGGGCGGCTTCGGTGCCCGTGCTGACGGGCGAGGCCGAGTAACCCGCGCGATCGACGGCAGTACAGATGTCATCGGGGGAGACCTGCGCGGGGTCATAGTCCACCAACATGGAGCCGGCGAGCAGGTTGACCGCGACACTCTCGACGCCGTCGAGTTTGCTCACGGCACGGTCCACGTGCGCCTGGCAGGCGGCGCATGTCATGCCGCCCACGTCGAACTTATCTTGAGCCATGGCTTCTCCTTTCCGTGATTCGGTGTTGGAATTGTTAACCTGCCGATACTATACACCCATACCCCCTGGGGGTGTGTAGTACAGAAATAATATATGAGATTTCGTTACAGATGAGGATGGATGGTTGGCCGATGGACCGTCCCAACCAACCATCTCAATCTGTAACATCTAGCAGGGAAAATGATCTCTAACTGTTACAGATTGAGACATTCGGTCCAGACCCGCCCCGTCCGCCTCGTCATCTGTGGTTTACGTGGGGGCATACGGAGTACGGGTATACTAACCGGCGGCGAATCTGCTCCATCGCTTAGGGCTGCTGCGTCTGGACGGCGCGTGATAGGGCTGCCAAAGCGATCGCCAGCGTGCTGAGCAACGTCCTCTCTGTGCGCACCCGTTTTTGTATGTATTAGCGCACTACCAAGCACGCCCCGCGCGGCCGCATGCCGTGCCCATAGCGCGTGCAGATAAGGAACAACAACATATGCGTAATTCTGTATCCGACGTCACGGACGCCGAGATTTTGGACGAGACCCGCGAGGCCATGACCCAGGCTGCCTTCGATGCTGCCGACGAGGCCAGCGCCGCCGAGACCGTCGAGTCCGCGACCGAGAACCTGCCCGCCTTTGACGAGCTGGGACTTTCGGACGAGATTCTTCGTGCCATCGAGAACCTGGGCTACACGGCGCCCACGCCCGTTCAGGCCGGCTCCATCCCCGTGGTGCTCGAGGGCCGTGACCTGCTTGCCGCCGCCCAGACCGGTACCGGCAAGACAGCCGCCTTTTTGCTGCCGACCATGAACAATCTGGAGCACATCGCTCCTCCCAAACCCGTGCGCGAGCGCGGCGGCCGCAACCGTCGTCGCGGTGCTAAAAAGCCCGAGGGCAACGGTCGAGGCCCCGTGATGCTCGTCATCACCCCTACGCGCGAGCTTGCCCAGCAAATCGACGAGGTCGCAAGCAAAATCGCCGACGTCACCGGCCATGTTGCCGTGACCGTCGTGGGCGGCGTGAGCTACAAGCCGCAGACCGCGGCACTTAAGTACGGCTGCGACATCCTGGTCGCAACGCCGGGCCGTCTGGTCGATCTGATCGAGCAGGGCGCCTGCCACCTGGACGAGGTTAAGGTCCTGGTGCTCGACGAGGCCGACCGTATGCTCGACATGGGCTTTTTGCCCGCCGTCCGGCGCATTGTGCGCGAGACGCCGGCCGAGCGCCAGACGCTGCTGTTCTCGGCGACCCTCGACGAGGAGGCCGTGGGCGAGATCACCGACCTGGTGAGCGACCCGGCTCGCGTGGAGATCGCACCTGCCACGTCGACCGCCGACACCGTCGATCAGTTTGTGTTCCCGGTGTCCATCGAGGCCAAAAACAACCTGCTGCCCGAGTTCCTCAAGAAGGAGGGCCCGGAGCGCACTATCGTCTTTATGCGCACCAAGCACCGCGCCGACAGCTGCTGCCGTCGTCTGGAACGTAAGGGCATCAAGGCCGCCGCGATTCATGGCAACCGCAGCCAGGCCCAGCGCGAGCGTGCCCTTTCGGCCTTCCGCGACGGTACCGTCGACGTGCTGGTGGCAACCGACGTGCTCGCCCGCGGCATCGACATCAGCGACGTGCGCTACGTCGTGAACTTTGACGTGCCGGCCGAGCCGACCGACTACATCCACCGTATTGGCCGTACGGGCCGCGCTGGCGAGCTGGGCTGGGCCATCACGTTTGTGACCGAGCAGGACGTCGACGAGTTCTACGAGATCGAGAAGCTCATGGACAAGACGGCCGATATTTACGAAGCCGGCGACCTGCACGTGGGTCCCAACCCGCCCGCCGTTGACCCCGAGCGCGATCCTGCCGCCTTTAAGGTGAAGAAGAAGACTAAGCGCGGCAAGTCCAAGAGCAAGAAGAAGCTTGAGCAGGCGCGTCGCGACGGCAAGCGCAACGGCGATGACTACGGCGATGTGGCCGGTCGTTCCAACCGCGGTCGCGACGAGCGTCGCGGCGACGGCGAGCGTCCGAGCCGTCCCAAGCGCGGCGGCAAGACCCGCGTGCGCGAGGGCGTTCAGGCTCGCGTGGACGAGGCTGTTGAGAGCGTGGCCCGCGAGGTGGCTGCCGAGGAGCGCGGCGGTGCTGTCGAGCAGGCCCCGCGTGGCAACCGTGCCGAGCGTCGTGCCAAGCAGTTCCAGGGCGAGGCGCATCGCCGCCGCCGCGAGGACGAGGATCGCGGTGGCCGTCGTCGTGTCGAGCGCGAGGACGAGGGCCGTGGTTCGCGCGGCGGCAAGCGCGGCTCGGGTGACCGTCGTCGCTCCGGTCGCGATGACGAGCGTGGCGAGCGCGATGAGCGCCGTGGCGGCGAAGGCCGTGGTTCGCGTGACGAGCGCGGTACCCGCGGCGGCGAGTCCCGCGGCAGCAAGCGCTTTGACGAGCGCGGAGGCCGCGAGGGCGGTCGCGGTGGTGAGCGTCGCGAGGGCGCTCGTGGCAACGGTGGCCGCAGCGGCGCCGGTCGTTCGAATGAGTCGCGCGATCGCCGTGATCCGCGTGCCAGCCGCGATCGTCGCGATGATTGGCGCAACTACGACGATACCCGCGAGGAGCGTCGCGGCGGCTATCGTGGCGGTCGTGGTGGCAACCAAGCCGGTTCTCGTGGCGGCCGCGCCGGCGGTCGCGATAACCGTGGCAGCTATGGCAACAGCCGTGGCGGCAAGCGCGGCGGCAGCTCCCGTCGCCCCGGTGACGGCGGCGGCAAGCGCAAGTAACATGCGTGTCGCGCGATAAGGCGAGATGAGTTTGGGCCCCGAGCAACTACGCTCGGGGCCCTTTTGTTTGCCGCATCCGACCGTTGGTCCGGTGTGATTTGCTCAGGAATGCACCTGGAGGATGCTGAAGGCCCGTTTTCAGCCATGCGGCAATGGGTCCCATGGGGTGCGCCGTGCATTTTTTGGAGTATTCTGCAGATCGAGTTGCCTGCATACGATTCGACGTCGCCAGCGGTGGGCTTCGGATGTCCCTAGCGAGCGTTTTGAGTCAGACTTTTCCGTTTTCCGGTGCAAAGGTGCGTCATTCTCGTTATAGCGGAACCCAAAATGATGCAGCGCCCTACAGTTTTGCTCGCTCGCGGCGGTGTTGGCACGAGCGCGTTGCAGAATACTCCGTTTTTTGCACGGTCCGGGATGGGGTACCTCAGGAGAACACAGCGGTATCACGTAAATATATGCAATCTGTAACGGAAATTATGCAAATCGATGAGGCAGACAGCATAGTTTGGTGCAAAGGGGTCAGGTTAATCTGCACCAGGTTGGTGGAAACAAACCTGACCCCTTTGCGCTAAACCGGGGTGTCCCCGCGCGCCGTATACTCTGTCTAAGCATGCGGGCGGCTTGGTGTGTTACCAAGCGTAGGGGAGGATGTTCGATGAGCATGTTCGAAATTGTGTTTAGCCCGACGGGCGGAACGGAGAAAGTGTCTGGTCTTGTGACCGGGGCGCTGGATGGGAATATCGTTACCGTCGATCTGACCGATAGCGGGTTGGATTTCCACGGGGTCTCGATGGCGAAGGGCGACGTTGCGGTTATCTCCGTCCCATCATATGCTGGCAGGGTTCCAGCTGTGGCGGTTGAGCGACTGGGAATGGTGCGTGGCAACGGAGCTCGGGCTGTTTTGGTTTGTGTTTACGGGGGCCGCGCGTTTGAGGATACGCTTATTGAGCTGGAAGACGTTGCGAAGCGTGCCGGATTTAGGGTGGTTGCAGCGGTTTCTGCCATTGCCGAGCATTCCGTTGCTCGTCAGTTTGCTGCTGGGCGACCGGATGCGCAGGATGTGGCGCAACTTTCAGAGTTTGCGCAGCGGATCCGGCAAAAGCTACTGGACGGGGCTGCGTCCGAGCCCTCTATTCCCGGCAATCGTCCTTATAAGCAAGCTGGAGGCCACAGTATGGTGCCCCATGCAACGGAGGATTGCGTCTCCTGCGGTGCTTGCGCTGCGTTGTGCCCTGTTCGAGCTATCGACAAGGACGATCCAAGGCAGGTGGATGGCGAGGCGTGCATCTCCTGCATGCGTTGCGTCTCCGTATGCTCGCAGAATGCTCGCAAACTTGACCCTAACAAACTTGCCGCCGTTACCCAGATGCTGAGCAAGGCTTGCGTCGAGCGCAGGGAATGTGAGATCTTCATCTAACGCAAGCGAGATTGGTGCATTGGGGTCAGGTTAATCTGCACCAAGTTGGTGCAAACAAACCTGACTCCATTGCACCAGAGCAAGGAGTGTCCCTGGGTGCCGGCAGAAAAGGAACGTCCCTAAGTGCCGCATAGATACCGTTTATCGAAGAAAACATACCGTTCATCGGTCATAATGATTATTCGGGCTTTGCTGTTGCCTGCAATGACTCCCGTAAAAAGAAATGCGGAAGGTTACCGAGTCCCTCGGACGTGGGCCTAACCAAAGTCTTTGATTGTGTGCGTCTTTATGGGCGCATTCGATTGATTTTGGTTGGGCTATATTTATGAAGGGACATGTCTCCATGGGTTTCTTTTCTCGCCTGATGGGTGGCTCGGATAAGCAGACGACTGCGGCTTCCGAGTTCGAAATCCTCGCTCCCGTTTCCGGCGAGCTTGTTCATCTAGAAAAAACCAATGATCCCGCTTTTAGCAGCCGTGCCGTGGGCGATGGCGTTGCCGTGGTTCCCCAAGAGGGAACGGTGTGCGCTCCTGTTTCCGGTACCGTCGCGGCGCTGTTTCCGACTGAGCACGCGCTGGGCATCATGTCCGACGACAGCTCTGCTCAGGTGATGCTGCATATCGGAATCGACACTGTTAAACTTGAGGGCAAGGGCTTCCATGCGCTTGTTGCCCAGGGTGACCATGTCGACGCGGGCCAGCCCCTCGTCGAGGTCGATTTCGACGTGGTTCGCGCTGCCGGCTTTGATCCCACGGTCTTCGTTATCGTGTGCGAGCGTTCGGAGAACTCGACTCTTCGTGAGCATGCTTCCGGCCCTGTCGCTGTTAAAGAGCCTGTCGTCTGGCTTTCCGAGTAAATTCTTGTGGTGGGTACCGTGGTTATCAAGCGAGTTTTTAACAACAACGTCGCAATGGTCACTTCGGACGATGGCTCCGAGCTCATCGTCATCGGTCGAGGCCTCTGCTTTGGTCGCCATGCCGGCGATGCCATCGATGAGACGTCGGTCGAAAAGACCTACGCGTTGCAGGAGGGAACTTCTCAGGATTCGCGTACGATTGACCGCTTGGCACATCTTTTGGAGTCCATCCCCACCGTCAACCTCGTGATTTCCGAGGACATCGTTCAGATGCTCCGTCGAGAGCTCAATGTTGATATCAACGACAAGATTCTCATTGCTCTCGCAGACCATATCAGCCTTGCTTTGGAGCGCGAGCGCAAGGGCGTCTCCTGTGAGAATCCGTTGCTGCTCGAGATCCAGCAGTTCTATCGCAAGGAGTATGCACTTGCGGGCCGTGCGCTGCAGATTATCAAGGAGTATATGGGCATCCAGATGAGCGAAGAAGAGCAGGGTTTCATTACGCTGCATATCGTCAACGCCACCATGCCGCAACGCTCCGATCGTCTGATCGTTTCGGTCCAGCTTGTTCGCGACGTGCTCGCGATTGTTTCCGAGCGCTATGCTACGACCCTCGACGACACCTCGTTGCCTTACGAACGCTTCGTTCGTCACCTGCAGTTTTTCGCGCAGCGAGCGCTCGATCCTACGGCCGGGCAAATCAGCGGAGACGCACTGTTCCGAATCGATGAAACGGCGTATCCGTGCGCATTCTCGTGCGCGGATGCCATAGCCGCCCACTTGTCGTCTACCTATAACGTTGTCGTTACCGATGCCGAGAAGAGTTATCTCGCATATCACATTGTTAACCTGCTTGGAGAACCTGGTCTCTAGGCATAACGTGCCCACACATCGATTGATATAAGGCAAGGCTCACGGTCTTGTCTAGGGCACATCTGTCTTAATTTGCGGAAAAGGAAGGGGAGTACCGCTATGACCGCAAAAAAGAAGTTTAATTTCAAAGCGCCGTTGGAGGTGTTCGCGAAGTCGATCGTCCAGCCGATGATGTATCTCTCGGTTGCCGGCATCCTGCTCATCGTGGGCATCATTCTGACCAACAAGACCATCTGCGCCATGATCCCCGTGCTGGGCTTCGGTCCGTTCCAGCTTGTGGGCGCCGTTGTCTATCAGTCGCTGATGTTTATCATCAACAACCTCTCGATTCTGTTCTGCGTGGGCATCGCCGGCGCCATGGCAAAGAAGAACAAGGGCCATGCTTCGCTGATCGCCCTGATGTCGTTCTTCCTGTTCCTGCAGGCTAACAACATCGTGCTCAACGCCACCGGCTCTCTTGCCGATGCGAGCGGCATGCTCGGCCTTACCGGAACCGGCCAGGCCACCGTTGTGGGCATCCAGGTACTCGATACCGGCGTATTTGGCGGCATCATCCTCGGTTGCATCACCGGTGCTGTGTTCAACAAGTACTCGAACAAACAGTTCCCCATTGCCCTTTCGATGTTCTCGGGCGTTCGCTTTCCGTTCCTGATCATGATCATCATTTCCTGGATCATGGGCGCTGGCTTCTGCATCGTTTGGCCTCCGGTTCAGGGTGCCATCTCCTCCGTTGCCGGCATCATTAAGGAGTCGGGCAACATCGGTCTGTTTATCTACGGCATGCTCAACAAGCTGCTCGTTCCCACCGGCCTGCACCACCTCATCTACACCCCGTTCCAGTTCTCCGATGTGGGCGGCACCCTGGCGCTGGGTGATCAGGTTATCGCCGGCGCCTATCCCATCCGTGTTGCCGAGATGGCAATGACGGGCCAGCCCTTCTCCGATAGCACCTACTTCAACAGTTATACCTTCAACAACCTGTGGCCCTACATCGGTATCGGTCTCGCCTTTATCGTCACCGCTTACAAGGGGAACAAGGATAAGACCAAAGCCGTTATCATCCCGCTGATCATCACCGCCGTGCTCTCCTGTGTCACCGAGCCCATGGACTTCCTCTTTGTCTTTGCCGCTCCCGTGCTCTTTGTCGTTCACTCGGTTCTTTCCGGCATCTTCCTGGTCCTGCTCAAGGTCCTCTCTGTGCCCGCTTCGACCGCAGGCGGCATCATCAACATCGTGGTCTCCAACCTGGTCCTTGGTGTCGACAAGACCAACTGGCCGGTTATGCTGGTGCTCGGAGTCGTCAACGCCGCGCTGTACTTCTTCCTCTTCACCTTCCTTATTAAGAAGCTCAACCTCCACACGCCTGGTCGCGAGGAAGAGTCCGAGCTTGCTGAGCCCGTTGCCGAGGGCGAAGCTGCCGCATCTGTTGCGGTGAAGCAGGGCGCTGTTGCCGCGGCTCCCGCAGAGGGCGTCGATGCGGGTATTGCCGACCTGGTCGCAGGTCTTGGTGGCAAGGACAACATCGAGGAGCTCGAGAACTGCTTTACGCGTCTCCGCGTGAACGTTAAGAACCCGGACCTCATCGATGAGAACCTCATCAACCACGTGCCCAACAGCGGCATCAACCGCAACGGCAACAATATTCAGATCATCTTTGGCATGAAGGTCGCCGAGATGCGCGACAAGGTCGAGAACGCAATTGAGAAGGAGCAGTAAACAATGATCATTACTCTGTGTGGTGGCGGATCCACCTTTACCCCCGGCATCGTCAAGTCCATCGCCCTGCGCAAGGACGAGCTCGACGTTGACGAGATTCGTCTGTATGACATCAACGAGGAGCGTCAGCGCAAGATCGGCGTGCTCGTGGACTGGATTTTGCACGAGGACCTCGGCCTGGATATCAAGCTCACGGTGACTACCGACAAAAAGACGGCTTTTACCGACGCGAGCTTCGTGTTTGCCCAGATGCGCGTGGGCGGCTACGCCATGCGCGAGCAGGACGAGAAGATTCCGCTGCGTCACGGCTGCGTGGGCCAGGAGACTTGCGGTTGCGGCGGCCTTGCCTACGGCATGCGCACCATCTTCCCCATGGTCGAGCTGATCGATGACGTTGAGAAGTACGCCAAGAAGGACTACTGGATTCTCAACTACTCCAACCCTGCCGCCATCGTCTCCGAGGGCTGCCGCGTGCTGCGTCCCAATGCTCGCATCATCAACATCTGCGACATGCCGATTGCGATCATCGACGTGGTTTGCGCCGCGCTCGATATCGACAAGAAGGATGTCGAGTACGATTACTTTGGCCTCAACCACTTTGGTTGGTTCACCTCGATCCGCCACAAGGGCGAGGAGGTGCTCCCGCAGCTGCGCGAGTACATCAAGGAGCACGAGATTCTGCTGCCCGATTCTTACCTCAAGGGCATGGGCTCGCTCATGGCAAAGAAGCCCGAGGAGACCGCCGACGAGCATCCCGAGCAGAACCGTCACACCAAGGGCAGCTGGTACTACGTCTGGAAGGGCGAGTACGAGATCATGGAGTGCTTCCCGGAGTACCTGCCCAACACGTATCTGAACTACTACCTGCAGCAGAAGGAGTTCGTCGAGCATTCCAACCCCGAGCGCACCCGTGCTAACGAGGTTGAGGAGACGCGCGAGAAGAACCTCTTCGACGGCATCGACCACTACGAGAAGACGGGCGAGATCGACGAGAGCACGTTCTATGCGGGCAGCCACGGCGACTGGATTGCCGACCTGGCTATCGCTCTGAAGAACGACACCAAGCAGCGCTTCCTGGTCATTTGCGAGAACAAGGGCGCCATCCCCAACATGCCCTACGACGCCATGGTCGAGCTGCCTGCCTATATTGGCAAGAACGGCCCCGAGGTCATCAGCCGCGACAACATTCCGCTGTTCCAGCAGGGTCTTATGATGCAGCAGCTGAACTCCGAGAAGCTTGTGGTCGAGGCCACGATCGAGGGTTCGTACGAGAAGGCACTCAAGGCCTTTACGCTCAACAAGACCGTGCCTTCGATGAAGGTTGCCAAGGAAGTTCTCGACGACATGATCGAGGCCAACAAGGGTTACTGGCCCGAGCTTAGCTAAAGACAGAAGGTCGCTGGCACAAAAGAGCCGCTGACCGTAAAACTTGACCAATGCCCCGTTCGCGTGCTTGCGCGGACGGGGCATTTCCGTTTTGCGCAAAGGATTGATATGGGGGATGGGCTCTCTGACATCAACGCAGGGCATGAGGTTTTCTGCTGACGCGCGGCGGCTGCGGTGCCCGGGCGGACACGCCGGGGATTCCGCCCGCTGCCTGGCGCCCTTGCCGCCACCCGGCTTCCACGCTCGCATTCTTCTGGATGCGGGCGTGTTTTTTCACGGCACGCACGGGTCCCCCGGGGCGCGCCGTGCATTTTCGGGAGTTTTCAGCAAGCCGGGGTGGCTGCATACGCGCCGGAAGCGCCTATTTGAGCTCGCGAGATCCCTTGACGGGCGATTTGGGTTGGCGGACGGGGCCCGGCGCGGCGATAACGCGCGTTTCGCGCCGCGCCGTGCCCCCAAAACGATGCCGATCGCGTGGCGTTCCCGGTTCGCGGCGCCGCCGGCGGGGGCCGCGATGCTGAAAACTCCGGTTTTTGCACGGTCCAAGCGGGGGTACGTTGGGACGGGAAGGGGCGCCCCCGTCTATTTATGCATGGCACAGGCGAAATTATGCAAGACAATAGGGCGCCATGCGCCGGATACCCAGCCTGGGCGCGCCATACGCCGACGTTCGCCGCGTCCCTTCCGCGCCGTGCGCGAATCAAAAGGCGAGGGCGGTTATGGGCGTGCGGGCGGCCCTGCTGGCGGCGGGATTGCAGCGGAGCTTGCGCTTGCCGTGGACGATTGCGCGCCCTGGGCGCCGGCGCTCGACGGCCGCATGCTGTTGCTTGCCACGCACGATGCCGCTGACGCTCGGGCCCTCGATATCTCGGATATCATCACGCTCTAAAAGCCATTTCAGGCGCTAACTCAACAACAAAATGATTCGTTTTCCTCCGTCCCCATGGGGTCGGGTGTGGTATTCTATCTGCGGGGTAATACTTAGGAATTCCAAGTAATACCAACGCCGCAGAAACAAACTCCGGATGCGGGCCAATCGGGTTGCCTTCACAGCCCGTCGCCCAGCCGCGTGGCCCGCATCTATCCGCACTACCGTCGTTTCAAAAAGGAAGCGCCATGGCAGAACACATGACCCCCGTAGTCGCGAAGGTCTTGCCCGAGGAGAAGGCAGCCTTCGCGGCGGCAACCCAGCTCGTGGGCACCACGCCGTCCAACGCCATCCGCATGTTTATCGCCGCGTTCAATCGCTGCGGCACCTTCCCGTTCGACATCTCGCCCAGCGGGGCCTTTGGCAAAGAGTGTCCCCAACAGCTAGTCGTTGAAGAACGTCCCCAATGACTAGTCGTCGGGAGGAGGTTGGCATGCTCAATGCGATGATTTGGGCGCTTGCCTGTTTTGGCGTCGTCGCTGCCGATATTGCCCTGAGCGTCGTTTTGTTTTCCGCCCTTGGCGTCGCATCGGTGTTCATGGGTTTTTCGATCGATGACCTCGACATTCAATTGCTTCAGGCCGTCGCGCAGACAGCATCGTTTTTGATGGCGCTGCTGTGGTGGCGTTATCTGTGGCCGCGTTCGTTTATGGCACGCCGGCAAAGCGAGCACCCGCTCGGCGGGGGAGCGCGTGGGGCGTGGAAACGCATCGCCTGCGTTATCGTGATTGGCCTGGCCCTGCAGGTGGTCGTTGGCTACGTGACCGACGCCGTGCTGTCGCTGTTGCCCGATGCCGCGGCCGACTACAGCGAGCTTGTTGAGGAAACAGGTATGGGCGACACCAGCTATCTCGCCGTCCTGACTACGGTGCTCGGCGCCCCATTTTGTGAGGAGCTGCTGGTGCGCGGCATTATTTTTGAGTTTTCGCTCCGAGCGTTTAATCCGCAGTGCCGCCCACTTTGGAAGCGCCGGCGTCGTGCGAGCGCGCAGGACGGTGCCATGGTGCCCTGGGCGGCCCCGAGTACCTGGGGCGTCGCCGCGGCAATCGTGCTGCAGGCGGCGGTCTTCGGCTTTATGCACATGAACTGGGTGCAGGGCTGCTACGCGGGCGCTGCCGGCCTCATTTTTGGTTGGGTACTCGTGACCACCGGAAAGCTTCGCTACACGATTCTGCTGCACTTTGCGTTTAATGCCGGGTCGTATCTCATGGGGCTGCTGTGGTTTGTGGGCACACCGCTCGACGTTGTGGTCACGGTTGGCATCGCCGGCTTTGTGCTGGTAGAGGCGATGCGCTCGCTGCTTCGATTGCGCATTCCCGTGTCGCGCGAAGCTGATCGGTCTGAGTAATAACGCCTTTAATTAGACCGATGCGTCCTGAACGCACCTGGCGTTTCGCCGAATGCTTCTTTAAATTTTGAATAAAAGAATGACATGTTGGAGATGCCGACTTTTCGGGCTACATACTGCACGCTGCGCTCGGTGTTATTGAGAAGATATGCCGCCTCTGTGAGCTGCTGGTTGAGCTTGATTTGCGAAAACGTTTTGCCGGTTTTTTGCTTGATCAAGCTGCTGAGATAGCTGGTGCTATAACCCGTATCGCTCGCAATGCTTTCGAGTGTGCAGTCGCCGTAGCTTCGCTCAATATGATTCAGAATCGACACGATGCGTTCGTCCGACATGATCGCCTGGTTATCAGTTGCGGAGCGTCGGTACAGTCCTCGAATGAGAACAAGGAATAGGCTGACGGCGAGGTGCCTCATGAGTTCATTGGAATAGGCATCTTTAAAGTGATATTCGATAAAGAGCATCTCGATGAGGCGTCGCGCATGTCGGGCGTATTCCTCTGGAAGAATGAGATATTTTCGGGCCTCGCGGTTTTTGGACACAAAATCAAATAGAAGATTCGTTAATGGTGACGCGCCGGGTAGCTGGCTCAGGAACAACGAATCGAACATTTCTTTTTTGAAGACGATCGAAATGACGATATCATGCTCGCCCTTAACGTATGGAACGCTTCTGACTACGCCGGTGTTGCAAATGAGCACGTCGCCCTTTTTAAGGAGTAGTCGCCGTCCGTTGACGATAAACGTGCAGACGCCGTCGTACACGTAGTTAAGCTCCATATCCCGATTGATATGAGGAGGAATATCGGTAAAGCGCGATTCCTTGATAAGGCCCACGGGGTTTTCGTCGAGAGTTTCTTTCCAATCAAACAGATAGACCTCTTCGCCGTTAATGGTTGTGGTTTCCACCCTGTTATATCGCGGGCTGAGCTCTCCCGGATGTGCGCGATGCCACTCTTCGGTCTCGGTATGCGTATAGAGCAGCTGTTTGAGATTCGAATCCATGGGGTGCTCCAGGGGTGAACGGTAGAATCGATGCCTCAAACGGTATTATATCTAAAAAAATGTTATAAACCCACGCTTTCTATGCGATATCTTATGCATCTTGTTCTTCCTAGTATTGGGTTATCTGCTGGAGCATCCGATCAAGGAGGGCAAATGAGTAAGTTAAAACATGGGTTTGACTCCGACTTTTTATGGGGCGGAGCCATATCGTGCTCGCAGGCCGATGGCGCCTGGAATGAGGGCGGAAAGGGAAAGTCGACGCAGGATTGTCGATGGCTGGATGGTACCTGGACTCATGACCAGATTGAGGACAAGCATCAAAACAACCCCTTCTGCCATGACGAACTAATGAACGCTCTCGCAGATGATGGTGTTGAGTTCTACCCGTTTAGGCGTGGCAACGACTTCTATCATCACTATCGTGAGGACATCGCGCTTTTTGCGGAGATGGGTCTCAAGCTGTTCCGCACCTCTATTTGCTGGAGCCGAATCTATCCTAACGGAGATGACCTTGAGCCTAACCGCGAAGGCATCGAGTGGTATCGAAGCATGCTGGGTGAGTGCAAAAAGCACGGCATTAAGACCTTCGTCACCATGCTCCACTATGACATCCCGGTAAATCTTGTCACCACATATGGGGGATGGAAGAATCGCAAGACGATTGATTTCTTCGCCCGCTATGTCGAGACAATCGTTACGGAATTGGGCGATCTGGTCGATTTCTGGCTGCCTTTTAACGAGTTCAATGCAGCGCGTTTTTCGCCTTGGGACGGGGTCTGTCTGGTCAAAGACGAAGAGGGGGAGAACTTCGATCGAGCCATCTTCCAGTGCCTGCACCACGAGTTCGTTGCCAATGCGCGTGCCGTCGAGATTGTCCATCGTCTTTCGCCCGATACTCCCGTTGGCGGCATGATCGCTCGATTCTGTACGTATCCCGCCACCTGCCGTCCCGAAGATAACATGCAGGCTATTCACGACGACCAGTATTCCAACTGGTTCTATACGGATGTGATGGCTCGTGGAAAATACCCCGCTTATATGAATCGCTATTTCGACGCGTGCGATATCGAGATTCAAATGGAGCCGGGCGATGAAGAGCTCATCGCTCGCAACACTGTCGACTTCCTGGCCTTCTCGTACTACTTTTCCCAGGTATCCACCTGCGATCAGGGATGGGAGAAGACTGCGGGAAATCTGGTCATGGCAAACAAGAACCCTTATCTCGAGACGAGTGAGTGGGGCTGGCAGCTCGATCCCATTGGCCTGAGGGTTACCCTTAACCAGATGTTTGACCGCTATGGGCTGCCCCTGTATATCGCCGAGAACGGCCTCGGTACATCTGATGTAGTCGAGGAGGATGGCAGCATCCACGACGAGTATCGAATCGATTATTTGCGCCAGCACATAAAGTGCCTTAAGGAAGCAGTGATCGATGGCGTTGACGTGCGCGGATACATGATCTGGGGATTCATTGACCTTGTTGCCTGCGGTCCTCTTACGATGGACAAGCGCTACGGGCTTATCTATGTCGATCTGGATAATTGCGGCAACGGCACTGCGGAGCGCTCGCGTAAAGACTCTTTCTATTGGTATCAGAAATGTATCGCCACTAATGGCGAGGATCTTGGGTAGGAGTGATTGCTGTGGCAGACAAGAAGGAACTGGCCGCTCGTGTCCTCGAGCTCGTGGGCGGCGCCGATAACGTTGTTATGGCAACGCACTGCATTACAAGGCTCAGATTCAACCTGAATGACGATAGCAAGGCAGACCTGGAGGCCCTTAAGACGCTTGACGGCGCCTTGGGCGCGCAGGTTAAAGACGGGCAGTGGCAGGTTATCATCGGCGCCAGCGTGGGGTCGGTATATGACGAATTGGAGCCCATGCTAGGTGACAGGATGGGTGGCGAGGTCTCCGCCGACGCCGAGCAGCCTGAGCTCCAAAAAGGTTCGGCTCGCGTATTCGATATCATCACCGGCATCTTCTCCGCTATCATTCCCGCACTGGTGGCGGGAGGCATCGTAAAGGGCATCCTGGCTGCTATCGCGGCTTTTGGAATCGACACGGGTGCCGGCGACTTTGCGATATTCAATATGATTTCGGATATCCCGTTCTACTTCTTGCCGTTTTTGCTGGCAATGTCTACAGCTGATAAGTTCCGAGTCAACCGTTCGCTTGCGCTTTGTGTTGCCGGATCGCTGATGTACCCGACCATTGTCAACGCTGTCGGTACGGGCGAGACGCCCCTTGCGCTGTTCGGTTTTGCGGTGCCGATTTTTAGCTACGCCGATTCCGTGTTCCCGGTTATCTTTGGCGTCATTGGCTTGTCTTTTGTATATCGCGCAATCGACAAAGTCGTGCCGGATCTTTTTAAGCTCGTTGTCGTTCCGGCGCTCTCCCTTGCTATCGTGATTCCCGTCAACCTGTTTGTGCTCGCTCCGATTGGTGCCTGGTGCGGTCTTGGTCTTGCCAACGGTATCGTTTGGCTATTCTCGACGTTAGGCCCCGTTGCCGGTTTTCTGCTGGGCTTCTTTATGCCGCTTATCGTGCTCTTCGGCATGCATCAGTCAACGAGCCCTATCCAGATTTCCAATATCGCAACGCTTGGGTATGACTATCTGCTCCCGATCTCTTTCTGCCATAACCTCGCCGAAAGCGGTGCGTCTTTTGGTGCAGCCCTGCGCATGACCGACGAAAAGCTCAAGTCCGCTGCAATGACGTGCGCCTTCTCAGCATTTATGGGAATTTCCGAGCCCGCCTTGTTTACCGTTCAGGTTCCTAACAGGACTCCGCTTATCGCTGCGATGATCGCGGATGGCATTGGCGGTGCGCTTACCGTTGTTCTCGGCGCAAAGTGCTTCGGCTTTGTTATGCCCGGCATTACCTCGTTGCCCGTTTATGCCGATCCAAGCGGCAATCCCATGAACCTGATCATGATTGTCGTCTGCATCGCTTTGACTTGGGTTATCTCTGCGGCGCTCTCGTTTGCGCTCTATGGTCGTTTCGACAAAAAATAACGACGTTTTGAGATAGACAATATTAATCGGCCGCTCGCCGGGGAATCGTTCTGCGACGCCCCGGCGAGCGGCATTTTATTGGTGGGGCGTGTCGTGTCGCCAACGGCGGCATGCCGCCTCGCCGCGTTAGTTGCGTCTGCCGCCTCCGTTGGCGCCCTGACGCCCCTGTGCCGCGCGATTGCGACCGGCGGTGTTCTGCGCGCGCGACATGCCGCCGTGGCCCTTGCTGCCCTTAGGCCCCTTGCCAGCGCCGGCACCGCCGTGTGCCTTGCCGCCCTTCTTGCCAGTGCCGTGTCCGCCGCTGGCCGATGTCTCGCCTGGGCGTGGCGGCACGGGACGGATCAGGCAATGCTTGGTGTAGCCGATCAGGTCGCGGCGGCCGGCCTTTTCCAGTGCCTCGCGCACGAGCTTGTAGTTCTCGGGCTTGCGATACTGGATGAGCGCGCGTTGCATGGCCTTCTCGTGCGGGTCGCGCGCCACATAGATCGGCTCCATGGTGCGCGGATCCACGCCGGTGTAGTACATGCAGGTCGACATAGTGGACGGCGTGGGGTAGAAGTCTTGCACCTGCTCGGGCATGTAGCCCATGTCGCGCACGGCCTCGGCAAGGTCCACGGCTTCCTTCATCGTCGAGCCGGGGTGGCTCGAGATCAGATACGGCACTACGTACTGTTTGAGTCCGTATTCGCGGTTCAAGCGCTCAAATTTGCGACAGAACGCATCGTAGACGGCGCGGCTCGGTTTGCCCATCACGGACAGCACCGCGTCGCTCACGTGCTCGGGTGCCACGCGCAGCTGGCCCGAGACATGGTGCTCCAGCAGCTCGCGCAAAAACTCGTCCGAGGCATCGGCCATGGTGTAGTCAAAACGGATGCCGCTGCGGACAAAGACCTTCTTGACGCCCGGCAGCTGGCGCAGGTCGCGCAGCAGCTGCGTGTAGCCGCTCTCGTCGACCACCATGTTCTTGCACACACTCGGCCATAGGCAGCGCTTGTTCTTGCACACGCCGTGTTTGAGCTGCTTGTCGCAGGCAGGGCGGCTAAAGTTTGCCGTCGGTCCACCCACGTCGTTGATATAGCCCTTAAACTCGGGGTCGCGCGTGAGCAGCTCGGCTTCGCGCATGATCGAGTCGTGGCTGCGCATCTGCAGCACGCGGCCCTGGTGGAAGGTCAGCGCGCAAAACGAGCACTCGCCAAAGCACCCGCGGTTGGAGCTGATCGAAAACTTGATCTCGGCAAAGGCCGGCACGCCGCCCGCCGCGTCGTAGTCGGGATGCCAATCGCGTGCGTAGGGGAGCTCGGCCACCTCGTCCATCTCGTCGGTGGTGAGTGTTGCCGACGGCGGGTTCTGCACCACGTACACGCTGTTGGGATATGGCTCTACCAAGCGATGGCCGGTGATAGGGTCCATATTTTGCTGCTGCACGTTAAAGCTGCGGGCGTAGTTGAGCTTGTCAGCGGCAAGGTCGTCCCAGCTGGGCAGCAGGTCGTAGTCGTAGACCTCGTCGAGCGAACCCGTGCGGTAGACAGTGCCATTGATATAGGTGATCTGATCGACGGGCAGCCCCGCGTCGAGCGCGTCGGCGATCTCGACAATCGCGTGCTCGCCCATGCCGTAGATGAGAATGTCGGCGCCCGAGTCGAGCAGTACCGAACGCTTGAGCTTGTCCTGCCAGTAGTCGTAGTGGGCCAGACGGCGCAGACTCGCCTCGATGCCCCCGATGATGATGGGGATGTCCTTAAACGTCTGGCGGATGAGGTTGCCGTAGACCGTGACGGCGCGGTTGGGGCGGTGCCCCTCCTCGCCACCGGGGGTATAGGCGTCGGTGTGGCGGCGGTGCTTGGTCACCGAATAGTGGTTGACCATGGAGTCCATGTTGCCGGCACTGACGAGAAAGCCCAGGCGCGGCTCGCCGAGCACGGTGATGCTGGCGGGGTCGGTCCAGTCGGGTTGGCAGATGATGCCCACTTTGTAGCCGTGCGCGTCGAGGACGCGGCTGATGATGGCCATGCCAAAGCTGGGATGGTCCACATAGGCGTCGCCGCAGATGTAGACAAAGTCGCACTGGTCCCAGCCGCGTGCATCCATGTCGGCTCGACTGACGGGGAGGAATTTATCGCGGCCCGGGCGCCAGGGGCGGGCGGGCGTCGCTTGGGAATGCTTGGTGCGGGCGACCGTGGCCTGCGCCTTGCCGCCGCGCTTTTGCTGCTGGCCCTGTTTGCCCTGCTGGCTGCGCTGGTTGTTCTGAGCGTGCTGAGGCTTTTTTGCCACGATCCCTCCCGGTGTTTGTATGCTGCACGTAATTGTAACCAGTCTTTTTGGGACGGTGCTAAAAAGACTGGTGGAGTACATGGGCTAGTGAGTGGGAGCGTCGCCGCGCCCGCCGTTTGTTTCCAGACTGTGTATCCCTGCGTCGAAGGAGCCGTCTCGCGCGCACGCCATGTTGTCAATGGGTTACAGTATGAACGGCGGCTATGTTTCCGCCAACGCACGAGAGAGTCGTCAACAAGGAGGATGCACGACGATGCAGCGTGCCAAACAGATATCGGAGTCCATCGAGCTGGGCATTATCTTGGCGCTCGCCGGTGGCTTTATGGACGTCTATTCGTACATTGGGCGCGATCATGTTTTCGCCAACGCGCAGACAGGCAACATCCTGCTCGTGGGCGTGAGCATCTCGGAGGGCAACTGGGCACTTGCGGGACGCTATTTCTTCCCCGTGGTGTCGTTTGCCGTGGGCATTATGCTTGCCGACCTGGTGCATGAGCGGTTTGGCAGCGTGATTCACTGGCGCCAGGTAACGGTGTTCTTTGAAGCTGTCATCTTGCTGGGCGTGAGCTTTATCCCGGGCGGCAATTTCAATCTGCTCGCCAACTGCCTCACTTCGTTTGCCTGCGGTATGCAGGTAGAGAGCTTCCGCAAGATCCACGGTCACGGCATCGCTACGACCATGTGCATCGGCAACTTGCGCAACGCGCTGCAAAACGTGGACGATTACATCATCACCCACAGGCGCGGCTTTTTGGAAAACGGCCTGCTGTACTTTGGCGTGATCTTTACCTTTGTGTTTGGCGCCGTGTTGGGCAACTGGTGTATTGAGCGCATGGGCCTGCACGCCATCGTCGTGGCGAGCTTGCTGCTGTTTGTCGCGTTTGCCATCATGTTCATCGACCGCGAGCGCGACTTGCGCTTACGCTGGAAGGTTGCGGCCGAGGCTTGGAAAGAGGGCTGCCGAAAGTAACCGATTGCGGCAAAGGGGCTGTTCCTTTGCCGCAATTTTTTTCATCATCTGTTGAAACGCTTTAACACTTTTGATGTTCTCACGCGTTTTTTGTTTCAAAAGCGTTAGGATGGGACTTATAGCGCGGGGCGTAATGGGTGCCTCGCACACGATGGGAGGCTATCAATGGCTAATCGTTTCGTTCTCAATACCATCTCTTATCATGGTTCCGGCGCCATCAAGGAGATCCCCGGCGAGCTCCAGCGTCGCGGCTACAAGAAGATCTTCGTCTGCTCCGATCCCGATCTGGTCAAGTTTGGCGTTACCGCCAAGGTGACCGACGAGCTCGACGCCGCTGGCATCGCCTGGAGCCTCTACTCCGAGATCAAGCCCAACCCCACGATTCAGAACGTCAAGGACGGCGTCGAGGCCTTCAAGGCCGCCGAGGCTGACGCTATCGTGACCATCGGTGGCGGCTCCTCCATGGACACCGCTAAGGCCATCGGCATCATCATCAACAACCCCGAGTTCGCCGATGTCCGCAGCCTCGAGGGCGTTGCTCCCACCAAGAACCACGCCGTGTTCACCATCGCCGTGCCGACGACCGCCGGTACCGCTGCCGAGGTGACCATCAACTACGTCATCACCGACCCCGAGAAGGTCCGCAAGTTCGTGTGCGTCGACACCAACGACGCCCCCGAGGTCGCCGTCGTCGACCCCGACATGATGGCTTCCATGCCCGCCGGCCTGACCGCTTCCACTGGCATGGACGCTCTGACCCACGCCATCGAGGGCTACACCACCAAGGGCGCTTGGGAGCTTTCCGACATGTTCCACTTTGAGGCTATCAAGCTGATCAGCGAGAACCTGCGCGACTCCGTCGCCGAGGCCAAGTCCGGTCAGCCCGGCTCCGGCCGCGAGGGCATGGCTCTTGGCCAGTATGTCGCCGGCATGGGCTTCTCCAACGTCGGCCTGGGCATCGACCACGCCATGGCTCACACCCTGTCCGCTCACTACGACACCCCGCACGGCGTCGCCTGCGCCATGCTGCTGCCGATCGCCATGGAGTTCAACAAGCCGGTTTGCGCCGAGCGCCTGGCCAAGGTCGCCGTCGCCATGGGCGTTGACACCACGGGCATGAGCACCGACGAGGCTGCCGATGCCGCCATCGCCGCCGTCAAGCAGCTCTCCGCCGACGTGAATATCCCGCACGTCTGCGAGGCCATGAAGGCCGACGAGATCGAAGTCCTGGCCAAGGACGCCATGGCCGACGCCTGCTTCCCGGGTAACCCGCGCGAGGCGACGCTCGACGACGTCATCGAGCTCTTCAAGAAGATCTGCCCGGCTGCCTAACTTGGTTCGGCGGGCCCCTGCCCGTTAGCCCCACAATCGTCCTCGGACATGTCGGAAGCCCCCGCTGCGCACTTCGTGCGGCGGGGGCTTCCTCCGTCCTGCGGAAAGATTGTGGGGCTAACGGGCAGGGGCCCGCCGGCTCGTTATCGTGGCGGGCGCTGCTCTGAGAAGCTCGATGGGTTGTCTCGCTAGGTAAATAATTGTGCGCGGTGGTATTGTTGCTGTGGGTTTAATTCGATATGAAAGGGTGACTTTGGTGTCCAAGATGGATTCTACGCTCTCCTACATTACTGACCAGTTGAAGGCGCTTACCTCGATTGCTTCACCTACCGGCTATACCCGTGCGGCGACTGATTATCTGATGGAAACGTTGCGCGATATGGGCTTTGGCCCCGAGCGTTCCAATAAAGGCAACGTACTGGTCGAGCTTGGCGGCGAGGGCGAGCCGCTTGTGTTGGCGAGCCATGTCGACACCCTGGGCGCCATGGTGCGCTCCATTAAGGACAATGGTCGCCTGCGTCCCACGACGCTCGGCGGGCATCAGTGGTCTACGGCCGATGGCGAGAACTGCACCGTCTACACGCGTGACGGCAATGTGTACACGGGCGTGGTCCTCAATACCGAGCCTTCGGCGCACGTGGCCGACGAGCCGGTCAAGACCATCGAGAAGAACATGGAAATCCTGCTCGACGAGAACGTTGACAGCAAGGACGACGTGCTTGAGCTGGGTATTCAGACTGGCGACATCATCGCTATGGACCCGCGCACTACGGTGACGGAGAGCGGCTACATCAAGAGTCGCTTCCTTGACGACAAGCTGTCTGCGGCAATCCTGCTGGGGCTGGCGCGTGCCATCGCCGCTGGCGAGGTGACGCTTTCGCGTAAGGTTTCGCTGCTCTTTACCGTGTACGAGGAGGTCGGCCATGGCGGTGCCTTTGTGCCGGCCGATACGCGCGAGATGATCAGCGTGGACATGGGCTGCGTGGGCGACGACCTGGGCTGCACCGAGCGCATGGTTTCGATTTGCGCCAAGGATTCGGGCGGTCCGTACAACTACGACCTGGTAACCACGCTGTCCAACATCGCGCGCGAGCTGGAGCTCGATTACGCCATCGATGTGTACCCACACTACGGCTCCGACGTCGAGGCCACGCTCTCGGCCGGCTACGACATTCGCCATGGTCTGATCGGCCCCGGCGTGTACGCGAGCCACAACTACGAGCGCAGCCACATCGACGGCGTGCGCAACACCTTCGAGCTCGTCCGCGCCTACGTACAGCGCTAACGATGCAGCGGCCTCGGCTGACACGGCAGTACCGACCGAGGCCGGCCTCTCTAAGTTGCGGTGAAATAGGGACTGTTTGGCGGTTTTAAACGCTTAAACAGTCCCTATTTCACCGCAACTTATGAAGGGGATGGGACTACTTGATGGCGGCAGTCACGGTACCGCCGCCGAGGACGATGTCGCCGCGGTAGACTACAACGGCTTGGCCGGGGGCGATGGCGCGCTGCGGGTCGTCAAAAGTTAGCAGCATTTGCCCGTCTTCGCCGCGCGCAAGGGTCGCTGCCTGGTCTTTCTGACGATAGCGGTACTTGGCACCTACGCGAATGCCACCGGACGTGAGCTCTGCCTTCATGCGGTCGGCAGGGGCACTCCAGATCCAGTCGTTGGCCGTGAGCGCTGTGGCCGTTAGGTCCTCGGCCTCGCCCAGATGCACGGTGCTGCTGTCGGCGTCGACGCCCGTTACGTACACGGGATGCGCCATCGCGACGCCCAGGCCCTTGCGCTGACCGATGGTGTAGCGCAGCGCACCGTTGTGGCGCCCGACCACGCTGCCGTCGCGCCACACAATGTCGCCCGGTGCAGCGGGATGTCCGCAGCGGCGCTCGATATAGCCCGCGTAGTCACCGTCTGGAATAAAGCAGATGTCCTCGCTTTCGGCCTTCTTGGCGTTGGTAAAGCCCTGCTCGGCGGCAATGCGGCGCACGTCGCGCTCTTTGTCCAGCCCAGCCAGCGGAAAGATCGTGTGCGCCAGGCGTTCCTGCGTAAGCGAATACAAAAAGTAACTCTGGTCCTTTTTGGGGTCCTCGCCGCGGTACAGCTGCCAGGTTCCGTCGGACGCCTGGCTCGTTTTGGCGTAGTGGCCCGTGGCGATGTAGTCGCAGCCCATATCCAGCGCCGCATCCAGCAATGCGCCAAACTTAATGTGGCGGTTGCAGATGATGCATGGGTTGGGCGTCAGCCCCTCCTGATAGGCGGTCACGAAGCGCTCGATAACGTTGCGGTCGAAGGCCTGCTGCAGGTCGAGCACATGGTGGGGCATCCCCAAGCGCTCGGCGACAGCCTTTGCATCGGCGATGTCGCGGTCGACCTTACTCATGCCCGTGACGGGATCGGGCGCGGGGCAGGTGAGGCGCATGGTGGCGCCGACGCATTCGTAGCCCTGGCTTTTGAGCAGGTACGCGGTCACGCTGGAATCGACGCCGCCGCTCATGGCGACGAGCACGCGCTTGTTGTGCATGGGGAGGTTCTCCTTGGTGGCATGTGGCCAAAAAAGAAAAGCGGCGCGGGAGGCTGGTTCCGCGCCGCAGACATTGTAGCAAGTTCGGACGTCTCGTGGGACACCCTGATTGGATGGGCTCAGGCTGCCGGGAGAGAGGAGACCGGCTCGTCCGTGGGCTCAACCTATGGGCGACAGGCCCTTAGTCCTGGAACAGTGCCGTGGACAGGTAACGCTCGCCGGTGTCGGCAAGCAGGGCCACGATGGTCTTCCCCTCGTTCTCGGGGCGCTTGGCCAGCTGCAGTGCGGCCCACACGGCGGCACCGGACGAAATGCCCACGAGCACGCCCTCCTTGTGGCCCACGGCACGGCCGGTGGCAAAGGCGTCGTCGTTCTCGACGGGGATGATCTCGTCATAGACCTGGGTGTCGAGGACGTCGGGCACAAAGCCGGCGCCGATGCCCTGGATCTTGTGCGGGCCGGCCTGGCCCTTGGAGAGCACCGGGGAGGTGGCGGGCTCGACGGCGACGACCTTAATCTCGGGGTTCTGCTCCTTGAGGAACTCGCCCACGCCGGTCACGGTGCCGCCGGTTCCAACGCCGGCGACGAAGATGTCGACCTCGCCGTCGGTGTCATCCCAGATCTCGGGGCCGGTCGTGGCCTTGTGGATGGCGGGGTTGGCGGGGTTCACAAACTGGCCGGCGATAATGCTGTTGGGGGTCTCCTTCTGCAGCTCCTCGGCCTTGGCGATGGCGCCCTTCATGCCCTTGGAGCCGTCGGTGAGCACGAGCTGTGCGCCGTATGCCTGCATAAGCTTGCGGCGCTCGACGGACATGGTCTCGGGCATGGTGATGATCACCTTGTAGCCGCGGGCAGCCGCCACCGAGGCGATGCCGACGCCGGTGTTGCCGCTCGTGGGCTCGATGATGGTGTAGTCGCCGCCGCGTACGAGCTTGCCTGCCTTCTCGGCCTCGTCGATCATGTTCTTGGCGACGCGGTCTTTGACGGATCCGGCGGGGTTGAAGTATTCCAGCTTGACGAGCACGCGGGCCTTGAGGTCCTCATCGGCCTCAAAGTGAGTGAGCTCCAGAAGCGGAGTGTGGCCGATAAGCTGATCGATGGACGTGTAAACATTGCTCATGGTGAACCTCCAAAGTGTTCAAATGACTGGATACCGTGTGGTTTTACGGTGTGTATAGCAGCGAAACCCACAAACCTTATGGGTTGTTCGTTTTGCTGTTGGCAAGCATAGTAGACAGTAAAGCCTAGTAACGCAATAGGAAATAGAAGATTATTACGAGTCGATTAACCATCTTGACCGGAACGGGTATTTTCAAAACCAATTTTTCGGCTAGAATTTCTACGGACTAAATGACCGAAAGGCAGCACTATATATGTTGGTTTCTACTAAGGGCAGATATGCCCTGCGCGTTATGGTCGATCTGGCCGAGCACCAGGCGGCCGGTCGCATCCCGCTCAAAGAGATCGCGGCGCGACAGGGGATTTCCGAGAAATATCTCGAGAACATCTTGGCTACGCTCGTACGTGCCAACATGCTCTCGGGTATGCGTGGCAAGGGCGGCGGCTACGTGCTCACGCGCCCGCCCGAGCAGTACACGGTGGGCGAGATCTTGCGTCTGACCGAGGGCAGCCTAGCACCGGTCGCATGCCTGGACGGCGACTGCAAGGGCTGTTCGCGTTCGGACGAGTGCCCCACGCTCGACGTGTGGAAGAACCTGGACAAGCTCATCAACGACTACCTCGACGGTGTGACGCTCGATCAACTTGTCGCTCCCAACCATGGCTACGACTATGTCATCTAACCCACACCTGCATTTGGGGACGGGGTAGAAATGGTAGATTCTCTCGTCCTTTGAGACTTGACAAATAAGAAGGCCGCCCATTTTTTGCGATGGGCGGCCTTCGTTTTGGGTCGATATGACGGTTCGTATTGAACAGTTCTAGCCCTCGGCGATGCTGTCGAGAATGCTGCGCATGATGGATACCAGGATGCTGCCCATAAAGGCCGATCCAAAGCCGGCAATGGAGATACCCGCGCCCAGCAGATTGACCGACAGGTAGCTGGCCAGCTCGAGCATAAAGCTGTTGACTACGAGCTGAAAAATACCAAGCGTGATAATAGTGAGCGGCAGCGAGATGACCGTCAGGAACGGCTTGACGAGCGAGTCGACGATGTTGAGGAACAGTCCCACGAAGGCAAAGCAGACCCAAGCCTCGGCAAAGCCGAAGGGTTGGATACCGGGGACGAGGAACGTGGCGATCGCGATGGCGATCGAGGTGAAGAGCCAGTTAAGCATAAAGCGCATGGCGTGAATCCTTTCTTGCGCCGGGGTTGCTGGCGTCGCGTGAAGCGGCTTGCGGCGGCGACCTGGATGGTTGCGCGGGCGCGCCGCGGTGTTTGGGCGCCCATTGTCTCAAATATTCGTGGAGCTTACGTGCGCATATGGTTTCTAAACGGCGTTCGTCCTGAAAAACGCGCCGCTGGCAGAGAGTCTTGTCGCTTTAGTTTGGTGGTGTGCTACACTGCTACGGGCAAAAGCCACAGGCGTTGCCCTATTGCATAGAACGGGCGAACGATGCCCGATGTCAGTATCAACTTCGATGCCTTTTGGCGGGTTTGGCGGTGATCGATGAATATCGAGAACATGTTTGACAAGCCTGATGTCAAGCAGCTGGTCCACGCATTTAGCCTTTTGGACGACGAGAAGGATATCCAAGCGTTTTTGACCGATATCTGCACGCCGCGCGAGATTTGCGACCTTTCTCAGCGTTTGCAGGTTGCGCGCTATTTGGACGAGGGCGAGCCTTATGTTGAGGTTCAGGCCCGTACCGGCGCTTCGTCCACCACGGTGAGCCGCGTTTCAAAGGCGCTGAACGGCGAGTACGGTGGCTACCGCAAGATCCTCATTAAGTTGGAGGATGGCGAGTAGGCCGGCGACAAAAACGAATTGTGCAAAACCGCTCCTCCGGGGGCGGTTTTTATATGCCCGCAATCGGCTGGTTCGTTGGGGTCAGGTTGCTTTGTACCAAAAGATGGAGCTGTGGTGGCAATGTGTCCGCGTGGGCGGGTAGGATGGATGCATTGATTATTGCGAACAGTTTGAGCGGAGGACCATGCCTGTTCGAATCTATACCACCAATGCCGGCACGGATTTGAGCGATGCCGAGTCGGCGCTGCTTGCCGACCTTATTGTCCGCCACGGGCGTGCCGTGTTGCTGGCACCTACGTTTGCCGAGCTCGACCTGTGCCGTCATGATGCGGCGGAAGCCGGCGTTTCGCTGGGTATCGACTACAAGACGTCTACATCGTGGCTTCGCTCGCTTTGGGAGCTTTTGGGCGACGGGCGCGGTTTCGTCGACAACCTGCAGCGCCAGATGCTGTTCTCGGACATGGTCACGCGTCTCGACGATGCCGACCTGCAGCCGCTTTCGCGCAGCCAGGGCACAGTGCGCATGCTCGCGCGCATGGCCCGCGACGTGTTGCCGGGCGTTGCGGGGACGGGTGCCGAACGATGCCGTGGCGACAACTGCCAGCCTGAGCCAAAAAGCGATGCCGAGGCTCGTGTGTTCGAGCTTTTGCGCGCCTACGCGGGCGGTTTGGACCGTCGAGATATGGTTGAGCCCTGCGAGGCAGCTGACATTATGACCAGTGTCCTGGCCGATAGCCTGCCGGCGTGCACTCGCGCCGTATGCGTGCGCGGTATCACGTCGTTTACGCACGGTCTGCTCGAGCTGCTGTCTGCCGTGGCGAACAATGGGGGAGAGGTCGTCGTGCTGCTTGCCCGCGAGCAGGCGGCGATGCGCGAGGAGCTTGCCACGGCATTTGATGCCCGCGATGTGTTGTTTGAGATCGCGCCGCTAGGGGAGGGTGTCGGCGCGTCTGATGCCGCTTACGGGACCGCCGCTCAGCCTGCCTTTATTGAGGTCGCTGGCCCCCATGCCCGTGCTCATGCTTATGCGGACGCAATTGATGATCTGGTAAAAACGTGCCGGGGTTCCGAGGTCGACGGCGCTTCTGCCGACCCCGTGCGCGTGCTCGTTGTTTCTGCCCGGGCATCCCAGCTGTTCGGTGAGCTCGCCTCTCGTCTGGCGGCGCGTCACATTGCGTCCGAGACGACCGAGTTCACGGCGTTTTCCCAGTCCATCGCGGGCAGGCAGTTTACGGCGCTCGCCAACCTGATCGAGCGTATGAAAGCCGCCGACGAGGGCACCGCTTCCAAGACCGAGTGGTGGCCCGCTCCAGAGCTTACCGACTGGATTTATAGCCCGCTTTCGGGTACTGACGCCGCGAGCGCCCGCGGCTTCGACAAGAACATGCGCCTGTCGCGCAGCAAGACCACTGCGGGCGTCAAGAGCCTGCTGCAGAGTGTGCAGGGCCAGGTGAGGGGCGCCCGCAAGGCCGCCAACGACGATAACTGGTTTAAGAATGTGCCGTGCGTGGTCTCGGACGTGTTTCAGGCGCTGTGGCGCGACAAACCCGTGACGGCGCTCAAGGCCATGCTCGCCGTTGCAGAGGCGCTGCCCGATCGCGCTCTAGGCGGTCTTGACGGCCAGGCCCGTCGCCAGGCAGAGACGGCTTTGCTGCGCCATGCCATCGACATCCTTATGAACGATGCTCGCGCGCTCGACGTGTCGCAGGCCGCGACCGTGCCGGTTCTCGACGGCGTTCGAACCAGGGTGGACAAGCGCAGCACCGCTTACGATTACGAGACCTACGAGGTCGATCGCACGCCACGGGCGCAAGTGCGCTTCGTGTCGCTTGCCGATGCGTCGGTTTTGCGTCCTAGCGGCTACGATGCCGTGCTGTTTGCCGATGTCGACCTGGACAGCTATCCGCTTTCGCACGAAGAGGGCCCGCTTGCCACGTTGACGGCCGAGCTGCGCCGCGACGGCGTGTCTTTGGAGCCCGCCGCCCTGCTGCGCGTGCGCTTTGGCCGTGCAATGCAGGCGACGAGCGGTCCGGTCGCGCTTGCCCGCGTGACACACGATCGCCAGGCGCGCGAGTGCTACCCGGCAGCCGTATGGACCGAGCTGCGGGCACATGCCGAGGCCGCTGGCGCTGCCAAGCCCACGTGCGTGGGCGAGGGCGATATCATCGCCGACTTTGATCCCGCGGCAGGTGAAGGCCTCAAGCGCGAGCGCGTGACCTGTGAAGCCCCTCAGCATCTGAGTGCCGAGGCCGTGCCGTATTTGGTCCTGCGCCGTCGCGATGGCGAGGGTGAGGACGCGCCGCTCGTGCCGCGTCTGACGTCCGCCTCGCAGATCGAGGCCTATTCTACCTGCCCACTGTGCTGGTTCGTGTCGTATCGCGTCAAGCCCCAGTCGATCGACGCGGGCTTTGGCAACATGGAGAAGGGCAACTTTGTCCACGACGTGCTGGAGCATCTGCATGCCCGTCTGCCCCAAGAGGGCATGGAGCGCGTGACGCCCGAGAATCTGCCGCGTGCACAGGAGCTGCTGCACGAGGTCTTTGACGAGACGTTGGCCGAGCACGCCGGCAAGCGCGGCACGGAGGGCCCGCTGGTGCCGCTCTCTGCGGTGGAGGAACGCCAGGTGGCCGAGATCTTGCCGCAGCTGGAGGGTGTGCTTGCCTACGAGTCCGAGGCACTTGCCCCCTTTGCCCCGCGCTACCTGGAGTTCGCCTTCAACGAGCTCAAGGTCGAGTATGCCGGTTGGCCGCTTGGCGGGCGCATCGACCGCGTGGACGTGGACGCCGAGAATCGTGCCGTGGTGATCGACTACAAGCATCGCACGGGCGTTGAGGAGTTTAAGCTCGCCGACCCCACGGTGCGTGACGAGGAATCGGGCACGGCGCCCATCGACGATCCGCGCTGGTTGCCACCACATACCCAGACGCTCATCTACGCCCAGGCCATGCGCCGAGCGCTGGATTTGGACACCCGCGCGGCGCTCTACTTTTCGACCAAGGGCGGCAAACCGGCGTTGCGAGGCGCAGCGAGTGCCGAGCTGCTCGAGGAGGAGCGTGGTGACGGTCGCATCCCGGGCCTTAAGAAAGGTTTCCCCGGCGAGGGTGGCAGCATGGACTTCGACGCCCTGCTCGATCGCGTGGAGACCGGCATCGCCGAGCGTCTGCGCGAGCTCGAGGCGGGCAACGTTGCCGCCGTCGACCCGACGTCGGCTCAGGTCGCGCATGCGCGCTGCTCGTATAACCACGAAGGAACGTTTGTAAGGAGGGACGTGTAGACCATGGATCTTTCGACTTTGATGCCGCAACAGCTGCAGATCGTCAAAACGCTCGACCGTCCGCTGTTTGTCTCGGCGGGCGCCGGTTCGGGCAAGACCTTTACCCTCACGCGCCGCATCGTCTACGCGCTCTCTCCCGAATCCGGTCCGTTCGTTGAGCATCTGGACCAGGTGCTCGCTATTACCTTTACCAAAGATGCCGCGGCCGAGATTCGTGACCGCGTGCGCCGCGCGCTCATCGACGAGGGCATGGACGAGGAAGCACTGACCGTCGACGACGCGTGGATCTCGACCATTCACGGCATGTGCTCGCGTATCCTGCGCGCGCACGCGCTGGAGCTGGGCATCGATCCCGAGTTCACAGTGCTCACCGATACCGACGAGCTCATGGATCAGGCTGTCGAGCATGTGCTGGGTCGCGCAACGGCGCCCGATGCCGCCCCCGAGCTCGCGGCATCGCTCAAGGCCCTCTACGCCTGGTATCCCATGGCGGGCGAGGGCGGTTCCTTTGGCGCCGGTACGACCATCAAGGGTCTGGTGCGCGACCTGCTGGAGCTGTCGAGTCAGTTGCCGGGCGGTATGGACGACGTGCGCGTGGCGCGCGGCCAGGCCGATACCTCTGCACTCGCCGATGCCTATCGCGCGGCGCTGGGCGCAAGCAAGGCCGCGACCGAGAAGGCGCAGGTGGCGCTCGATGCCATCGACGCGTTCGAGGCGAGCGGCAAGACCATGGTCGATGCGGCGCGACTCATGATGTCGTGCACCATGCCGCGCGCGAGCAAGGCATTCCCCAAGGAGCAGGTCGAGCTGCTCAAGGCCGAGGCCGCCGATGCGTTTATCAATATCGTGCTTGCCTGCGGTGGCCCGGCGCTCGATGCGCTGGTGGGTCTGGCCCGTTCCGTCGAGGCCGAGTATCGCGCATTGAAGGCTGCCCAGTCCGCCCTCGATAATAACGACCTGCTGCGTATGGCCTACGAGGCCCTGCGCGATTACCCTGCCATCCGTGCTGCGTACGAGGGCCGCTTTAAGATGGTCATGATCGACGAGTTCCAGGACACCGACCAGATGCAGGTCGATTTGATTCGCTATCTGACGGGCGCGGGGGAGCGCGCGTTGTGCACCGTGGGCGATGCGCAGCAGTCGATCTACCGCTTCCGTGGCGCCGAGGTTGAGGTGTTCCGTCGTCAGGAGCGCAAGGTGGGCTCGTCTGCCGCGCCCGAGGCGACTGCCGTGGCCGATGCCCCTGCCGGCGAGCTCGTCAAACTCGTGCGCAACTTCCGCAGCCATGACGAGGTGCTGCGTTACGTGGCACGCGTCTTCGACGGCGATGACGGCGGCCTGATGCAGGGCTTTTTGGATCTTGAGGCGAGTGACGATCGCGAGGACAAGCTCAAGGCGAAGGCTTCGCGCCGCCAAGCGGTCTTCGTTGCCGGTGGCAGCATGCAGGAGCGAACGCAGGCGAAAGCTCGTGCGATTGCGGAGCGGTTCCAAGCGCTCGTCAAAGCGGGGCAGCCTCAGGGCAGCATGGTCCTGCTGCTGGGCCGCATGACCAACGCCGATGTCTATGCGCAGGCCTTCCGCGACCAAGGGCTCGACTGCGTGATCGCAGGCGGCTCGGTCTTTGCCCAGGCAGCCGAGGTACAGACGGTGCGTGCCCTGGTGTGCGCACTTGCCAATCCGGCCGATACGGCGCAGGGTCTTATGCCGCTGTTGGCCTCGCCGATGTTTGCACTCGGCGCCCAGGAGTTCCTGGCGCTGGCGACCAAGCTCGACGAGCAGACGGGCGAGACGTCGCGTCGCAACATCGATGCGGGCATCATGAGCGATTCCGATGTGCCGGGCTTGCAGGGCTTGCCGCTCGTAACGCGCGCCCGCGAGGTGCTGCGCTACGCACTGCGTCGCGTGGGGCGTGATTCGTTCGCTGCCATCGCGCGCGACGTGGTCAATGCCTCCGGCTGGTTCGTGCGTCTGGCGCAGCGCGGCCCCGAGGGGAAGGCCATTGCCGCCAACGTGCTCAAGGCGCTCGACGCCGTGGCCGAGGCAGAGACCGAGTTCGGCAACTCGCCGCGTTCCATCGCGCTGGCCTTCGACCGCTTCTTGGCGGGCAAGGAGGCCCCGGGTGCCCTCAACGAGGAGGGTGACGGCGCGGTACGCATCATGACCGTGCATGCGTCCAAGGGCCTGGAATATCCGGTCGTGGCGGTTGCCGAGTGTTTTGGCGTGCGCAAATCGTCCGGTGCGGCACAGATGGGTCGCGTCGAGGGCGGAGCGCAAGTCGTGGCACTGCCGGCACGCTTCGACGGCGTTAAACTCGTGGACGGCACGTTCGTAAAGGGCGACGACGTCAAAAAGCAGTTTGAGCATGCGTTTAAGGGCAAGGGCACGTCGCTGTGGCTGCCGCCGGAGCTCATGGAGGACGTCTGTGCGACGGGTTCTCCCGCCGAGGCATTTGCTCGCCTGCGCAACGACGACCTGCAGCTTTCGCTCGAGGAGCGGGCTCGTTTGCTCTATGTCGCCATGACGCGTGCGCGAGAGTTGGTGATTTTGGCGATGGATGCCGGCGTGAGCCGCGGCAAGGTGGCGGCGCCGACCTTCGACGTTGAGACCGATCTGACCTACGATGTGCTGCGCCGTATTTTGCCGACCGACGCTCTGGACATGCCGCAGCTCGATGCCGACCGCCTGGTGTTCGACAACTCCCAGCCGGGCGACTACGAGCTCATTTCGCTCGCGGGCTTTACCTTTGGCGAGCAGGCGTTTGAGGCCAACGCTTCGTTGGATGCCGAGGGCAGGCTTGTTCGTGGCGATGCCGATACAGATGCTGCCGACGATTCGGCCAGTACAATCGTCCCCGGTCCTGCCGACCCCAAGCCCGATTCGTTTGAGCTTGTGTATCCCCAGGCAGTGGGCGTGCGCATGGGCATCTGTCCGTATCCGATGCGCGACTCGTATAGCTACTCGTCAATCGCCGCGGCGCTCCATGCCGAGACAGAAGACCGTGCCGCCGAGGCGCGTGTGCCCATGGACGAGGCTGGCGATGATGCGGAGTCGGATGGTTCCGAGATGACGGATGCGGACGTGGCCGCTGTCGAGCCCGCCGGCAACCCCATGGCGCTGGGCTCGGCGTTCCATGCCGCCTGCCAGTGGCTGATCGAGATGGGTTCCGATGCGCTGCCCGCTGAGCGTGCCGATGCGCTGGCGCGCCTGTGGCGCCTGACGCCGGAGCAGCGCGAACGCTTCGACGTTGCCCTGAACCGCTGGCTCAAGTCGGCTGTTCGTGCCGACCTGCTCGCGTGGCCGTGCGTTCGCGCCGAGGTGCCGTTCTTTTCGCTGGGCTGCGAGGACGAGGACATCGCCCGCTACGGCGCCTATGCCGAAGGCGCCATCGACGCTTTGGCGACGAACCCGGCGAATTCGTCACGCGCGCTGGTCATCGACTACAAGACGGGCGGCACACCGGACGAGACGCCGGAACAGCTGCAGGAGAAGCATGCCCTGCAGGCGCGCGTCTACGCTGATGTTCTGCACAAGACGGGCTTTGAGGCCGTGACCGTCAAGTTCGTCCGCGTGGAGCAGGCGAATCCAACCATCTTCGTCGAACCCGCCGAACCTCAAGTGGTCACCTACAACCTCTAGCCCTCAGATAACTTGCGGTGGAATACGGACTGTTTTGGCCAAAAAAGCCGCCAAACAGTCCGTATTTCACCGCAACGCATGGGAGAGCCTGGGGCGGTACAATGACTCGAACGGTTCAAACGAATAAGGAGCCATCATGCAGCTCGCCAAAATGCTTAAGGTGACGCCGGAGGAGCTTTTTGACGCTCTGGCGGGGTTCATCATGCAGGATATCGAGAACGCCACGGGCAAGCGTCCCAGCCGCAACAAGCTCAACGGCTATAAGTACGAGAAGCGCGCCCAGTCCGCAAAAGGCAAGGCCAAGGGCACGGCGATCAAGGTTAAGATCAAGCACTTTGACTACCCGTGCCTCTATGAGGTCCGTTTTCAGTATGCGGCGGGCATCAATACCATGCGCTATGAGGCTGCACCTGCTGGCGATGGTGCCTGCGAGCTCACCTATACCGAGGATTTTCAGGGTGTGGGTGGCAACACGTCTGGCACGCGCGGCAAGCTTGGCCTCTTCTTCTATGAGCGAAAGCTCAAGAGCCACGCCAACCAGACGATTGATCAAATCGTCAAATACATCGAGGGTGAGCGCCGCGTAAAGGCTAATCCCGCCTTCGCCGATGATACTGCCGAAAACGCTTCGGATGTATTCCATTGATACCCTGTGCAAAAGCTTTACCACTCTTCACATCAGCTGTGAACACTTCAGGCTTCGAGCCAGTAGCGAGCGGCCCGACAAAATTAGTTGATGGAAGTACCAAATGAATAAGAATGCCACTACGCAACTGCACATCTATTCCGCCTTTTTCGTTCTCACGGGATTTGTTTTAAATCGGGGAGTGTTTCT
>CAUAAZ010000014.1 GCA_958427145.1 uncultured Collinsella sp.
TGGCCGCCTTCCTGGCCTCGGCATCATGCTTCACCCTCAAATCAACGCGCATAAAAAAAGCCTCCCATTTCTCATGTCCAAGAAATGGGAGGCAGTTCATGTGATACCGGCGGGCATTTTGCGTTTTGGGCGCGGTGAGCGCTACACGCGCGTTGCATCCTCGGGGCTCATGGTCATGCTCTGGAAGCGATTCTCCATAAAGTCATTATCGAAATACTTGCCGTAGAACTGCGCAACGGGAATATCCGGTTCCGTGCCGTTGACGCGCTGATACCAATAATCGAGCGACTGCAGCGTCATAACGCCATCGACCAGCATAATGATGGTGAAGATGACGGTAGCCGAGTAGCGGCTCTTCCAGGGAATCATATTGATGAGCTTGAGCAGCCTCGGCAGCAGCAGCTTGATCCAGATGAGGCCGCCCAGGCCCCACAGACAGGCGAAGCCCGTGCAGGTGCGTCCGCCCGTGAGGACCACGAGCGGGTCGGGCATACCGAACAGCGTTATGTGCGAGTAGCTCCACGAGACCACGCCAAACGCGGTCTGCATAAACCAGCCCACGAACACCTCAAAGCTGGCGCCGAGCAGGGCGCTCACCAGGAAAATGATGATGGGGTTCTTTTTATAGAAGCGGTTGAGCACCATGGTCATGAGCACGGCACCAAAGCCGTAGATGGGGCTGAAGGGGCCAAACAGCATACCGGCGCGGTCCTGGTAGACACCCGGATCGTTGACGGTCATATGCCAGATATCCTCCAGGACCAGGCCGAGTATGCAGCAGACAAAGAATACCCAGAACAGGTTGAAGTAGTTGAGCTTGATGTAGCCTTCGCCGGTTTCATCGCGCCCGAGCATGCCCTCGGCGGCGGCGTCGCGGTCGAGCATCTCCTGCAGGCGGCGCTGCAGCTCGCGCTCCTGGCGCAGCGTGGGGTCGACGGTGGCCGAAAGTGCGACGAGGATGCCGAGCTGGATGGCAGGGCGCAGCAAGAAGGGCCCGATGCCCTGGAGCATCACGTCAACCAAAAGCTCGACGACGGTAAACGCGATAAGGATATAGGACAGACGGGCGGCATTGCGACGCTGGTTCTTGATAAGGTCCAGGCCAAAGATGATCAGGATGACGGCGCTTGCCGCAGAGAGCATGATGCCGGCGACGATAAGGCCGACCGCGACGAGCGTGTTGTCGCCGAGCTTGGCGGCGGCGTTGCCGTTGATGAGCGCGGTGATGACCTGCCACATAAAGGCGCCGACCGAAGGGAGCGTGCCCACGCCGGACAGGATGCACAGGACGGCGTACACCTTAATGATGAGGGGGATCTTCTTGACCTCCGTGGCGCTGGGGACGCTGGGGTCGAGTTCGTTTCGATCCATACATAACCTTTCTCGTTTTGCTGTAGGTACAAGGATACGCCGCCGACCTGCCAAAAGACAGGACGAACGTCCCAATTGCAACAATGCAAGCCCCAACGGCGGGCGAGACACGTCGCAACGGAAGTATGCGGGATCGTCGGCCCCGAGGCGGTTGCCCAATAAAATGTTTGGCTGCAAAACGGATTATAAGCTCGGTGGGCTTTTAAAAAGCGCTGTTCATGCGCGGGAGTGCTTGTCTTGCCGTGCGTATAATAGGGCAGGTAACGCCAAATAACGAGGCTCTGAGGGGATGCCATGTCTCAAGAAACCATCCGCGCGGCCGAGCGTGCCGCGGGACAGGTGAAGACCATGTCGACGTATGATCCGGACTCCGACCAGCTGCATGAGGAATGCGGCATTTTTGGTGTGTGGGCACCCGATCGCGATGTGGCTCGACTGACGTACTTTGGTCTGCGCGCGCTGCAGCATCGCGGCCAGGAATCGGCGGGAATCGCCGTGGGTGATGGCGGCACGGTTATGGTTCGCAAAGACCTGGGGCTGCTCGATCGCGTGTTCTCCAACGCCGACCTGTCGACGCTCTCCGGCCAGCTGGCCGTGGGCCACGTGCGCTATGGCACCGCCGGTGCCAAGAGCTGGGAAGCCTCGCAGCCGCATCTTTCTACCATCAACAGCGTCATTATCGCGCTTGCTCACAACGGCACTCTGGTCAACACCGACGAGCTGCGCCGCCAGCTGATCGAGCTGGGCGTGCCGTTCCTCTCCAATTCGGATTCCGAGGTCGCGACCAAGCTTATCGGCTACTTTACCCAGCGTACAGGCCATCTGCGCGAGGGCATTCGCAAGACCATGGAGCTCGTGCGCGGCGGCTACGCCATGACGCTCATTAACGAGCAGGCGCTCTACGCATTCCGCGATCCGCACGGCATTCGCCCGCTCGTGCTGGGCAAGCTGGTGGACGAGGGTCTGGACCAGGCCGATGCCGCATCCGTTTCGCAGCTGCCGTCGCAGGACGGCGCCGCGACGGTCGACGCCACCACCCATGTCACCCGCGCCGGCGGCTGGGTCGTTGCTTCCGAGACCTGCGCACTCGACATCGTGGGCGCCGAGTACGTCCGTGACGTCCGTCCCGGCGAGATCTTGCGCATCAGCGCCGAGGGTCTGGTATCCGAGCAGGGCGTGCCTGCCGCCGAAGAGCCCGCAAACTGCATCTTTGAGCAGGTCTACTTTGCCCGCCCCGACTCCATTATGAACGGCAAGAGCGTCTATGCCTGCCGTTACGACATGGGCCGTCAGCTGGCACATGAGGAGCCCGTCGAGGCCGACCTGGTCATCGGCGTGCCCGATTCCGGCCTGCCGCCCGCGGAGGGGTATTCGCACGAGAGCGGTATTCCCTTTGGCGAGGGCCTTATCAAGAACCGCTACGTGGGCCGTACGTTTATTGAGCCTACGCAGGAGTTGCGCGCCATGGGCGTGCGTATGAAACTCAACCCGCTGCGCGACAACATCGAGGGCAAGCGCCTGGTCGTCATCGACGACTCCATCGTGCGCGGCACCACCATGGTGCAGCTCGTCAAGATGCTACGCAACGCTGGCGCCAAGGAGATTCATATCCGCATCAACTCACCCGAGGTCATCTGGCCGTGCTTCTACGGTATCGATACCGACGTGCAGTCGCAGCTTATCAGCGCCAACAAGACGGTCGACGAGATTTGCGAGTATATCGGCGCCGATTCGCTGGCCTTCCTTTCGGTCGAGGGCCTGCTTAAGGTCATGCCCAAGGGCGGTTACTGCGATGCGTGCTTTACCGGCCGCTACCCCGTGGCGATTCCCGAGAGTTTTGGCCGCGACAAGTTCATGGAGGGCTTTAAGCCCCGCAACCTGGACAAGCCGTTGCACTTTGATGACGACGCCGTGGTCGAGAAATACGACGACCGCAGCTGGGAAGAGAAGCACGGTGAGGCCTAAAACCTGCCATGTGGGGATAGGTTTATTTTGGTAGGTTTTACCTGCTGTTTTGTTGATTGAGCGGCGCGCGTTGTTATGGCGCGCGCCGAAATGAACGCAACTATGAGCACCGTTTGGCGCCCGCGCGGCGCCACGGTAGTGGGAGAGGAAGGCTCAGATGAGCGACAGCAAGCATGTGACGTATGAGGATGCCGGCGTCGATACCGCCGAGGGCGGCCGTGCCGTCGACGCGATTAAGCAGATGGTTAAGGACACCAATCGCCCCGAGGTTATCGGCGGCATCGGCGGCTTCGGTGGTCTGTTCTCGGCCGCCGCGCTTAAGGATATGGAAGACCCGATTCTGATTAGCGGTACCGACGGCGTGGGCACCAAGCTCGTGCTCGCCCAGATTATGGACCGTCACGAGACGGTGGGCCAGGACCTGGTTGCTATGTGCGTCAACGACATTTTGGCTTCGGGCGCCGAGCCGCTGTTCTTCCTGGACTACGTTGCCATCGGTCACATCGAGGCCGAGCACATGGCAAAGATCATCAAGGGTGTGGCCGACGGCTGCAAGCTCTCGGGCTGCGCGCTCGTGGGCGGCGAGATGGCCGAGCACCCCGGCGTCATGGCTCCTGCCGACTACGACCTTGCCGGATTTACCGTGGGCGTCGTCGACCGTCCCAAGATGCTCGACCCCGCGAACGTCCGCCCCGGCGACGTGATCCTGGGCCTGCCTTCCACCGGCGTGCACTCCAACGGCTACTCGCTCGTGCGTAAGGTCATTGGCGTCGACGGTATTAAGCCGGGCACGCCCGAGGCCGCCGCTAAGGCCGAGGAGCTGAGCCGTCCGCTCGAGGAACTCGGCGGCGCATCGCTGGCAGACGCCCTGCTGGCTCCCACGCGCATCTACGTCAAGCCGATTCTGGAGCTGCTGCGCGGCGGCGCCAACGTGCACGCCATCGCCCATATCACTGGCGGCGGTATTACCGAGAACCTCAACCGCGCGCTCGCCGACGACGTCGACGCCGTGGTCACCCGCAACGGCGCCGAGATGGGTTGGGACGTTCCGCCCGTCATCACCTACGTGTCGCGCCAGGCCGAGCTCGCGCCCAACGAGGCATGCAAGACCTTCAACATGGGCGTTGGCCTGTGCCTGATCGTCGCCCCCGAGGACGAGGCTGCCGTGACCGAGGCCCTGGTCGCGCTGGGCGAGAAGCCGTTCCGCGTGGGCGAGTGCGTCGAGGGCTCCGGTAAGGTCGTGTACTCCGATGAGCGCTAACGAGCAGATGGCTGCTGCCGCGAGCCTGGGCTTTGTGCCCTACACCCGTCCGACCGGCACCGATACGGCCGAGCCGCTCAAGATCGGTGTGCTCATCAGCGGTTCGGGTACCAACCTGCAGGCGCTGATCGATCTGATCGCCGCCGGCAAGCTCAACGCTTCGATTGAGCTTGTGGTGTCGAGCCGTCCTTCGGCTAAGGGTTTGCAGCGCGCTGAGCGCGCGGGCATCCAGACGCTCACGCTGTCCAAGGATGTCTATGCCGACCCCATCGCCGCCGACGAGATCATCGCGCACGAGCTGCTCGAGCGCGGCTGCGAATATGTGGTCATGGCCGGCTACATGCGCATGGTGCACACGCCTCTGCTGGCGGCGTTTCCCAATCGCGTGGTCAACTTGCATCCGGCGCTGCTGCCGAGCTTTACCGGTGCGCATGCGATTGACGATGCCTTTGCGCGCGGCGTCAAGGTAACTGGCGTGACCGTGCATTTTGCCAACGAGATCTACGACAACGGCCCCATCATCGCCCAGCGCGCGCTGGCTGTCGAGGAAGGTTGGGATGTCGACACGCTCGAGGAGCACATCCACGCGATTGAGCACGTGCTGTATCCCGAGGTCGTGCAGATGCTCGCCGACGGCCGCGTCCACGTGCTGGAGAGCGGCAAGGTCGCAATTGACGCGCCTCGCGGCTAGCGGCGCACAGTACAATTTAGCCGAGTAGTCAGGGTGGTCATTGGCGCCAAGGCGCGCGTGGCCACCTTTTGTTTTGAGTAGTCATCGGGGACGGTCTTTAGCGACTAGTCATTCAAGAACGCCTCCGATGACTAGGTGAGAGAGGTGAGCGCATGGCGGATAACGAAGCGCTGTTTACGCCTGAGCTAGTGTTTTTTGATTGGGAGTGTGCGACGCCGGATGAGGTGTTTGCGCGGCTCGAGGGCGAGCTTGCCCCGCGCGGCTACATTGCGTCCGGTTGGCTCGACGCCGTTCGCACGCGCGAGGATGCCTATCCCACGGGTCTTGCCATGCCGGCGGCAAACATTGCCATTCCGCATACCGATTCGGGGTTTGTGGCCAAGCCCTATATCGCGGTGGTGAAGCCCGTCGCGCCCGTGACATTTAACGCTATGGCTGGCATGGGCGCTCCGGTGCCGGCGCAGATCGTCATCAATCTGGGCATCGCCGAGCCGGGCGGCCAGGTCGAGGCCCTGCAGGCGCTCATGAACATCTTTATGGACGCCGATGCCGCAGCCGACGTGCTCGGCCAGACCTCGCCCCAAGGCATGGTCGACGCCATCCGCCGTCACTTCTAAGGTGGGGCTAAGCCGGCACTTGGGGACTGTCCCTAACTGCCGGCTGTCAGAGCTGTCCCCTTTGCACCAAAATGGTGCAGATTAACCTGTCCCCAATGCACCAAGCGTGCCGCGGGGGCTGCGTTGTGACACAATGGCGTTTGTTCGATTCGTTATGCGAAAGGCCAACTATGGCAAATAAGAAAAAGAACTCCGAGGCCGCGCCGACGCCCGAGCAGCAGGCCCGCGCTGCCTCCAGCTCTCGCAAGAAACAGCGCAAGACGTATGTGTCTAAGACCGTCAAGATCGTCCTGGTGGTCATCGGCGTGCTGGCGATGCTGCTTTCCGTCTCGGCGATGGCGTGCTCCGGCCTTATGTCGCAGGCCGAGGACACCTCGGGCTACAAGCTGACCGGCGGTGTTGCTGCAACTATCAACGGCACCAACCTCACCGAGGACACCGTGACCAAGCAGATCATGAGCATGCGCGCGTCCTACGGCTACACCAAGGACAAGGACTGGGCGCAGTATCTGGTTGACAACGACCTGACACCCAAGAAGTATCGCAAGCAGCTCATCGATTCCTACACGCAGCAGATTCTGCTTCAGCAGGCGCAGAAGGAAAACGGCGTGACGGTGTCGGACGAGGAGGTCGAGAAGGCATGGAAGGACGCGTGCAAGAGCGCGGGCGGTGCCAAGACCTTTAAGAAGACCCTTAAGACCTACGGTTATACCGAGGACACCTACAAGGACTCGCTCAAGGAGAGCCTGGCACAGCAAAAGCTCAAGGATGCCGTGGCGCCCACCAGCAAGCCCAAGGACAGCGAGATCGTCGATTACATCAACGAGAATCTGTCTAACTACAACGATGCTCGCCGCTCGTCGAACATCCTGATCAAGGTTGATTCCGACGCATCTGACGAGGACAAGGCCGCCGCCAAGGCCAAGGCGCAGGAGTGCCTGGACAAGATCAACTCCGGCGAGCTGAGTTTTGAGGATGCTGTGAAGCAGTACTCCGACGACGCCGGCTCCAAGGATAAGAAGGGCGATGTGGGCTGGGACAAGCTCACCACCTTCGTCGACAGCTACCAGGCGGCGCTCGAGGGGCTCAACAAGGGCGATGTGAGCGAAGTCGTCGAGTCGACCTATGGCTACCACATCATCAAGTGCACCGACTACTTCCATGTCGATAATCAGGTCGATGACATCAACCAGGTGCCCAAGGCCATCAAGAAGTACGTCTCCAACGTGGTGAAGACGCAAGCGGCCAGCACTGCGTACAGCGAGTGGCTGGAGCAGTACAAGAAGGATGCCGACATCACCGTTAACCCCATGCCCAAAGACGTGCCATACAACGTCAGTCTGAAGGGCGTCACCAAGAGTTCGACCGACGATTCGTCGACGACTGAGTAATCATGGGGCGGTGCTCGCGCGAGCACCGCCCACGCTATTAGAGAGGATTTGCAGATGACCAACGAAGAGCTGCAGAAAGAAATGATCGCGGCCATGAAGGCCAAGGACAAGGTTCGCCTGTCCATCATTCGCCAGGTTAAGGCCGAGGTGAAGAATATCGAGGTTAACGAGCGCCGCGATGTGACCGAGGAAGACGTCAACAGCATGATCAAGCGTCTGATCAAGCAGACGAGCGAGACACTGGAGATGTCCATCAAGGCCGGTACCGACCAGGAGCGTACCGACAACCTGACCGAGCAGGTCAAGATTCTGGAAAGCCTGCTGCCCGCGCAGGTTTCGGGCGAGGAGCTCGAGGCCCTGATCGAGCAGGTTATCGCCGAGCTGGGTGCCACGTCCAAGAAGCAGATGGGCCAGGTCATGGGTGCACTCGGCAAGGCCACCGGCGGCAACTTCGATAAGCCGGCCGCAGCAAAGATCGTCGGCGCCAAGCTCGCGTAATTTGTTACGCGGTTTTACCAAACCGCGTAACGGCTCGACGCTGCAAACCCGTACACACGGCAATCTGACGTTCAATTTCAAGGGCGCGACCATAAGGTCTGCGCCCTTTCATTTCACGTCACCTTGCTCGCGTGTACGGGTTTTCGCTGACTTATGCTCAACAAGGGCGGTTGGAGGAAGGGCGTCCCCCGCGGGCACTCATTGGGGACAGGCTTAAATGAGTGCCCAATGAGCAGGTACTCATTTAAGTCTGTCCCCAATGAGCGCCAACGAGCAGGTGGAAGGTTGCGGGTTCTTTACGGGAATGTAGTGTGGGCTGCGGAAACGCGGTTCTTTCCGTACAATAGTTCAACTCGTGTAAACGCAGGGAAGGGACATTCATGGCAGACATGATCGAGATCAAGCATCTCAACAAGTACTTTGGCGACCTGCATGTGCTCAAAGATATCAACCTCACCGTCAAGCGCGGCGAGAAGCTCGTAATGATCGGGCCCTCCGGTTCGGGTAAGTCGACGCTCATCCGCTGTGTCGATTATCTTGAGGAGCCCACGTCGGGCGAGGTCGTCATCGACGGTACGCCGCTCACCAAAAAGAATCACCTGGAGATGGCTCGCAAGTATAGTTCCATGGTGTTTCAGCAGTTCAACCTGTATCCCAACATGACGGTGCTCGGCAACCTGACGCTCGCGCCCATCAAGCTGCAAAAGAAGAGCAAGGAGGAGGCGACCGAGGTCGCCATCGCCGCGCTCAAGCGCGTTGGCATGGCGCATAAGGCCGGCGAGTATCCGCAGAATCTCTCGGGCGGTCAGCAGCAACGCATCGCCATCGCCCGTGCCCTGTGCACCAAGCAGCCCATCATCCTGTTTGACGAACCGACCTCGGCGCTCGACCCCGAGATGGTCCAAGAGGTTCTGGACGTTATGATTGAGCTCGCGCAGGAGGATATCACCATGATCTGCGTGACGCATGAGATGGGCTTTGCGCGCCAGGTGGCCGACCGCGTCATCTTTATGGAGGACGGCCGCATTCTGGAGGAGGGCACGCCTGAGCACTTCTTCGATAACCCCGAGAACCCGCGCTGCCGCGAGTTCCTGTCCAAGATTCTGCACTAGGCGCGGTGATGGACATGACGGATATGACGAGGGCGGCCGTGTCGCGCCGTCACTTTTTGCAGCTGGCTGGCGCCGGCATGCTTGCGCTGACGGGGACCGCGCTTACCGGTTGCGGCAACTCCACCAGCGGCGAGGACTCCGACAAGGGGTCCAAGCTTGCGGCCATCAAGTCGCGCGGCCATCTGAATGCCGGCGTTAAGAAGGACGTTCCCGGCTATGGCTATTACGACACCGCCAAGGGCCGCTTTGAGGGCATGGAAGTCGATTTGTGCTACCAGATCGCCGCTGCCGTCTTTGGCGTGAGCTACAAGGAGGCCCGCGCCCAGGAGCTTGTCGAGTTTACTGACGTAACGCCCAAGACGCGCGGCCCGCTGATCGATAACGGCCAACTTGACGTGGTCGCGGCGACCTACACCATCACCGACGAGCGCAAGAAGAGCTGGGATTTCTCGACGCCGTACCGCACCGACTACGTGGGACTCATGGTCAAGAAGCGTTCGGGCTTTACCTCGATTGAGGACCTGGACGGCAAGGTCATTGGTGTGAGCCAGGGTGCCACCACGCAGGGTCTGATCGAGCAGATGATCAAGGACAACGGCTTTAGCTGCAAGCCCGAGTTTAGGGCCTTTAGCGGCTATCCCATCATCAAGAGTTCGCTCGACGCCGGCAATATCGACGTCTTTGCCATGGACCGCTCCACGCTGGCCGGTTACATGAACGAGACCGTTGAGCTGCTGCAGCCCGAGGTCAAGTTTGGCGAGCAGGGCTATGGCGTGGCGACCAAGAAGAGCTGCGACCTTTCGGCCGTGGTCGATCAGGTGATTTGCGATCGCCTGGCCGATGGCTGGCTCGACCAAGAGGTCAAGACCTGGGGTCTTGTATAGGCACATCGTCCAAGGAAGGAATCAAATGCTCGAAGGATTATTTGACGCCGACCGTTGGTCGACGACATTTCAAAACATGGGGCCCTTCTGGGAGGGCTTTGGCGTGACGCTGCAGGTGGTCGTTGCCGGTCTGCTGCTGTCGCTGGTACTGGGCACGCTGCTGGGTGTGTTCTCTACCACTCGCTCGCGCGTGCTGCGCGCCATAAGCCGCGTGTACGTGGAGTTTTACCAGAACACCCCGCTGCCCGTACAGGTGCTCTTTATGTACATGGCCGGTCCGCAGTTTTTGCAGGCCATAACCGGTGCCGACCAGCCGGTGCGCATCGCGCCGTTCGTGCTGGGCTTCTTGGGCGTGGGCCTGTATCACGCGGCCTACATTTCGGAGGTCATCCGCACTGGTATCGAGGCGGTTCCGCGCGGTCAGATGGAGGCGGCCCAGAGTCAGGGCTTCACCCGTGCGCAGGCGTACTGGTACATCGTGCTGCCCCAGACATTCAAAATCATTCTGCCGCCGCTGTGTAACCAGGCGCTCAACCTGGTCAAGAATACGTCGGTGCTGGCGCTTGTGGCCGGCGGCGACCTTATGTACCGTTCCGACAACTTTGTGAGTCTGTACGGTTACCTGCAGGGATACATCGTCTGCTGCCTTATGTACTTCATCATCTGCTTTCCGCTCGCCATGCTGGTGCAGTGGCTCGAGCGCCGCTCCAAGGAGCGTCCGCGCGGCGTGAGCCTGGCCGAGCTGGGGCTCGACAACGTAGAGGAGGCCTAGCGCATGGAAATCTTCAACGCGACCAACCTGCTCTACATTTGGGGCGGCTTTGTTAAGACGATCGAGATCTCGGCGCTGTCGATCTTTTTCTCGCTCATCTTTGGCACGGTGCTGGCGCTCGTTAAGAGCTATGCGCCCCGCCCGTTCCGTATTTTGGTGAGCGCCTACATCGAGCTGTTCCGTTGCACGCCGAACCTGCTGTGGATTCTGTTTATCTACTTTACGGTGCAGGGTCTGGACATTGTGATTTCGACCATCGCCTTTACGCTGTTTACCAGCGCTGTTATGGCCGAGATTGTGCGCGGCGGCCTCAACTCGATTCCGCGCGGCCAGTTTGAGGCAGCGCGGAGCCAGGGCTTTGGCTTCTTTGCCACCATGCGCTACATCATTCTGCCGCAGACGTTTAAGACGATCATTCCGGCGCTGTTTAGCCAGTGCACGACCGTCATCAAGGACAGCTCGTATCTTTCGGGCATTAACGTGGCCGAGCTCATGTACACGGCAAATGTCGTGATGGCCCACGCGATCGACCTGTCGCAGGTTCTTATGCTCTACGGCCTGGTGTTTGCGATGTACTTTGTGCTCAACTTTGGTATCTCGCTGCTGGTGAGGGCATATCAACGTCGTATTGTGGCCGCATAGTCCTGCTTCCCCAAGCACGGCACCTTGCCCCTCAATCGTCGCTTGCGTACATTTAGTACGCGGCGCTCCTCTTTCGGGGCAATCTGCCGCACTTGGGAAACCAGGACCGGCGTAAGTGACAAAATGGGAAACAGAGACTGCCTCTTTCTCATTTGTTAGAAAGGAATCGCGATGAGCGATCTGGAGAACAAGAAGAGTCCTGTGGTCATTACCATCGCGCGCGACTTTGGTGCCGAGGGCCACGAGATCGGCCGTATCCTTGCCGATGAGCTGGGGATTCCGCTGTACGATAACGAGCTGCTGGTGCGTGCGTCGCTGCGCGCGGGCGAGTCGCTCGACAAGATGGCCGCCTACGATGAGCGCCTGGCCGTGGAGAACATGGCGTTTCTGCCCGACCGCTACGATGCGCGTTCGTACTCGGATAAATTGTTCCAAAAGATGAGCCAGGTGATTTTGGATCTGGGCGAGACCGAGAGCTGCATTATCGAAGGCCGTCTGTCCGATTACCTGTTGCGCAACAACCCCAATCACATTGCCGTGCTGGTGACCGCACCCTTTGAGGATCGCGTCGAGATCGTGCGCAAAAAGCGCGGCCTTAACAAAAAGAAGGGCGCCAAGCTGGTCAAGCAGCAGCAGAAGGCGCGCGAGGCGTTCTATAAGCGCTACAGCGCCGGAAAGTGGAAGATGACGAGCGGCAAGGACATCGTCGTCAACCGCGCCAAGCTGGGCCGCGAAGGCTGCAAGGACGTCATCGCCGCAGCCTACCGCTACAAGGTGGCCCAACTCGAAGGCTAACCAGTTGAAACCACCACAAAGGGGACAGGCACCTTTGTGGTGGTTTTTGTTTTAGGCGGAGGGGAAGGCCTTGGTGAGACCGGCGCGCGTCTGTGTGTCGGTCTTTTGGTAGATAGAGCTCAGGTGGCGCTGTACCATGCGCATCGAGATGCCGAGCTCCTCGGCGATCTGCTTGAGCGGGCGTTCGTCCTGGGTTACGGCCACGAGCACGTCAACTTCGCGCGGGGTGAGAGCGTGATCGGTGATGAAGGCCTGACGCTGCTCCTCGATACTCGGTGCTGCCAGCGCCTCCTCGGCAAGCTGTTGATGTTCGCGCTCCTGCTCGGTTTGGGGCAGGCGGAACAAGCCGGCTGCCACGAATGCTGCGCAGGCAGCGACGAGCAAAACGAGCGCGCCGATCATGATGAGAGCAACGTTGCCCGAGGTCACGAGAGCAAGCGAGATGCCCGATGTGGTGAATGCGCACACGTTATTGGCCGCGCGGCCCATGCCGGCCCAAAGGGAGGGTGCATGCATGTGCGGTGCCAGCTGAGTAAACGTGGCGGTGAAGAACGTGACGAAAAAGCCCGAGCTCAGGTAAAAGACGATAAGGCCCAGGTTGGGATCGGCCCCGGCCTCTACGGCTAGGATGGAAATGGTCGAGAGTACGGCGATGCCGAGCATGACAAGTCCCATGTAGCGGCGCTCGGCAAGATCAAAGATAATGCCGGCGGCAAGGCCGCTCGCCGCCAAAAAGAGGCGTGGCCATGTTTGTACGGCAATGGTGCCGTGGGCGTTGGAGAGCGTGACCACGTTGTCGAGGGTCGAGAACAAGCAGGCAAGAATCATGACGAGCGCAATGCTCCAGCATGCCTGTTTGGTGAGGGCATGAGAGGGCTCAACAAAGGGATTGATGGCGGGGCTGGAGCTCCCGGCAGCCTTTTGGGGAACGACGCTGAGGGCGGAGATGGCGATAGCCGCTGTGCCAAGGGCGATGAGCTCTGCGATGCCGCCGCAATTGAGCAGGTTAATGGCGAACTGCATCAGGATGCCCGCGGCATAGGCCGCTCCCGCACCGGTGGCGAGCTTGGGGTCATCCTGGAATGCCAACGAAAAGGCGTGGTGAGTGGCGGCGCCCAGCAGACCGAGCCCAAAGAATGCCACGCAGCCCAGAATCTCGAGCACAAGCGGGGCCGTAGGGAACTGAATTTGGGTCAGGCCCACGATGACGATAGGGACGGCGGCGTTGGCGGCTGCCAGTGAGTGGCCTTCGCGCTGTGCGAGCCCGAGCAGCGGCGCGTATCCGATAAAGCCGAGTACACTCGCGCCCAGAATAAAGCCCTGTGCGATCACAACGCGTTCGGCGCCGGCGAGTAGCCCGATATTGATATCGAAGCGAAACTCGGCAGCAAGGAAGGCGAAAGTAAACAGTGCGAGTGCCAAACGCGCGTTGATTTTAGGCTTACTCAGGTTCAAGAACGGTCCTTCGGGTGGACGAATAATCGTGTCCTCGATTGTAGACCATGACGGTAGGGGGTGGGCCTTTCGGGGGGCGGGGCGCGCTTGGCAATAGCGTGCTCGTTGCCTTTTGCGCTGGCAGGTGCGCCACATGAGAATTTGTGCCCCGGGATCCGGATATCTTCCCGTAACATGGTGTTATAGAAGCACCCCTTACGACAAGGAGGCTCACATGCGAAAGCAAATCCACGACAACCCAATCGACCACGGCCGCGCGTGCTCACTCTCCCACGGAACGTGGCGCCGCGTGGGGGCAAAACTCGCCTGCGCGGGGGCCTGCGCGCTCATGGTCGGCCAGCTGCTGCTGCCGAGCGTGGCGCTCGCCGCCGAGTGGGTCAGCGTGGGCGGCACGCAGTACGACGCGGGCACCGCTGCCGGCGACGAGGCAGGAACCTGGTCCTGGGATGGCGCTAACGACATGAAGCTCAACGGCTACGACGGCGGCTCCATCGGCGCCAAGGGTAACCTCACCATCGGCGTGACGGGCACCAACACCGTCACGGCCGACGCCGGGCAGAGCGCCATTGCTGTCAAGAACGGCAACCTTGCCATTACCGGCGATGGCACCCTTAATGCGACGGCTCAGACCGATGTGATTGCGGCGGAAGGCGACGGCAATGCGGGTGGCGATGTGACCATCAGCGGCGCCAACGTCAACGTGACGGCTTCGGGCGCAGTGAACAGTGCGACGGGCATTCGCGCGACGGCCGGCAGCGTGACGATCGATAAGGGCGCCGATGTCAAAATCGAGGCAAAATCGGCGGAAGGATCTTGGCGTCCAGCGGTGGGCACCTACGGTATCTTTGCCGATAACCTTCCCAGTAGACACGCTGCTCAGGAAAGCGAGCAGGAAGAACCGGATTATGTCTCCGTGCACGGGGGCGACGTCACGATCGATGCCGCCAACCTGTCGATCAAGACAGCCGATGCCTGGCAGGTTTCTGTGTGCATCAATACGGTCGGTATCAAAAAGAATACCCTCATGAAAATCGTCAACGGAGCCGATGTCGCGCTTTCCGCCGGCAGTGCGGCTTCGCTCTCGGCGGGCATCAGCGCGCGTTCGCAAAGCGGTGCGGTGTGGATGCTTGTCGAGGAGTCGAATCTTACGTCTCGAAGCCTGTCTTCTGCAAACGGCATCGATGCCGTCCGCAATCAAAGTTTTGGAATCATGGCAGAGGCAAACACCGGGTCGGAAACGCCTCGTATCAAGATTCGCAAATCGAAGATTGAGGCTTCGGGCGCGACTGCGGGAATCTATGCGATCAACTGTAACGACGCGACTGCGACGCTGTTCCGTGCCGCGAGGATTGATTTGAGCGTGAACAATTTGCACGGGCGCGCGATGATTACGACTCCGACGGATGGTGCCGTGCGCGATGTGAAAAAGGTTGTTGATACGGGGAAATGGCCGAGCTCCCAGAACGGGCAGGTCGTCGGTGTTGCCGGTTCGTCTGCTATTACGGATATCGTCGGTTCTGCCGAGGTCGCCCATGATGTAGTGATTGATTTTGGAGACGGGCAGGAGCCGGAGCCGACACCGGAGCCCGAGCCGACACCGGAGCCCGAGCCGACACCGGAGCCCGATCCCGATCCCATGCCAAGTCCCGAGCAGAAGCCTGACCTCAAGCCCGTAGACAAGGACGCAAAGACCACCAAGACCGTTACGACCAAGACTGCAGCTGGCGCCAAAAACGCTTCCGGTGTTCTGGCCGCCACGGGTGACAACGCCGCGACGGCGGCAGCGGCCCTCGGAATCGCCGGTGCGTCCGTCATCGGCGCCGGCTTCGTCGCGTCCAAGCGCCGCAACCGCTAGTGCAAGCTTTCATAGCCATTTTCAGCCGCCGCGTGGGCACAAATGTCCTCGCGGCGGCTCTTTGTATTTCCGCAGGTAAAGGCCTAGGTTCGCATCTACGAACCTAGGCATACGGAGTCATTTGGCGCATCTTGGTTGTACAGGACCACCACAAAGGGGACAGGCACCTTTGTGGTGGTATAGCCTTTCGACCAAGGAGGCCGTTATGAACGGAAGCCACTTTGATAAGCAAGCTCAACGTGAGTCCACCTGCTCGCTGGTTCACGGTACCTGGCGTTGTGTGGGTGCCAAAATAGCTTGCGTCGGCGCGTGCGCGCTTATGGTCGGTCAGTTGCTGCTGCCGAGCGTGGCGCTGGCGACGGAATGCGCCGATCCCGCCGCTGGGACGGATGAGGTTGCCGCGGCTCCGGTGACGCCGACGGTTGCGGAGGATACGGCGGCTCCGGCGCCGGTACCGGTGGCCCCGGCTGCGCCGATGACTGACACGGCTCCGGTGGCGCAATCCACGGCAGAACCTCAGCAGGCTCAGCAGGACGCATCAGCGGCAACGGTGAACGCTGCGACACCCGCCGAACAAAACACTCCCAGTGACAACGCCGCCACGCCGGCAAACGATGCCATCATGCCCTGTGGCGTGACCGATGTGACAGGCGGGAGCGGTGTTAAGGTCAAAACGACCGTGGTTCCCCACTACACGGACTGCGTGCTTCCGAGCAATGTCACACTCGAAAAGGGCCAGTCGTATACCTATGATTTTCCCGATGTTGAGGGCGGCATGCCGGATGAGCCGCTCTGCGAACTTGTCGAAACCAAGTACTACCGGGCCGATGCTGCTTCGGGCGCCCTGGCTGAAGTCCAGGACACATCTATGTCCGATGTGACGGCTCACTTTGAGCCTGTTGGCGATCACATGAGGCTGACGCTGGCCTTTACGGGTGGCGCGGCAGGCGGCTCGTATCGACTCACGCGCAATGAGGTTCTTTATATTGGCGCGGCACTGACGTATACCGGAACTGACTATGGCACCGACTATGAAGGTGACAACAGCTACGCGGGCAGCTCGATTACCGTCAACGAAACCAGGGACGACTATCACCTCCGTTATGCCATCAATAGCGAAATTACGCTTGTTGCATCGGAAAACGAAGCCATCCATAACCTGAACGTCAACGACGTGAAGACCGACTACGCGCCCGGCGAGGCGCCGCGCGCGACCGCGACGATCCCCGCCGCCGATGCCGACAAGTACGAGATCGCCTACGAGTGCTGGGAAGAAATGGAGCTCAATATGGAATCCGGGGAGTCGGTACCCGTTGCCTTCTGGTATTCCGACCCCGCGAAGTACACGCCGGGCATGAAGAAGATTGACCACTTCGAAGAGGGAAAGTTCTACATGTACTCCGTTGAGCTGAGGCTCAAGGGCGACAATACCGTGGCCGATGACTGCAATATGAACGTCAACGGTCATTGGGCGCACCACGTCAAGACCGTCAACGGCGTCTTCGCCCCAAACGCTGACAATATGCTGTGCGAGCAGCCGATTGATGAATGGCGTGCCATCGACGTTATCGAGATTAATGGCGCCACGACTATCTTTAAGGCGGGCGACAAGCCGGTCTTTACGGCGGGCACTCCGGCGGGTTCCGACTCTATTCTCCAGTGCGAGTTCTGGACGGGCAGCGACGGCAGCGAAGTGAACTCTCGGGAGTTCTGGGATCAGAACATCACGAACCACATCGACGACTTTAAGCCTGGCGTGACCTATCGCTACGGCCTGTACTTTAAGCCGGCGCGCGGTTTCTACTTTACGCCGAACACCAAGCTGGTGGTCAATGGCGTGGAGTGCGGCTACCAGATGGGCGAAGCGAGTGTAGTTGATCCCGAGAGCGGCTGGATCTACACCCTGTGGCTCAACACCGATCTGACCTTTACGCCTGAAGCCACGCCGACTCCCGATCCGCAGCCTACGCCGGATCCCAATCCGACACCGCAGCCTGGGGTGAAGCCCGATACGAAGCCCGAGCAGAAACCGGAGGCTAAGCCTGAGACGAAACCCGAGGCCAAACCTGAAGCTAAGCCCGCGGCCAAGCCGGCCACGACAACCGCCACGACCAAGACGGTTGAGAAAACCACGCAGGCCAAGAAGGACGATGCTGTCCTGGTTACCACGGGGGATACCACCGCGATGACGATCGCCGCCCTAGGCATCGCCGGCGCAACTGTTGCCGCGACAGGCATCGCCGCGACGAAGCGCCGCAAGCGTTAGGTTTTGGCGACAGCGCCCGTCCTCGGCTTTAGCAAAATCTCAATCTGTAACACCATACTGTCCAAAACGGCTCTAGATGTTACAGATTGAGATGAACCGAATGGCCGTCAATCTAATGTCTCGATCTGTAACACCAGGCGGGGAATTTGACCTCTAACTGTTACAGGTCGAGACAAACTGGCCGGCCAAGTTCGGAACCACCACAAAGGTGCCTGTCCCCTTTGTGGTGGTTTGCGCAGGTAGAACGGTAGGTTCGTATATATGAACCTACCGTTCGCTTTGTTTTTGGACGACGATTACGCTGGATGACTTTTGGTTTCAGGAAAGGAACGACCATGAGGTGGACTACTGTTCGAGCGCTTTGCCGCCGCCTGACCATTGCCGCGGTGACCCTCACTATGGTGACGGGCTCGTTGCCTGTGGGCGCGTTTGCTGAGGTGCTCACCACCGATAGCACCTTTGTGCAGACGGATAACGGCCAAGTAGCCGACGCCGCTCCCGCCGATTCGGCTGACGCCCAAACGTCAGACTCTGCTTCCGCCGACCCCGCGCCCGATGCCGGCGCTGCCGACCCCACAGTGCTCGATACCGGTGACACCCCTACGCCCCCGGCCTCCGAGATTGCATCGGCAGCAGGCCTGACGGGCGCTGGGCAGACCGAGAGCACGCCTGCGGGTACGCTCGCCACCGATCTTGTCGAGGGCAAGGAACTCGCCGAGCAGCAGAAGCAAGAGGAGGCTTCCGGTGCCGAGGCAACCTGGAATGAGGATCTTGGGCTCTGGATGACCTCGAAGGGCGCCACGGGCGTAAAGGACGAATACGACGATGGCTACGTGGCCGGCGAGCAGACCCCCGCGCAGTACTACTTCTCGATTGATAGCCTCACCAACGAAATTTCTATCGAGTATGGCGACGCGGGCATTACCACGTTGGAGGTGCCCTCGACCATCGACGACAAAAATGTCGTAAGCCTTACGGGTATGGGAAACGCTGCGCTCACATCGATCACCTTCGCCCCTAATTCGCATGTCCGCTCGGTTGGAGGCTTGGGCGGCAGCAGCATCAAAGAGATCGCACTGCCCGATTCGGTCGAGGAGCTCAAGAGCTATGCATTCTACAAAAGCAAGACGCTCCAAACGGTAACCTGGCCCAACAACGCGGCCTTTACCACGATTCCCGAGCAGGCCTTTAAGGAATGTGAACAACTTGACGACAAGGTGGTGGCAACGCTGCCGCCTTCGGTCAAAACTATCGACTATCTTGCATTCGCCTATTGCGGCGTGCCACAGTTCTATGTCTCGGACACAACAGTGCTCACCTTTACGCAGATCAATGTGCCGGGCACGGTGGAGCGGATTGAGCGCAATGCCTTTGACGGGTGCTCGCATGTGTCGTCGGTGACGATCGGCGACGGCGTTAAATATATCGGAGCGCACGCGTTCGCCTCTCTTGATCCTGCGATTGCCGGCAAAGAGATTGTGCTACCAAAAAGCGTGGAAATGATAGAGTGGGGAGCTTTTGAGAACACGAGATACGGAAACGAGACGAACCATAATGCCGTTGCCCTGCGCGTGATGAACCCCGATCTTCAGTTTGGTGAGGCGGGCTATCCGGGCGACTATAATGAGCGCGTGACAATCGATGGCGTAACGTATGCGATTCCCTTTAGTGAAGGCCAGACCATCTATGCCTATGCGACCGATTCGGCTGGCAACCCCTCGATGGTCAAAAAGCTTGCCGATGCCGTGGCCGATCGCAAGGACTCCGTCGATTCCTCGAAGCCTGCCTACACGTTTGAGTGGATGGGCGAGGCGGCCCAGGTGACGGACAAACTTCCCCAGAGCGCGACGGCTACACTCGTGCAGGCGGGGCAGTCCACGCCGCTGGCGGCTGGCGATGACGGCAGCTTTACAGCGGACGCTCTCTCCAAGACAGCAGCCACCCTGCGCATTTCGCTCAGCGGTTACTATGACATGGTGCTGGCGCGCCCGGGCGACCAGATGACGGGCACATGGAATATCGGAGAGATTAAGGCGGAGGACTTTACCAAGATTCCGGCCTCGCGCGCGATTGAGCTCAACGTGGGCTATCTTGAACCGATTGTGGGCCAGGATAAGACCGAACGCATTGAGCTCGATAGTCTCGATAACATCGATTTGACGGTGAAGAGCGGCGGCAAGACGCTCAAACCTGCCAAGGGCGACAAGGAAAACGACTACCGTATCCAGGGCACAGCGCTCGTGGTGTCGCAGGCCATTGCCGACGCGGACCAGGATCTGGAGATAACGCTCGAGCCTAAAGACAGCCTCAAGCTGGGTGGGGCGACGGCGACGGTGAAGCCTTCGGCCGGCAAGGTCGATATCGACTTGAAGCCCTGGGGCACGGCGACGGTCACGACCAAGGGCGACTACCAGGGCGCCAACCGCGTGCTGGTGTTCCGTACGTCCGACGGCAAGCTAGTTGCCGACGGTGTCACCTATCTGATGGGTTACGAAGACGATGGCACTACGCCTATCATGAAGGCCGAGACGCCGCGCCTTAAGGCCGGTTCGTACACCATCGTCGCCTTTAACAAGACGAGCTACGACATCCAAGCGACGAGCTATTCCACGTTTAGCCGCCTAGGGCTGACCGTGGGTAAGCATATCGCGCAAAAGCAGGTGAAGATTGAGGACGGCAAACAGCTCGACGTGACGCTCGACGTCCCCACGTTTGACGTGGAGACGTATCGTGCCGAGCGTGGGCTGACGGCGGGCTCGGTTACCGCTGATTCGTCCGCGGTCGTTGGCGTGGAGACCGAGCTGCGCATTCATTACGAGCTCAAGGACAGTCAGGCTGCCAAGATTGAGATTCCGCTGGCCAAGGATGCCGTCGAGGATGTGTCCGCAGGCGCTCGCGAAGCCGGCGCCAGCTCCGATGCCATGTGGGCTGGCACAACTTGGGAGGGCGACAACCTCGTTCTCGATATGAAGAAGAGTGCGGGCGCCGATGTGTTTGTGCGCTTTAAGACTAAGGCCGCGGGCACCTATGCCATCTCGCCGCTCATTACGCTGGGCGAGGTGACATTGCCGCTGGGAAGCACCACACTCGAGGTTAGCGGATCGCGCATCGAGGTCGACAACACCGACGTTCACAGCCTGCTGGGCAATGTGGCCTACGTTTATGCAGCGCCGGGCAAGAGCGTGCAGCTCACCGTGGGGACGGGCTCGTCGGCTGCAAAGTACACCGGCAAGACCAATAAACTCGGCCGTGCCAAGATTGAATACGACCTGCCGCAGGATACGCTTGCCGCCGAGCGCGTGACGCTCGAGGCACGCGTGGGCTCGACCGATGTTGCCGCCGCTGCCGCAGAGGTGACGGCTCGCAACTATGTGCGCTATGTTCCGAGCGCTTCGGTCTGGAACTTTGATGTGACGTATCGTGGCGGTACGCAAAACTTGGTCAAGGACGGCAAGGACACCGGCAAGAGCCTGTGGACCTTCCATCATCTACCACAAAAGAAGAGCGCCTACTGGACCTTTGATATCACGCTCGAGGTGGGAAACGAAGAGGCCGCCGACACGCTCGGCCTGTACGTGGACTGCGTGGATGGCAAGACGGTGACGATTCCTTTGACTCAAAAGTCGCGCGAGGGCACCCGTGTTCGCTATGTGGCGGAGTATGTGGACGAGGGTTACCTTAAGTTGCTCGACGAGTTTAACAAGGCGAATGACTCGGCCTATGTGAACTGCGGCAACTTTGAGCAAATCTTTATGCCGCAGACCTACCGCATCTCCAATGCTCAGCTTATGACCATGCTGAGTTTTGACGCCAACGCTTCGGCCAAAAAGCATTCCGCCGCGGCCGAGGAGCGCCAGCGGGAGTTCTCGAATGCCGTGCAGCAGTGGCACGAGTATATGATGGATAACTCGTTTAATGATGTCGACGAGGCCTTTAACGACGCGATTGACCAGATGGTCGCCGATGCGCTTGCCGAGGAGGACGAGAACGGTAAAGAGGACGAAGCCCAAGGTGGAGCTGCCCGTAAGGCTCGTCGCGCCCCTGCCGCCAGCGACGGCGAGGGTGATGATGCTGGCAACGACGAGGCCGCGCAGTTTGCGGCCGAGCTCAAGGCCGCGGTCGGCGGGTCGGCGGCGCTGCTGACCCAGCAGGGCGACAGCTATGGCGTCAATGTGGACAAGATGATCTTTGAGGATGCTTACGGCACCAGCGAGGATTGGTATCAGGAACTTGCGGCGGCCCAGGGCGCGAACGCTGCGGATGCGGCCGCCATCAAGGAGCTCGTCGACCATGCATCGCGAGCGGAGTTTATTGCCCAGCAGGCCGAGGATCTGGTGGGCCAGTCGATGGGTATCGGCCGGCTCAACCAGTACGGAAGCTGGAATGACGCAACCGCTGCGGCGCTCAACAAGTGTGCGGGCATTAAGGCCAGCGAGTACAACGGCCAGTCGACGAGCGGGTTTAACGATTTGGGCCAGGCGCTCGGCAGCTCGCTGAGCTACAAGGCGGCTGACGACGATACCGTCAAGGGCTTTAAGGTCGCCGCGCCCGATGGCGAGCAGACGGCCTATATCGAGTCGGAATTTATCGAGAACTCCAATAACAACAAGAACCAGGCGCTTCTGTTTAACTCGATCGCCATGCAGTGCGACATTCTGGACGACCTGTACGACAACTGGAATGTGGTCCATAGCCTCAACAACTCCAAGGTGCGCGGATGGCTCATGGCCTGGAAGCGCAACGGCGACGTGAGCGCCCATATGAAGCTCATCCGCACGATCCGTTCGCTCAAGAGCTATAAGATCGAGTGCGAAATGTTCGGCCAGGTCTTTAAGACCGATGCGTGGAAGGCGGCCGGCCAGGCGTTTCCCGCGGCGACTCAGGGCATCGGCATCTTTACCGGCATTTACGGCGTGAACGATGCCAGCAAGAACTGGGAGAACGTGAACGTCCGTATGCAGAAGGTGAAGGGCGAGCGCGAGGGCTATGAGCTTCAGCATACGCGCTTGCTTGCCAAGCCCGAGAAGACCGAGGACGACTGGAAGTGCATTTACGCGCTGCGTGACGCCATGGAGAAGGCGCGTGCGTTTGAGGATCTGCTGTATCGCCAGCTCTGCCACGACAGCACCGATGTGGCAGTGGGCTCCATTATGACAATCGCCGGCGTGCTGACGGCCGGTTCGGCGGGTACCGTGGTGGGCGCTGCCTATGACGCGGCTTCGACCAGCGTAGGTTCGGAGCGCGCGATTAAGCTGACCAATGCCGAATGCGCCTACGATGTTGCCTGCGAGCAGGTGGAGCGCGCGTGCCAGAATCGTATTACGGTCAACTGGGGCGAGCTGACCGATGCCGAGGTCTACAAGGCCAACAAGGACGGCTTGATCTCGGACGAGAAGATGCAGTCGATCTTCGAGGCGCGTTATCGCAATGTGGCTGCCAAGGCTGCACCCGATCCTGCGGGCGTGGTGTACGAGGGCCTGCTGTCCAATGCGGTTGAAGACGCGACGGTTGAGCTGTGGAGCGCCGACGATGCGGCCGGTACCAATGCAGTGCGTTGGGATGCCGAGGAGTATGAGCAGGACAATCCGCTTGCAACGGGTGCAGACGGTGCGTACAACTGGAATACGCCGACCGGCTGGTATCAGGTGCGCGTGACCAAGGACGGGTATGGGGAGGCGCGTTCGGCTTGGCTGCGCGTGCCGCCGATTCAGACTGAGGTGAACATTGGCTTGGTGTCGACGGCGGCGCCCGAGGTGGCTTCGGCCCATGCCTATACCGATTGCGTCGAGGTTGAGTTTACGCAGTATATGGACGCGAGCGACGATACCCCGGTCGCATTGTGCGCGCAGAGCTTGGGTGACGTGACGTATACGTGGCTCGACAAACAGGACGATCCCAATGGCAAGCCGCTGTCGCGCGTGCTGCGTATTCGCTATGCCGATGCGCGTGAGGCGGGCTCGACGGTGGCGTTTGAGCTCGACGGTGCTCGCAACTACGCCGGCACGGCCATGGCGCGCTGGGCAAGTGGTGAGCTTGTCGTGGGCGTTCGTGCCGACAAGCTCAAGCTCAACGTGGAGCAGGCTGTGACCATGCTTGATGGCAGTGACTTTGAGCTGGTGGCGCATGTGACCGATAAGGCGGGCAAGCCGTTTGCGGGCGCCAAGGTTAGTGTTGGGCTGGAGTCCTCGGCTATCTGCTCTGTCGATGCCACCCAGGCCGTGACGGGCGAGGACGGCGCGGCGACGTTTGTGCTGCATGGTGCTCTGCCCGGTTTGACGACGTTGACGGCGGCGGTGGACGGCATGGCGCTGTCCAAGCAGGTCGACGTTCGCGTGTCTGCCGAGGCGGTGCGACCGGCGCGACCGGTGGCGACGATTGGTGCGACGACGTTTGGTGCATGGTCGCCCAAGGAGAACTACATTACGGTGCCCAGGGGCACGAAGTTGGAGCTTTCTGCCGAGGATGGCACGACGATTTGGTGCACCACCAACGACACCTGCCCCTGCCGTGACGAAGGCCGCGTAAAGTACACCGAGCCTATTGCGCTCGATAGCAACATGTATGTGCGCATTGCGGCACAGCGCCCTGGCATGTCATACAGCGAGTATTCCGAGCGTCTGAACATTACGATTACGGTGACCGATGAGCCGACGCCTGAGCCGACGCCCGATCCCGAGCCGACGCCCGAGCCGGACCCGACGCCTGGCGACGGCGAGCAGGGCGGCGGTGCGGATGGCTCTGGTGGCGCCGGGGCCCCTGCGGGCAGTTCGACTTCGACGACGACCACGGTGACGACGGACAAGTCCAAGGGTAAGGGCGAGAACGGCAAGAAGTCCGGCGGCACGGAGCTCGCCAGCACGGGTGACTCCGTCACGATGACGGTCGCCGCCCTGGGCATCGCCGGCGCAACCGTCGCCGCTGCCGGCATCGCCGCGACCAAGCGTCGCAAGCGTTAGGTTTTGGCGACAGCGCCCATTCTCGGCTTCAGTAAAATCTCAATCTGTAACACCGAGCCAGATATTTGGGCTCCAGGTGTTACAGATTGAGATGAACTATCCGGGCGTCAACCTAACGTCTTGATCTGTAACACGTAGCGGGATATTTGGTCTCTAACTGTTACAGATTGAGACAAAACGGAGGCGGTTGGAGCAATATCTCGATCTGTAACAACTACGAGGCTCAACAGGGTCTAACTGTTACAGATTGAGACAAAACGACCGACCAAGTCCCAAACCACCACAAAGGTGCCTGTCCCCTTTGTGGTGGTGGAGTGGTCGGCATAGAAAAAGTCCCCGCCGGGCGTGTGCTCGACGGGGACTTTGCCGTTTGATGACTAGCGTTGAGGGTGATTACTCGCCCAGCAGGCTCTTGGTGATGGAGGCAGCGGCCTTCTTGCCGGCGCCCATCGCCAGAATGACCGTAGCGGCACCGGTGACGATGTCGCCGCCAGCCCAGATGCGGGGATCGGTGGTCTGGCCGGTCTCCTCGTCGGCGACGATGTAGCCCCACTTGTTGAGCTCCATCTTGCCACCGATCTTCTTTGCGAAGGGGTTGGCGTTGGTGCCGATAGCCGAGATCGCGACATCGCAGGGAATCTCCTCGATGGCGCCCTCGATGGGCACCGGGCGACGACGGCCGGACTCGTCGGGCTCGCCGAGTTCCATCTTCTGGACCTTGACGGCGCATACGGAGCCGTCCTCGCCAGCGACAAACTCGAGCGGGGAGACGAGCGGCAGAACCTCGACGCCCTCGGCCTTAGCGTGGTGCAGCTCGGCGCGACGGCAGGGCATCTCGTCCTCGGTACGACGGTAGGCGATGATGGCGTGCTCGGCGCCCAGACGCTTGGCGGTACGGACGGCGTCCATAGCCACGTTGCCGCCACCAAAGACGACGACGTTCTTGCCGTGCTTGGTGGGGGTGTCGTACTCGGGGAACTTGTTGGCCTTCATCAGGTTCACGCGGGTGAGGTACTCGTTAGCGAAGAAGACGTTGGGCAGGTTCTCGCCGGGGACGTTGAGGAACTTGGGCAGGCCAGCGCCGGTCGCCACGTAGATGGCGTCGAAGCCCTGCTCGAACAGCTCCTCGGCCGTGGCCATGTTGCCCACGACGGAGTTGTACTCAAACTTGACGCCCATGTCCTCCAGGCCGTCGATCTCGCGCTTGACGACTGCCTTGGGCAGACGGAACTCGGGGATGCCGTAGACCAGCACGCCGCCGCCGGTGAAGAAGGCCTCAAAGACGGTAACGTCAAAGCCGTTACGGGCGAGCTCGCCGGCGCAGGTGATGCCGGACGGGCCGGAGCCGACGACGGCGACCTTCTTGCCGTTCTTGGGAGCCATCTTGGGCGTGGAGGCGAGCTCGGGGCGGTCACCCAGGAAGCGCTCGAGCTGGCCGATGGCCACGGGCTCGGACTTCTTGCCGCGGATGCACTTGCCCTCGCACTGGTTCTCCTGCGGGCAGACGCGGCCGCAGATGGCGGGAAGCATGGAGTCCTCGCGGATGGTATCGAGAGCGCCGCCGAAGTCCTTCTCGCGGATCTGCTCGATAAAGCGGGGGATGTTGATGTTGACGGGGCAGCCCTCAACACAGAACGGCTTCTTGCAGTTGAGGCAGCGCTCGGCCTCGGCCAGCGCCATCTCCTCGGTGAAGCCCTTGTCGACGGGGCGGAAGTCGCAGGCGCGCTCGGCAGCCGGCTCCTCGTTATCGGGGGTGCGGGGCGACTTCATATCGGCAACGAAACGACCGTTAACTAGTGGCATGCGCAGCTCTTTTCCTCATAGGCCTTGAGGGACTCGCCCTCTTCGGAACGGTAAGCGGCCTGGCGGGCACGAAGGTCATCCCAGTCGACCAGGGTGGCATCGAAGTCGGGGCCGTCGACGCAAGCGAACTTGGTCACGCCGCCCACCTCGACGCGGCAGCAGCCGCACATACCGGTGCCGTCAACCATGATGGGGTTGAGCGACGCGGTGATGGGGGTGTCGTATTTCTGGGCGGTGAGGGTCGAGAACTTCATCATCGGAACGGGGCCGACGCAGAAGACCTGGCTCACGGCCTTGTCCTGCAGCAGGCGCTCCAGCGGAGCGGTGACAACGCCCTGCTCGCCGTAGGAGCCGTCGTCAGTGGTGATGTGGATGTGGTCCTCGTCGAGGAGCTCGCGGAACTGGTCCTCCATAAGCAGGAGGTCCTTGGTGCGGGCGCCCATGATGGCGTGCACCTCGTGGCCGGTCTCGACCAGGTGCTTGGCGACCGGGAAGGCAATTGCCAGGCCGACGCCGCCGCCAATGACGGCGCAGGGGCCCTCAGCCATCTCGGTGGGAACGCCCAGCGGGCCCACGACGTCGCGCAGCGACTCGCCGGCCTCGTAGGTGGAAAGCATTTCGGTGGTCTTGCCGATCACCATGAAGATGAACTCGACCCAGCCCTCGTCACCGTTCCAGCCGGCCAGGGTAAACGGGACACGCTCGCCCGTCTCGTTGGCGCGGACCATGAGGAACTGTCCAGCGTGCGCATGCTTGGCGATTGCGGGCGCCTCGATGCGGAACTTGAACACCTTCTCCGAGAACTGCGTCTTCTCCAGGATCTTATACATAGAACCCCTCTCTTGTTAGGGCCGCCGAACCGTGCCTCCACGGAAATGGACGGTAGCCCGAATAAAACCGTACGCGCACAGGCGTTGTGCAGACATACGGTGCAAATTATACCCTCATGGACATGTCGCTTACGTGTGTCTTCGGCGGTTGGGAGCAGGGTTTATCCACTTTGGCCTACCAAAGGGGGAGAGGTTTATTTTGGTCGGTTTTATCAGGTAAAACGGCAAAGGGGGCCGGCCTCTGGTTGTGATGAGGCCGGCCCCCTTTGGGGTGCTATGCATGTATGGTTGCAGCGTGTTTATTGCGATGTGCCGACTGCGGCGTTTACGCAGATAAAACCTGCCAAAATAAACCTGTTCCTAAATGATAGGTTTTAGTGCTTGCCGTTGGCGGAGGCGGCGCCGTTGACATGGTCGCGGGCATAGACCACGCCGTGCACGATCGCCAGGCCGGCGGCGTCGGCCGCGCGGGCGCAGGTGTCCTGGAAATCCTCGGCCTCGCGGGCGCGCAGCTGCTTGAGCACGTAGTCTGCCACGGGCATTTTGCCGGGAGGGTTGCCGATGCCGGTGCGGATGCGGCTGAAGTCGCGGCTGCCCATCTTGTCGATGATGGAGCGCAGGCCGTTGTGACCGGCGTGGCCGCCGCCCACCTTAACGCGGACGTCGCCGGCGGGAATATCGAGCTCGTCGTGGATTACGAGCAGCTCCTCGGCCTTGATCTTGTACTCGCGGCAGAGCTTGGAGATGGGGCCACCCGAGGTATTCATATACGACTGCGGCTTGACCAGTACAATCTGGCGCTTACCGCCCTCTTCCTCGGGATCGTTGATGTTGATGAGCGCGACCTCGGCGCCGGCCTGGTTTTTCCAGTACGTGACGCCGGCCTGACGGGCCAGCTCGTCGATCGCCTTAAAGCCGGCGTTGTGGCGGGTCTCGGCATATTCCTCGCCCGGGTTACCAAGCCCGGCAACCATGCGAATCTTAAGCGGCTGTGCAGCTGCCATATTTGTCCTTCCGTTACATAAAAAGTTTAATCAACGACAAAGGCTACCACGCCCGCCGAAGGCGAGGAAAGGTTGCAGCAAAGTCATTTCAGAAAACAGCTGCCCCGAGACAGCAGGAAGCCCCGGACGCGCCGGGAGGGGTTATCAAAGCGAACATCCCGCAGCCGCAAAGCGGCGAGGACGTTCGCGTGATAACCCCGCAGGCGCGTCCGGGGCTTCCGGAGGGATGCGAGGGTCGAGCGACTACAGCGCGAAGTCGCCGCCGACGAGCGTGGAGACGGGCTCCTCGTGGTAAACGGCGGAGATGGCCTGAGCGAACTCCTCGGCGACCGAGATGGTCTTGATCTTGCCGCCGACCTCGACAGGAATGGCGTCGGTGACGAGGCACTCGACGATGGGGGCGTCGTTCAGACGCTCGATGGCCGGACCGGAGAAGATGCCGTGGGTGGCACAGACGTAGATGTCGCCAGCGCCCATAGCCTTGAGCTCCTTGACGTTGGCGCACAGGGTGCCAGCGGTGTCGATCATGTCGTCGTTGATGATGCAGGTCTTGCCCTTGATGTCGCCGATGATGCCCATGACCTCGGCGGCGTTGTGGCGCGGACGGCCCTTGTGGGCGATGGCCAGGTCGCAGTCGAGCATGTCGGACAGCTTCTTGGCGGCCTTGGCACGACCCACGTCGGGGGAGACGACAACCAGGTTGTCGGTGTCGAAGTGCATGTCGTTGTAGTACTGGCCAAACAGCGGCAGCGCGGACAGGTGGTTAACCGGGATATCGAAGAAGCCCTGGATCTGGCCCTGGTGCAGGTCGAGGGTGATGATGCGGTTGACGCCGGCGCGCTCGAGCAGGTTGGCGACGAGGCGGGCGGTGATGGGCTCGCGCGGGCCGGCCTTGCGGTCCTGGCGGGCATAGCCGTAGTGGGTGATAACGGCGGTGATGGAGCGGGCGGATGCGCGCTTGGCAGCGTCGGTGGCGATGAGCAGCTCCATGAGCATGTCGTTGACGTTGCCGCCGGCCACGGACTGAATCAGGAAGACGTCGGCGCCGCGGACGGTCTCGTCGTAGCGGGCGTAAATCTCACCATTGGCGAACTGCTTTAGCGTAAGGCCCGAAAGCTCGACCCCAAGGTACTCAGCAATCTTCTGAGCGAGGGGACGGTTGGAGGAACCGGAATACACGCGGATGGACTTGCGCATATTCTCCGACTTCTCGGGATCATTAATCGGCATTACCCTTCTCCTTTATACATCGAATGCCATATAGATGCCTTGTTGCATTGTAACCGCGCGACGGGGTTTATCGAGCCTTGATAACGTCTTTACCGTCAACGGACACGAACCGACCACTCATCCGGTCGCGCAGGTCACGATAGAAAAAGGAGCCGTCCCCATGGGAACAGCTCCTTTTGTGCCTGGTAAAACGTTACACCTCGTCGTCCTCGTGCAGACGGCGGCGATAATCGGCGGCCCAGCCCTCGATATTTACCTGACGGGCGCGGCCCAGGCCGAGTGCGTCTGCCGGAACCGGCTCGGTGATGACGGAGCCGGCGGCAACGAGCGCGCCGTCGCCGATCTGGGCGGGCGCGACCATCATGGTGTCGGAACCGATGAAGGCATCCTTGCCGATGACGGTCTTGTGCTTGTGGACGCCGTCGTAGTTGCAGGTGATGGAGCCTGCGCCCACGTTGACGCCGGAGCCCATGGTGGTGTCGCCGATGTAGGACAGGTGGGGCACCTTGGAACCCTCGCCGATCGTGGACTTCTTGATCTCCACGTGCGTGCCGGCCTTGGATCCGTCGAGCATGTGGGTGCCCGGGCGCAGGTAGGCGCGCGGGCCGCAGTCGACGCCGTTCTCGATGACGGCCTCGATGGCGATGGTCTCATCGATGATGCAGCCGCTGCCGACAGTGGTGTCGGTGAGGCGGCTGTTGGGGCCGAGCTGGCACTCTTCGCCCACGGTGACGTGGCCGATCAGATGCGTCTGCGGCCGCACGACGGTGTCGCGGCCGATGGTGGCGTCGGGGCCGATCCAGGCCTGCGTGGGGTCGATGAAGGTAACGCCCTCGGCCATCCAGTGCTCGTTGATGCGGTCGCGCGCGATGGCGGTGAGCTGCGCGAGCTGGATACGGCTGTTGACGCCCAGGCCGTCGCGGTAGTCATCGCAGTGGAAGATGGAGACTGCCTGACCGTGGCCTTTGAGGATCTCGAGCATGTCGGGCAGATAGTACTCGGACTGCGCGTTGTCGTTGCCGATCTCGTCGATGTGCGCGGCGAGCTGCGCGCCGTCGAAGGCGTAGCAGCCGGCGTTGCACTCGAGCAGCGTGGCGGCCTGCTCGGGCGTGCAGTCCTTCTGCTCGATGATGCGCTCGATCTGGCCGTCGGCGCCCAGCTTGATACGGCCGTAGCCGAAGGGGTCGGGCGGGGTCATGGTCATGACGGTGCAGGCGAGCTCGCCGGTGGCGACGGTCTGCGCGAACTTGGCGACGGTGTCGGCGGTGATGAGCGGCAGGTCGCCGTTGAGCACGACGACGGGGCCTTGCGTGATGCCGCAGGCCTCGAGCGCGACCTTTACGGCGTGGCCGGTGCCCAGGCGCTCGGTCTGCTCGACGCACTCGACCTTGGTGGCGCTGTTGGCGTAGGCGCCGTCGATAAGGGCGCGCATCTCGTCGGCGTGGCTGCCGATGACGACCACGACGCGGCTGCAGCCGGCCTTGATGGTGGCGTCGACGATCCACTGGACCATGGGCTTACCCAGGATCTTGTGCGAAACCTTGCAGTGGTTCGACTTCATGCGGGTGCCCTCGCCGGCGGCGAGGATAATTGCGGTTGCGTCCATGTGATCTCCTGTTACGTTATAGAGACGTGTGTTTGGAAACGATACACGGCGCAATATGATACCGCAGGCATATGATGAGCGCGTAACGATTGACGCGCGACGGCCGATGTCGCCGCCCCCGGCGTGATGTTTGCGCTGGTTGTGTATGGCGGCGGCGCTGCGGCGTTGACGTTTTGAGCGAGGGGATGGGGGTGCCCGTGGACATCATGCGAGAGGAATCGGGCAACGAGCCCGTCGCGGCATTTTCGGTGTCGCATCCGGCGGTGCCGGCGCTCTACATGGTGCTGACGCTGGGACTCACCATGTTCTCGATGCAGCCGGTGCTGATTGCGCTGTCGCTTGCGGGCGGGTTGGCGTACGGGTTTGCGACGCGCGGCGCCGCACGTACGTTGGGGGCGCTTCGCTGGCAACTGCCGGTGATTTTGATCATCGCGGTGCTCAATCCACTGTTTAGCGCCTCGGGCTCGACGGAGCTGTTCCGTATTGGCATGCGCGCAGTGTATCTGGAGAGCATGGTATACGGCCTGTGCATGGGCGGGCTGTTTGTGGCGAGCGTGCTGTGGTTTGAGGCTGCGGCATCGATGCTCGGTTACGACAAGGTGCTTGCGCTTTTGGGTAACACCGCGCCGGTGATCGCGCTCATGATCTCGATGTGCATGCGGCTTATCCCGCAGTTTTTGCGCCGCGGCCGTACGGTACTGGCGGTGCAGGATGCGATTGATGTACCGGGGCGCGCGCCGGCCGACCCCGTGCGTTCGCGTTTGCGGGCATCGAGCGTGTTGATGGGCTGGGGCATGGAAGATTCGCTGGAGCGCGCGGACGCCATGCGCTCCCGTGGGTGGGGCGCCGCGACGCGTCGCACGACGTATGCACGGTATCGGCTGGGGCGCGGCGATGTTGCCGCGCTGGTTGGGCTTGCGCTGTTTGGTGTGGCCACGGCGGCAGTGGCATGGACCGCGACGACGCAGTATTCGTTTTACCCGCAGCCATCGGCGCCGGCGCCGTGGCCAGGCTATGTTGTATACGCGGCCTGGATGGCGCTGCCCTGCGTGCTGCACGCGATTGACGAGAAGAGGTTTTGCTGATGACCCGGTTGGACGAGAGCAAAATGGCGGGCGTGGCGTGCGGCTCGGATACGCCGGCGATTGAAGTGCGGGGTCTGCGCTTTGCCTACCCCGGGGCCGAGGCGCCAGTGTTCGAGGAGCTCGATTGGTGTGTTCCCCAAGGGGCGTTTGCGTTGCTCGTTGGCGGTACCGGGTCAGGCAAGTCGACGCTGCTCTCGCTGCTCAAGCCCGAGATTTCGCCGACGGGCGAATGCTCCGGCGAGCTGCGCGTGCTGGGCGAGAGCGTGGCCGACATGGACGTTCGGGTGTCCGCGGAGCGCGTGGGCTATGTGTTTCAGGACCCCGAGAACCAGATCGTGTGCGAAACCGTGTGGCACGAGATGGCGTTTGGCCTGGAAAACTTAGGCATGTCTCGTGACGAGATGCGCCGTCGCGTGGCCGAGACCAGCTATTTCTTTGGGTTGGAGGATTGGCTCCACCGCGATACCGATACGCTTTCGGGCGGACGCAAGCAGCTGCTGTCGCTGGCGGCTGTGCTGGCGTTGCGCCCGCGCGTGTTGCTGCTCGACGAACCCACGTCCCAGCTGGATCCCGTTGCCGAGAAAAATTTTCTGCACGCGCTGTTTCGCGTGAATCGCGAGTTGGGCTGCACGGTTGTTGTGGCAACGCACCAGCCGCGCCCGATGCTCGAATACGCGACGTGCGCGTATCGGATTGAGGACAGCCGCGTGCGCGAAGTGGCGGACCTGACGAGTTTGGGCGGTCGCGAGGGACTTTTGACTTTGGACTCTTGCCAGCCCGCGCAGGGGGCAGCGACGGGTGCGGCGGCTATCCGCGAGGGCTGGTTTCGCTACGACCGTGCGGCCGGATGGGTGCTGCGCGGGCTCGATGTGGCGTTTTCGGCCGGCGCGGTGCATGCGATCGTGGGCGGTAACGGCTGCGGAAAGTCGACGATGCTCTCGGTGCTGGCCAAGACGGCTAAGCTGCAGCGCGGACGCATGGTGCGCGGGGCGGCTTCGGCGGCATTGCTGCCGCAAAACCCCAAGGCATTGCTGGTCGCCGAAACGGTGCGCGACGAGCTGATGGAATGGGCTTCGACCTGCGGATACGACGAGTCCGCAGCGCGTGAGTTCGCTGTCCGATTGGGGCTCGATAGCCTCGAGGCGCGTCATCCGTACGATCTTTCGGGTGGACAGCGCCAACTGCTCGCGCTGGCAAAGCTGCTGCTGATCGGCCCCGAACTGCTATTGCTCGATGAACCAACCAAGGGGCTGGACCTGGCCAGCCGCCGCATCATCGCCCACGCCCTGTGCGACCACGCGCAGACAGGCGGCACCGTCATCATGGCTACGCATGACTTGGACTTTGCCGAGCAGGTTGCCGACGACGTCGCCATGATGTTCGACGGCGAGATTGCCTGCATGGAGCCGCCGGCAGACTTCTTTGCCGACAACGTGCTCTATAGGGCGTAGATGCATCGACGTCGCCGCGCTTGGGCTTACTGTTTGAGTGCCGTGTACTGCTGAAGGAGCGCCATGAGCCCAACGCGGCTGTTGACCTGCGTCTTTCGAAAGATATTCTCCAGGTGCTTTTTAACGGTGCCGGTGCTGATACAGAGCTCTTCGGCAATGGCCGCGTTGTCCATGCCCGATAGCACACAGCGGCATACGTCGATTTCGCGTGCCGAGACATCGTGGTCGTGGGCGAACACTACCTCGGATGAGCTGCGGTCAGCCCGGACGCGCCATTTGGATAGGCGATTGGTAAGGTGGGGCTCGATCAGCTCCAGAATCTGGACTTCGCGGTCGGTGAAGTCGCCCTCCTCTTTTTTGCGATTGAGATTGAGCGATCCCAAAAAGCCCTCATCGTTAAAGAAACTCACGTTGACGACATGACGGCCGCCAAGGTAGTCCTTCATATAGCTACTCTCGATATCGCCGGGGCTGAGCTGGTCGGATTCGCGCAGCACCGTCGAGCGCGTGAGGTTGCAATGCGCGACGATCGTATCCTGTTGCCAATACTCTTCGGTGTAACGCTCGAGCATCCCGGCGGGGACGTCGATGCCGAGCGGGTCGAGAAAGACGCGCGTCTTCCATTCCTGCGGGGTGGAAACGAGGTCTTTGGAAAGATCGCTCAGGAAAAACGCCGCCGACTCGTAGGGGATAAGAAAACGCAACTTCTTGAGGACGGTCGACCGGAATTCCCGGTCGTTGTCGATGGAATTAATCGAAAGCACAAGATCGTTTAAGCAGAGCCACTCGGAATCGGACAGAAAGCTCAAGATGACCTCCGATGAGATTGCGTAGGGTTTAAGCTGGCGTTTTAGCTATTTAGCGTAGTGATACTACTCCTTTTTTCGCATGATGATAAGCCGGATGCCGAATGGTTTCGGCGAGGGGTCAATCGCAAAATGAGGGCACCGAAGAGCCAGGGCCCGGCTCTCCAAACTGTCTGAATGCTCGACTAACCAAAGGAGTCATCATGGAAGAGAAACTTCCTTCATGGCGCTGGGCAATCGTTTCGGTCGTTTGCTTGCTGTGCTTTATGGCTAACTACATGCAGTATCAGGTCTCGGCGCTTGCCGTCGAGGTCATGCCGATGCTCAACATCGATACCGTTGGCTTCTCGATGCTGTTCCTCGTCCCCATGCTTACCGCCGTTTTCTTCTCGATTCCGCTGGGCGCCCTCGGTGACCGCATCGGTTCCAAGAAGGTCGTTACGGTCTGCACCGCAATTTCGGTTGCCGGCGGCTTCCTCCGCTGCTTTACGCTCGACTCGTTCACGATGCAGATGGCGTCGATGTTCCTGATCGGCATGGGCATCTCGGCGCTCAACGCCAACCTCATCAAGGTGCTCGGCACGTGGTTCCGCGAGCAGACCGGCTTTGCCATGGGCTTGTTCTACGCCGCTTCGTGCGTCGCCATCGTCGTCGCCCAGATCTGCGCCGGCATGTTCGGCAGCGTTTTCAACTCCTACATGGTTGCCGCTGTCGCCATGACCATCTCCTGGGTTCTTTGGATCGTACTCGACCGTGACGTGCCCGAGGGTCAGCCGCTTCCCGAGCCCGAGCCCGTGCTCGACTACCTCAAGGTCGCCATCAAGAGCCCCGGCGTGTGGCTGATCTCCATCGGCGTTGGCTTTGGCCTCGCCTCCACCACTGCCTATGCCGGCTTCCTGCCCCAGGCGCTTCAGCTTGGCAAGGGCATCGATGCCGCTACCGCCGGCTTCATGGCCGCCATCGTCACCGTCGGCAGCTTCTTCGGCTGCATCGTGGGTCCTGCTTTTTGCGACAAGCTTGGCAAGTTCAAGGGTTTCCTCATCGTCACCACGCTCATCGGCGCTGTCTCGATGTTCGTGACGTGGTACACCCCCGTCGGCTTCCTGCTGTGGGCGATCCTGGTCATCAACGGCTTCTTCACTGCAATCAACGGCCCGATCATGCAGTCCATGCCGGTTCTGCTTCCCGAGATCGGTGACACGTACGCCGGTTCCGCTGGCGGCATCGTCGGCACCATCTCCCTGCTCATGAGCTACTTCCTGCCCATCGGCATCTCTGCTGTCGCCGGCGCCGACTACACCATGAACATGGGCCTCGAGAGCCTCTGCTTCCTGCTTTCCGTGGTGCCGGTCTTCTTCCTGCCCGAGCTCGGCCGCAAGGCTATGCAGGCTGCCGCTGCTAAGGACGGCGAGTAATCATGGAGACGGTGGTTCCTGCCGACATCGTCATTAAGACCACGGCGCTGTTTACGGCGGAGGAGCTTGAGCCTCATGCGGGATGCGTCGCGGTTCGCGGCAACGAGATCGTCGCCGTGGGCGCACCCGACAAGGTGCAGCCGTTTGTCGGCCCCGATACCGAGGTGATTGATGCGGGCAACAAGCTGGTCATGCCCGGATTCAACGATTCGCACATGCACTTTGCGCTCGGTTCCATCCAAAAGGACGAGGACTTCTGCTGCGATTTGATGTTCCTGCCGAGCGAGCGGGCCTGCGTCGATGCCGTGGCGAAGTTTGCCGCTGAGCACCCCGACAACCCGTGGATCTACGGCCAGGGCTGGTATTCGCCCGCATGGGAGGACCCGACCGACCCCGACCGTCGTAGCCTCGATGCACTCGACATCGATCGCCCGATTGTGCTTTCGGACTTTTCGATGCACGTGGTTTGGTGCAATACCGCCGCGCTCAAAGCGGTCGGCATCGACCGTAACACCCCGACGCCCGAGGGCGGCCTCATCCGCCACTTTGACAACGGCGAGCCCAACGGCTTTCTGTCCGAGCCCCAGGCGACGAACATTCTGCTTGATGTGGTGCTCAACAAGCCGGACCTCGATGCTTCGCTGCTCAAGTCGATGCGCAAGTTTAACAGGCTCGGCATCACTTCGATCGGCGATATGTACCCCTTGGGCGTGACCACGCCTGGCGTGTACGACATTTACGACCGACTGGCAAACGAGGGCCTCAGCACACTACGCATTAGCTATTACCCCGCGCTCGATGCTCCCATGGCGGAGTCGCAGACTCTGAGGGCGCGCCATCATGGCGAGCGCGTGCGCATGGCGGGCCTTAAGTACATCCTGGACGGCTGCCCCGAGGCCTACACGGCATACATGCACGAGCCGTATCTCAACGCCCCCATGGGCAAGGACTTCCGCGGCGAGCCGGCGTGCAACCAGGAGGTGCTCGACCGCATGGTGCTCGAGGCCGACAAAAACGGCTTTGATGTCCGCATCCATGCCATTGGCGATGCTTCGGCCACGATGATCATCGATGCTGTCGAGCGCGCCGAGGAGGTGTGCGGCAACAAGGGAACGCGTTTTGCCATCGAGCACACCGATAACCTGCAGTTTGAGGACATCGCTCGCATGAAGCGCCTGGGTATCAACGCGGCGATTCAGCCGCAGCATCCCATTGGAGGCCTTGGCCAGGGCGTGTACGAGGGCTCGCTCGGCGAGGAGCGCATGAGCCACATGTGGCGCTACCGGGAGGAGGCCGACGGCGGAATCCATTTGGGCCTTGGTACCGACTGGCCTGCGGTCATGTCGATCGATCCCATCGACACCGTATATGCCGCGGTGACGCGCAGCGAGTTCGATGGGCATCCAGCGGAGGGCTATTTCCGCGAGAATGCCCTGACGCTTGGCGAGACGCTTCAGGCACATACGCTCGGCTCTGCCTACGTCGAGGGATTCGAGCGCCGTCTGGGCAGTCTTGCCGCCGGCAAGCTGGCCGACATCGTTATCCTGTCGGATAACCCGTTTGAGATGGACCCGATGGCGATTCGCGAGCTGGAGATCGAAACGACCATATTCGATGGGCGTATTGTCTATCGCAAGGACGAGGCGTAGTTAGGGTGATTGACGTGAGCAAAGGGACGGTCGAGAAGTACGCGTTGCTGTTTGTGGTGTGCGGCATCGTGTTTGCCGCCAACTATGCGCAGTACCAGGTGTCGGGGTTGGCGCACATGGTTGTGTCGAGCCTGCGGTTGTCGTCTGCCGAGTTTTCGGCCGTCCTGTTTGCCCCGTTTATTCCTGCCGTGGTGTTTGGTATGCCGGCAGGTGTTTGTGCCGATCGCCGCGGCGTGAAGGCGCTCGTGCTTTTCGCATCGGCGGTCTCTGCGGCCGCGGCGGTTGCGCGCGTCGCGTGTTCCTCGTTTACGGCGCTGTTCGCGGCGAGCGTGCTGTTGGGTGCGGCGCCCTGCGTCATCAACGCCATTGCGTTGAAGGTGTTGGGACCTGCTTTTGGCGATGACACTGATCGCGCCATGGGGTGGTTTTATGCGGCGGGCTCCGCCGGCATCGCCTGCTCGCTTGCGACGTCTCCTCTCTTTGCGGCGGCTGGGCAGGCATACGTGCTCGCCGCTGTCTTGTTTGCGGTATTTGGGCTGCTGTGGCTGCTTGTCGCGCCGTCGGCGGACGCCGTGCGTGCAGCAAGCGATGACGCCTCCGGTGACTCCGCGCCGACGGCGGGCGCTTTTGGAACGGTGGCCAAGATGCCGATGATTTGGCTTGTGGCGGTGCTGCTTGGAGTCGCCCTCGCGTCGGCTACGGCGTACTCCGGCTATTTGGTGTCGGCGCTTGAGGTTTCGATCGAGCCGCAAACCGCTGGAGTCCTGGCTTCGTTTGTAACCCTCGGATCGATTGTCGGAAGCGTGGTCGGCCCCTATATGCGCGCACAGTTTAAGGACTACCGTGCATTCATGGCTTTGTCGGCGGTTGTCGGGGGCGTGCTCATGTGGGCTGGGGAAGCTTTTATTTCCCAGTCATCGGTGGGGCTGATGTTTGCGATCGGCATCGCGAGTGCCGTTGCCGGGCCTGTCGTCCAGTCGCTGCCGTACATGCTTCCCGGTGTGCGCGATGGCCTTGCGGGAAGCGCTGGCGGTGTGGTGAGTACCGTCTCGCTGGGATTGACGTTTTTGATTCCCGTGGTGCTTTCTTACTGGATTGGCGAGAGCTACGAAACACTTCTTTTGGGATGCTCCGTCCTGTTTGGCGCCACGGCGCTGGTGTCACCGCTTCTGCCCTCGCCCGATTCGCTTACGTAGTGCCATGCCCCGTTTGTTCGATGCCGGTTGGCAAAATACTAGGAGTTGATTTACTTGACGTTGAAAAAGAGCACCGTCGTGACGATCCTCAATGGTATCGTCAACCCTCTACTCATGTGTTCGTTTTTGCCGATTATCGAGGGAAAGGCTGCACTCGATTTTCAAGGCGTTACCGGCTTTTGGGGACAGCTTGCCTTAGCCATTGCCATTGCACAAATTGTGAGCTTTATGCCGCCCTTTGGTAAAACCGTCGGCATGTGCGTCGAGTTTTTTGGCTTTGAGCCAGGTACTCCCGGCGCGCGCATCTGCGGAACCGTTGTGGGCGCTACACTGCTCTTTTGCCTTATCGGACTGTTTGAGATTGCTTTTCAGACGGGCTTTGGCGTGGTCAATGGCATGCCTTATTTTTCGCGCTGGGCACGTCTTGTGACGGGCGGCTGGGCGTTTGTTGTTGTGGGCGGCTTGTTGTTTGACCCCTTTGCCGCGTCGATTGCCGCTAAGGTGGCGGGCGAATAGAGCTTGGTGCCGCTTGTGCAGCGGGCGTAACAGACGAATGGCTGTCGGGGCCGACCGGGGGACTGGTCGGCTTCTATTTTGCGCGTGCTACCATGTACGGGCATTTGTCTGATGGAGGCTGCCGTTGTCGCGTGCATTGCAACATATGGAGATCCCGCTGCTGCTGGCGGTGCCGGCGGTGATGGCTGCGGCGTTGCTGGCGGGCGTTGAGCAGGCGGCGCTTGCCATGCTGGTTGTGGTGGCGCTCGTGCTTGCGCTGTTCTTTGCGGGCTACGAGGCGTCGCGCCCGGGCCTGCGCCAGATCATGCCCACGCTGGTGCTGGCGGCGTTGGCCGCGGCGGGGCGCATCCTGTTCGGGCCCATTCCCGACTTTAAGCCCGTGAGTGCCATCGCCATTATCGCGGGGGCGACGCTTGGCCGACGCAACGGCTTTATGGTTGGCGCGTTGGCGGCGTTGACCAGCAATTTCTTTTTTGGTCAGGGCATGTGGACGCCATGGCAGATGTATGCCTGGGGTCTGGTGGGCTATATCGGTGGCGCACTGGCGCATGCGGGTGCGTTTGACCGCGCCGATGGCACCGTGCGCATGCCGGCGCTGCTGGCGTATGGCTTTGCTTCGTGCCTGCTCTATGGCGTCGTGATCAACGCGTATGACATTATCGGCTTTGTGCAGCCGCTCGCGTGGGCGGGCGCCGTGGCGCGCCTTGCTACGGCAGTGCCGTTCGATATCACACACGGCCTTGCGACCTGCGTGTTTTTGGCTGCCCTGTACAAGCCGTGGTGCCGCCGCATCAACCGTGTTGTCGTGAAATACGGGCTGTAGGGCAGGCTGCGCCGGGACAAGAACCAATACTGCTACGGTGCCATTTCAAAACCATGCCGGTTTACGGGGCCAGATTGGCATAGACCGACCATACCGTCATTTTTCGAAAATAGGCGAGTCGTCTACCTGCGGTTTTATTATTCCCAAGTTGCGTGTGGTTGGAGGTTCACGATTTAGCCCCGTAAACCGGCATGGTTTTGAACGGGCCGGCCTATATGGCTGTCGTCACTGACCTCAGAGGGCCAAAATGATCCGTTCCCCCCCCCGTCCCTAAGGGGTCGTTGGGGGTGCTCGCCACGAAACCGGGCCATCTACTACGTTTAACCCGATACCCCCAACCACACCCGCATTTCATGAAAAACCGCAGGCTTTCTACCTGCGGTTTTCTTTTTGCATAGTTCGTTGTGGTTGAGGGCGGTGGCCTAAACGTAGTAGATGGATGCGTTTCGTGGCGGGCGGATCATGCGGATGCCCCCACGAGGCCCAAAATCATCCGTTTTCCTCCGTCCCCGAGGGATCAGCTGGGGGCTAGAGCTCTAGCGTGAGGGTGACGGGGCAGTGGTCGCTGCCGAAGATGTCGCCACGGATACCGGTGTCGCGAACGTTGGCGGCGATTGAATCACTTACCAGGAAGTAATCGATGCGCCAGCCTGCATTATTCTTGCGGGCATTAAAGCGGTAGCTCCACCAGCTGTAGACGCCCTCGACGTCGGGGTTTGCCGCGCGCCAGGTATCGGTAAACCCGGCGTTGAGCAGCTCGGTGAACTTGCCGCGCTCCTCGTCCGAAAAGCCGGCGTTGCCGCGGTTGGACTTGGGGTTCTTAAGGTCGATCTCCTCGTGCGCCACGTTAAAGTCGCCGCAGGTTACGACGGGCTTGCCGGTCTCGCGTTCAAGCGCGCCCAAAAAGCCGCGATAGGCATCGTCCCAGGCCATGCGCACATCGATGCGCGCGAGCTCATTTTGGGCGTTGGGCGTGTAGACATCCACGAACCAAAACTTGTCGAACTCGAGCGCGCAGACGCGGCCCTCGGTTGCGGCCTGGGCGACGAGCTCGGCCGCCTCGCCCTCGCCGGCGTAGGGTAGCAGCGCGTCGGCGCGTAGCACGCGCAGCGGTTCCTGGCGGCTAAAGACTGCGGTGCCCGAATAGCCTTTGCGCTCGGCATAGCTCCAGGTTTGATGATAGCCGGGCAGGTCGATATCGACCTGCCCCTCCTGCAGCTTGGTCTCCTGCAGCGCCAGGATGTCGACGTCGAGTTCTTGCGCGATCTGGATAAAGCTCGGGTCCTTTTTGAGCACGGCGCGCAGGCCGTTGACGTTCCACGAGGCGAAAGTGTAAGTCTGAGGCATGGTGTCCTTTCGACGGGGTTGGCAGGCTTAAGATTAGCGCAACAGGGGCGGTGGTGGGCTCCGCGCGTGCTGACCCAAAGGCCGCATGCTGGGACGTCGCCCGACGCTGCCCGACCAACAAGGACGGAGGACTCATATGACGCAGGCAATAACGGATCCCAAGCAGGCCTCCGCCGCGCTGGCGGAGCTGTTCGGTGCCCACAAGCGCGTGGTCTTCTTTGGCGGCGCGGGCGTTTCCACGGCGAGTGGCATCCCCGATTTCCGCAGCGTGGACGGTCTGCATCACCAGCAGTTTGCCTACCCGCCCGAGACCATGCTCTCGCATAGCTTTTACGAGGCGCATCCGGCCGAGTTCTTCGACTTCTACCGCACCAAGATGATCGCGCTTGGCGCCAAGCCCAACCGCTGCCACACCAAGCTGGCCGAGCTGGAGCGCGCCGGCAAGCTAAATGCCGTGGTGACGCAAAATATCGACGGCCTGCATCAGATGGCCGGCTCACAGCGCGTGTTCGAGCTGCACGGATCGGTCCATCGCAACATTTGCCAGTCGTGCGGCGCGGTCTATAGCGCCGAGTGGATTTGCTCGCGCGAGCACGAGGATGCCGCGGGCGTGCCTGCGTGCCCCGCGTGCGGCGGCCGCATCAAGCCCGATGTAGTGCTCTACGAGGAGCCGCTCGATGAGCATGTGCTGACCGGCGCCGTTGCCGCCATCGCCGCGGCCGATGCCCTCATTGTGGGCGGGACCTCGCTCGTGGTGTATCCGGCGGCAGGCCTTACGCGATACTTTACCGGCGATACGCTGGCCATATGCAACCTTGCTCCCACCGATCAGGATGCAAATGCCGACCTGCTGATTTCTTGCGACATCGCGGCCGCGTTTGCGTTCTAGCCCGCGCGCGCGGATACAATAGAAAGACTGAGTGCAAAGCGACCCCGCCGCCAGCTCCCCAAGCTCGGTGGCGTGGGCATTTTAGGAGGATGTTCATGGCGAACGACAGCAAGACATGGCGGTGCGGAAAGTACGAGCTCAGCTTTGACCGTCCGCGCATCATGGGCGTCCTCAACGTGACGCCCGATTCGTTTAGCGATGGCGGGGAGCACTTCGACCCGGATGCCGCCATCGAGTACGGCCTGGCGATGCTCGACGCCGGTGCCGACATCATCGATGTGGGCGGCGAGTCCACGCGCCCTGGCTTTACCCCGGTCAACCCCGACGAGGAGGCTCGCCGCGTGCTGCCCGTGGTGCGCGCGCTGGCCAAAGAGGGCGCCATCGTCTCGATCGACACGCGTCATGTGGCGGTTGCCAAGGCGGCCGTGCGCTGCGGCGCCTCGATCGTCAACGACGTGACCGGCTTCACCGATCCCAAGATGGTCGAGTTTGTTAAGACGAGCACCTGCGGCGTCATCGTGATGCATGCCGGCGAGGTCGCCGCGCCCGCACGCACGCACGCAACGGTGCAGCTCGATACCTCGGCAGCGGCGTTTGTTGCCGAGAAGGCGCGCGAGGCGGCTGCCGAGGCCGCGCGTGAGGCTGAGAAGCCGGCTCGCCGCCGTCGCGGCAAGTTGCTGGGTGAGCCCAAGGTTGAGGCCAAGCTTCCGGGCGGCGTGGTGCAGCCCTCGTTGCCGTTTGGCGAACCGGAGCCCACGTCCGAGTCTGCAACCGAGCTGGGGCAGGAGACGCCGGCCGCCGAGCAGGCCGCTGCCGCCGAGACCGTTGCGCCCGCGCCCGAGGCTGCGCCCGAGGCCACCGAGGCCGCATCGGAGTCCAATGACCGCCTGGCCGCCATGATGCGCCGCAGCGCCCGCCGCGAGGAAGCCTATGTGCCCACCTCGCAGCTCCGCCGCTTCACCCTGCCCGATTCGGCGCCCATCATGCGCCGCGTCATGGGCTTTCTGTCCGACCAGGCCCGCACGCTCATCCATGCCGGCGTGTCGCGCGACCGCATCTGCATCGATCCTGGCCCGGGCTTTGGTAAGTCGGCTAACGAGGACATCGTCATCCAGCGCGAGACTGCCAAGATGGCGTCACTGGGCTATCCGCTCATGTGCGCCGTGTCGCGCAAGCGCTTTGTGGGCGCCGTCTCGGGCGTGACCGAGGCCGCCGAGCGCGATGCCGCCACGTTTGGCGTGTGCCTGGGCGCCATCCAGGCCGGTGCCAACATCGTGCGCGTGCACGACGCCGCGGGTTTTGCGCAGTTCCTGAACGGCTACTGGGCGGTTGCCAAGCCACAGCCGCGCCGCGCGTTTGTGGCCGTGGGCTCCAACCTGGGGCATCGCTGCGACAACATCCGCGCCGCACGCGAGATGATCGCCGAGATTCCGCTCACCTGCGTGTCCAACTCCTCCAAGATCTACGAGAGCGAGCCGGCCTACGAGACGCGCCAGGACGCGTTTGCCAACGCCGTCATCGAGATCAAGACCGAGCTTGCGCCGCTGGTGCTGCTCGACGAGCTCATGAAGATCGAGGCCGAGCTGGGGCGCGACCGCTCCAAAAAGGCCAAGGCCAACGGTCCGCGCACCATCGACCTGGACCTGCTGTGGATGGACGGCGAGACCCACGGCGGCAAAAAGCTGCGCCTGCCGCATCCGCTGATCGGCGAACGCGATTTTGTGCTGGTGCCGCTCGAGGACTTGATGCACGACCCGGCGCGGTTCTTCCGCTACAACGGCGTCGAGGTCAAGGAGCCCGAGGACCGCGTGGGCCATATCGTGGGCGAATTGGGGCGTATGTAGATGATCGAGATGAATGCTGTTGCCGCTGGCACCGAGCTCGACGCGGCGCGCGACGCGGGCCGCGAGGGCATGTCCGCGGGCTGGTGCGCGTGGAGCGCGGGCGATGCATCGCTGATGTTTTCGCTGGTCGTGCGCCCCGATGTGAACATGCATGCCTTCCACGGCCTGCCGTTTGTGGCGGCTATGGGCATGATGGACGCACTTGTGGGCACGGCTTCGACGCCGGGGTTGGGCCTTGCCGGTAAGGTGGGCATCCAGTGGCCGAGTGACATCGTGTGCGGCGCGCCCGCGTTTGAGACGTCGCTCGCGCGTGTTGCCGTGAACGGCGGTGCCGGTGCTGCGGGCATGTTTGCCGCTGTGACGGTGGATATTGAGCGTTCGGCGCTGAGCGAGCTCGGTGTAGATATGGCCGACGAAGCGCTGGTCGAGGCGCTGGCCGCCGCCATGCTGGCCCGCGTGGACGCCTGGGCGGTTGTTGCCAACACGCCGCAAGGCGCCGCGGGGCCGCTGGCTCCCGTGCTGGGCGAGTACTTTGACATGGTGCCACTGCTGGGCCGCCAAGTTGCGGCGGTGTCGCCCAACGGTTTGCCGCTTGCGGTCGGTGTGTTTGCGGGCCTGGACATCTGGGGCCGCGCGACCATCAAGACCGATGCCGGCGAGCAGGAGTTTCCGCCCGAGGCTGTACGAATTCGCGGGCTGTAGCGCGGGGCGCTCGCGCTCAAAGATAGACATGACAACAAGACCCTCCTCGGCCTGTGCCGGGGAGGGTTTCGCCTATCTGGGGAATGGGTTGCCAGCGCCCTATTCCTCAAAACTGAAAAATTTTCGTTTTTGAGGAATAGGATTAAGGCAGCTCGGTCTTTCGCGAGGTATATTCGCTATAGAGCCTATTCCTCAAAACTGAAAATTTTTCAATTTTGAGGAATAGCGATAAAAGACCGCGAGGAGGCCCCAATGAAACTCATCAATAGAACGTCATATATGGACACGTTGACGAGCCTTATTGGCGTGCCGGACATCAAGGTCATCACGGGCATCCGTCGTAGCGGTAAATCAAAATTGCTCGAGGCCCTCCGCGATTACGTGGAGGCAAATCTGTCCAATTCGAATGTCATCCATATCAACTACAACCTCGATGAGTTCGAGAATCTGCTCGAGTATCACGCGCTGCTCGCCTATGTAAAAGAGCATCGAGTGTCCGGCAAACAAAACTTTCTGCTTATCGATGAAGTTCAGATGTGCGACGGTTTTGAGCGTGCGATCAACAGCCTCCACGCATCCGAGCAGTACGACATATTCATTACCGGATCGAATGCCTTTTTGCTGTCGAGCGATCTGTCGACGCTCTTTACGGGGCGTACGTTTGAGATCGAGGTTTTCCCATTCTCGTTTGAGGAGTATCGACTCTATGGCGACGAGGGCGAGGTCGACCGCGACTTCGATGAGTACGCGAGAACCGGCGGTATGTCCGGCTCCTACCCTTATCCACTGCAGGAGCAGCGTTATCAATATCTCTCCAATGTCTTCAAAACGCTCATCGTGAGAGATATCGTGCAGCGGCATAACGTGAGAAACGAATCGGCGCTGCTGCGCATTGCCGATTACATGATGGACAACGTATCCAACATAACGTCGGCACGTAACATTACGGATATTTTGAACGCGGATGGGCTAAAGATAACGAACAAGACGGTCGGCACGTACATGGGGTACCTGTGCGATGCGTTTGCCTTCTATAAAGTTCGTCGGTACGACATCCACGGCAAAAAATACCTTAAGAGCGGCGAGAAGTATTACCTGGCAGACCACGCGTTCAAATACGCGCTGCTCGGTACACGTGATATGGATTGGGGACGCGTATACGAGAACATGGTGGCAATCGAGCTGCTGCGCCGCGGATACGAGGTATACGTCGGCGTGCTCTATAAAAAGGAAATAGACTTTGTAGCAATCAAGCGAAGCGAGAAGCTCTACATTCAGGTGAGCGACGACATCAGCTCGGATAAGACATTTGAACGCGAGATTTCACCACTGCTGAGCATTGGCGACGCGTACCCCAAGATGATTCTCGCCCGCACGCATCACGAGGCCACGGACCGCAATGGGGTGCAGATCGTGGACCTGGCGAGGTGGCTGTGCGACGAGGCCTAGCAGAAAGCCCTATTCCTCAAAACTGAAAATCTTTCGATTTTGAGGAATAGGGCCGATGCGTTGCCTAGTTCGCCGCTCGCGCTCGTGCTCGACTTAAGCCCCTGTCCTATCCCAGCTCCTGCATGCGGCGGTAGATTTCGCAGATACCCTTGATGGTGAGCTGTCCGTCGACCACGTCGAAGGCATCGGTCGAATCGGCGACGATGCTGGCGAGACCGCCCGTGGCGATAACGGTGGCATCCTCGCGGCCCAGCTCTCGCTTCATGCGCGCGACCAGGCCCTCGGCCATGGCGGCGGCGCCCGTTACGGCGCCGACCTTGATGCATTCCTCGGTGTCACGGCCGATGGCGTGCTCGGGCGCCTCGAGCGGCACGCTGGCGAGCTTGGCGGCACGGGCAGCAAGCGCGTCCATGGAGATACGGATGCCCGGCGCAATCGCTCCGCCAATGTAATAGCCGTCCTCATCAATGACGTCGATATTGGTCGCGGTGCCAAAGTCCACCACGATCGCCGGCGCGCCGTAGAAGGTCTCGGCAGCGACGGCGTTGGCGATGCGGTCGGCACCAACGGCCTGGGGGCGCGCCGCCCGCAGCTTGGTCACGGCCGCCGTCTGCGGTCCGATGACGATGGCGTCCGCCGCGATGCGGTCGGCTACGGCGTGCCACTCACGCGAGAGTTGCGGCACCACGCCAGCAAAGGCGATCGCATCGACCGCGTTGAGCGAAAGGCCGTACATCTTAAAGAAACCCATCAGGCGCACATGGATCTCGTCGGCGGTATAGGAGCGGTCGGTGGGCATACGCCACGACTGCACCAGCTCGTCTCCGTCAAACAGGCCCATGGCCGTCTGCGTATTTCCCATATCGATAGCGAGCAGCATGTCTACTCCAGGTGTCGGCGTAAAAGGACGCGCACCATTGTATACGCGCCGCCGACGCCGCTCGGCTGCGATTCGTTTACGGTGATATGGCTGAGGGGTTTAAATATGAAGGAATTATGCTCTACGAGATTTTCCTTGCCGTTTACCGAACTCCCGCGTAATATTCTTTCTTGCGCACATGAGGCGCCCAGACATTGCGGGGTGGAGCAGTCTGGTAGCTCGCCGGGCTCATAACCCGGAGGTCGTAGGTTCAAATCCTGCCCCCGCGACCAAGAACTTGCAGCTCGTCGGCCTAGCCGGCGAGCTTTTTTGTTCAAGACTTTAGTCTGCTGGCCGCGCAGCGGCCAGCTTTAAACCACCCGCTACG
>CAUAAZ010000015.1 GCA_958427145.1 uncultured Collinsella sp.
GGCCCGTGGGTTATACCCTAAGAGCAAACCACCCTTTTTAAGGGTGGTTCTGATTACTCCGGAACCGTGTTTTCGGTCCAATTCTCGGCCTCTTAAACAAAATCTCAATCTGTAACATCTAGACCCGATTTGGGCGTCTAGGTGTTACAGATCGAGATATACCGGTGGGTTGGGTCGCGTTTGTCTAAATCTGTAACACGAGGGACGGATTTTGCCGAGTTGTTGTTACAGATTTAGATTTTCTAGCAGGCGGGTTTGGTTTGTCTCGATCTGTAACAGTAAGACCCGGTTTTGCCGAGTAGATGTTACAGATTGAGGCAAACTGACGGGCCGTCCCACCCCCATCCACCTGCCGCCACCTGCTATCCGCCGATTTTCGTTGTGTTGCTGTATTCCCATGCCATATCCTCTAAACAACTACGCGGCATCATCGCCGCCGCGCCTACAAGAGAGGAATGTCCATGACCGCACCTGCATCCAAGCTGCTCCAGCCCATTACGGTTGGCCCCCTTGAGCTCAAGAACCGCATTATGTTCTCGCCGCTGACCACCGGCTACGAGGAGCGTGACGGTTCCATCGGCGAGCGCAGCCTGGCTTTTTACGAGCGCCTGGCCCGTGGCGGCGCGAGCTACATCGTCATCGGCGACGTTGCTCCCGTCATGACCGCGAGCCCCACGCCCAAGCTGGCGTCCGACGCCCAGATCCCCACGTTTAAGGCGCTGGCCGACACCGTCCACAAGCACGGCGCCAAGATCGCGCTGCAGCTGTTCCACCCCGAGTACGACGTGCCCGGCGTCGGCCGCATGGTCATGGGCTCCATGGCTGCCGCCAAGGCCGCGCAGGAGGCCAAGGCCGCCGGCGACGAGGAGACCTTTGCCGCCAAGATGGCCGAGTCCAACGAGATTCGCAAGCAGGCTTACGCCAAACTGCATCACGACATGCAGCACTTTGTGAACGAGGCGAGCGTGGAGCAGCTCACCCAGATCAAGGAGGCCATCGCCGCCTCGGCCGCCCGCGCGCAGCAGGCCGGCATCGACGCCATCGAGGTCCACGGCGACCGTCTGGTGGGTTCGCTGTGCTCGGCAATCCTCAACAAGCGTACCGACGAGTACGGTGGCTCGTTCGAGAACCGCGTTCGCTATGCGCTGGAGGTCGTCGCTGCCATTAAGGAGGCCGCGCCGGAGCTGATGGTGGAGTACAAGCTCCCCGTGATCATGGAGAACCCCGACGGCACGCCGCGCGGCAAGGGCGGCCTGCAGCCCGACGAGGCCTGCGAGTTTGCCAAGCTGCTCGAGGACGCGGGCATCGATATGATCCAGGTCGCGCAGGCAAACCACACCGGCAACATGGGCGACACCATTCCGCCCATGGGTGCCATGCCCTACAACTGGACGTTACCCGTGGCCGAGCGCGTCAAGGCCCTGGTCTCCGTGCCGGTGGCCACCGTCGGCCGCGTGGTCTCGGTCGAGGCCGGCGAGAAGATTCTGGAAGACGGCGCGGCCGACATCATCGCCTATGGCCGCTCGCTCATGTGCGATCCCGACATTGCGTTGAAAGCCGCCACGGGCGAACCCATTCGCGAGTGCCTCAACTGCAACAAGGGCTGCGTCGATGCGATTCAAAACCGCAAGTACATCTCGTGCGTGCTTAATGCCGAGAACGGCGACGAGGCGACCATCGCCATCAAGCCGGGTGAGGGCGACAAGAAAATCGCCGTGGTGGGCGGCGGTATTGCCGGCCTGGAGGCCGCGCGCGTGGCGGCCAAGCGCGGCTACGATGTGACCGTCTACGAGGCGAGCGATCATCTGGGCGGCCAGATTGTGCTGGCAGCCGCGCCTCCTCGCAAGAACGAGATCATGCGCTCGGTCGAGTACTACGAGAAAATTCTGCCTGGCCTGGGTGTGAAGGTTGAGCTCAACCACGTCGCTACCGCTGAGGACCTCAACGCCGCCGACGCCGCGATTGTGGCCGTGGGCGCACACGACGTGGTCATTCCCGTTCCGGGTGCCGATTCGGACAAGGTCGTCTCGAGCTGGGACGTGCTGGCCGGCAAGGTGGAGCTTACGGGCCGCGTCGCCGTCATTGGCGGTGGCCTGGTGGGCACCGAGACTGCCGAGTACCTGCTGCAGCACGGCTGCGAGGTAGCGATCGTGGAGATGCTCGACAAGATTGCCGCGGGCGAGTCCGAGACCATTCTGCCGCTGATTATGAGCGACTTTGCCGAGCACAACGTGGAGCAGCATGTTAAGACCCGCCTGGCCGCTATTACCGACGAGGGCGTGGAGGCTGTTTACACTACCGAGGATGGCGCCGAGGAGCCGGTGAAGATCTCCTGCGATTACGTGGTGATGGCCGTGGGCTCCAAGGCCAACGCGTTTGACCTGGACGGCGTGACGGTGCCCGTGGCTTGCGTGGGCGACTGCTCAGGCGAGCGCACCGCCGACATTGCGAGCGCCATTCGCACGGCGTATCACGCGGCCAACGAGTTGTAGTTAACTTCGCGGCCAGGCGGGGCGGCAGCACGGATTCGCCTCGCCCGACTGCGTCCCGGCGAAAACGACCGGGTTGGGTCTGTGAGGGCGGGCCCAACCCGGTTGATCTTTCGCCGGGGTGACTTTTGGCATGGAGAGGTATGGAAATGTCCGCTTGCGCGGACGACCTCTTTTTGAGGAGGGGTCAATATTTAACAGTATTACATCAAAGAGGTAATTAGACACCAATTTTGTCGGTTAAAAACTCTTCTAGTTGCACATACGTGTTACCTGCATAAACAAATGCTAAGGAAATGCTATGGAAATGCGGTATATCGGTGGCAAATATGCAAATTCCTGCGGTGCGATTTGCAATTAACTGCTGCGTGTAAACAGTAAAATGCTACTATCTAACTTGCACGTAAGGTAGCAAATTAGTGTTTATGGCTAAAAAGTAGAAGTGGCAGGTATGTCAGAAGCAGCAAGGACTCGCACGCATGCGCCCGAGATTAGGCAGCGCGCCGTCGAGATCCTCCAAGAGGGGGTCGGTCATCGCGCTCTCGCCGCAGAGCTTGGCATCCCCCAGGCCACAGCTCGACAGTGGGCCCGCGCGTATGCCGTGGGTGGCGCCGACGCCGTTCTTAATGCGGGCTCTCATCACCACACGTATTCGTTTGACGTTAAGCTTGCCGTGGTTAAAGATCGCTTGGAAAATGGCCTAACGGTGCGCGAAGCTATGATCAAACATCAGATCCCCAGTGAGTCTTCGGTCAAGGCCTGGTGTCGTCTGTATCGCAATGGCGGCGAGGCCGCTCTGGTTGATAAGCCGCGAGGCCGTAAACCGCGCGTTAAAAAGGCGGAATAGCGAGCGGGATGGTGCGCCCACGGGGGCGCATTTTTCTTGCCGAGACAACTTTTCGGATCGTCGCGTGCCTATCGGGACATCCTCCAAAGTGGCCAATAAACCGCGCGCAGTGCCCGCGCGCCCATCGCTGCGGTAAGGAAACGTCACTCTTCTACTCCAATGCGGACAGACTCCTTGCCCCGAACGTATAAAACTCCCCAGTTGACCGAAAACCCGCCGCCGCCACTCCTCAATTGAGCTATAACGTTAAACAATTGCAGCGTTTTTGCATGGGGGAGCGATGGTATGACGCTACTGTATTTCCTTACCCTGTTTCCGCTGGTACCGGCGCTGGGCATGCTGCTCGCGCGCGGTGACCGAGCTCGCGATGCGGTGGGGCTCATAGGCTCCGGCATTATCATGGCGGTGACAGTTGTAGTCGCCGTCATGTTTTTTGGTACGGGTCCGCAGAGCTTTGAGGTTGCCCCCGGCACCTCGCATGTGCTCTCGATCACCAGCTCCGTCATCGACGTAATTCTGTGCGCCGTCATCCTGTACAACGCGTTCAAATATAGGAACGCGCTTACCGGTGTGCTCGGCGTGGTGCAGCTGGCGGGCTCGATTGCCTTCGCGACCATGACGTTGCCTGCGGCCGAGGCCGTCACCGCAACGCCGCTCTACCTAGACTACATGAGTGTGATCATGGTGCTCGCCGTCGGCATTGTCGGCAGCCTGATCTGCGTGTATGCCTTGGGTTATATGAAGGACTTCCAGGCCCATGACGAGCACGAGGCTGCGCTGCGCGGGCAGACCGCGCCCGACCGACGCCCGCAGTTCCTGGCGCTTATGTTCCTGTTCCTCTCGGCCATGTTCGTCATCGTGACGAGCGACAACCTGGAGTGGCTGTTCTGCGGCTGGGAAATCACCACCGTGTGCTCGTTCCTTATGATTGGCTATACGCGCACGCCTGAGGCCATCAAAAACGCCTTTACCCAGATCATCCTCAACATGCTGGGCGGCATTGCGTTTTTGGCGGGCCTTATGTTCCTGCACGTCAACGGCATGCCGCTGACCATCTCGGGCATGATCGAGCTTTCCGGCGCCGGAACCGCGCAATCCGCGCTGCTGGTGATGCCGGTCGTTCTGTTGTCGCTCGCCGCACTCACCAAGGCCGCACAGATGCCGTTCCACACGTGGCTGTTGGGTGCCATGGTTGCCCCCACGCCCACGAGCGCCCTGCTGCACTCGTCCACCATGGTCAAGGCCGGCGTGTTCCTGATGGTCAAGCTGAGCCCGCTCTATGCCATCTATCCCGTGACCGGCTTTATGGTCACGAGTGTGGGTGCCATCACGTTTTTGCTCGCTGCCCTCATGGCCATTTCGCAGAGCAACGCCAAACGCGTGCTCGCGTACTCCACCATTTCCAACTTGGGCCTCATCAGTGCCTGCTTGGGCGTCGGCGCACCCGAGGCCGTATGGGCGGCCATCTTCCTAATCCTGTTCCACACGGTAGCCAAGTCGCTGCTGTTCCTGTGCGTGGGCACGGCCGAGCATCATATCGGCAGCCGCAATATCGAGGACATGGACGGTATGTTCAGCCGCATGCCGCACCTGACGCGCCTGATGATGCTGGGCATCATGGGTATGTTTGTGGCGCCGTTTGGCATGCTCGTGTCCAAGTGGGGCGCCCTGGTGGCGTTTGCGCAGACCGGCAACGTGCTCATGATCATGGTGCTGGCCTTTGGCTCGGCCGCGACGTTCTTCTTCTGGGGCAAGTGGCTTGCCAAGCTTTCGGGCGTCGACCCCACGGCTCAAAACGTTGAGGTCAATGTCCATAAGACCGAATGGATGGCCCTCAACACCATCGCCGCGCTGCTGATTCTGTGCTGCGTGGCGTTCCCGGTTATCTCGAGCGGTCTGGTGTCGCCTTACTTGGCCATGGTGTTTGGCCGCGTGCCGTACGTTATTGGCAAGGATGCCATGTATCTGATGGTGGTTATCGTGGCGTTTATCGCCGTGGTGCTGCTGACTTCATTCCGCGTGAGCAATAAACCGCACGTAAACGTATATCTTTCGGGCGTGGGAACCGACAAATATCGCCATTTCCGCGGCTCGATGGGACACGAGGTGAAGGCCGAAAAGCGCAATTGGTACTCGGAGGACGCCCTTGGCGAGAAGCGTATTGGCCCCGCGGGTAGCGTCGTGTGCTGCAGCATTATCTTGTTTGCCCTGCTGTGTTGCGCGTGGATTGGGCCCGAGCGACTTGCCATGAGTGCGCCCTCGGTGCTGCGCGGCAAGTATTTCGAAGGCTCGGGTGTCGTGGGCATATTTATTGGTACCGTGGCGTTTGCCTTGCTGGCGCCGCTTGTGGGCGGCCTGATCGACGGCCTTGACCGCAAGCTGTCCGCCCGCATGCAGGGCCGCGTGGGCCCGCGCCTGCTGCAGCCTTTCTACGACGTTGCCAAGCTGCTGCGCAAGGCCCCCGCCAGCGTAAACACCATGGACGATACCTATATGGCGTGCGCGCTCATCTTCACCGTCGTGGGCGGCGGCATCTTTGTGTCGGGTTCCAACACGCTGTTGTGCGCCTTTATGGTTACGCTCGCCGCGATCTTTGTGGTGCTGGCGTCCGCCTCGACGCAAAGCCCGTTTGCCCAGGTTGGCGCCGACCGTGAGCTGCTGCAGGTTATGAGTTACGAGCCCGCCGTTCTGCTGATGAGCGTGGGCCTGTACCTTGCCACCGACAGCTTTGATTCCATCGCCGTGACGGGGCAGTCGGCGCCCATCATCGTGTACAGCGCGCCCATTTTCCTCGCGTTGCTCGCGGTGCTTACCATCAAGCTGCGCAAGTCGCCGTTTGACCTTTCGTACTCGCATCACGCGCATCAGGAGATCGTCCAGGGCGTCGCCACCGAGATGAGCGGCGGCACGCTGGCCAAGATGACCCTTATGCACTGGTGTGAGACCGTGCTGTTTTTGATGTGGGTGGGCATGTTCTTTGTTTGGGATAACCCGGTGAGCTGGGTGGTCGCCCTGGTCGTTATGGCCGCGACGTACTTTGTCGAGGTGCTGATCGATAACACCTTCGCACGCAGCACCTGGCGCAGCTGCTTTAAGCTCGGCTGGGGCGTGGCGCTGGTGTTTGGCCTGCTCAATCTTATGCCCATCCTCGTCGACGTGTTTATTTAGGAGGCGGCATCCATGGATCATAAAATGTCGCGCTCGCCGTGGGTTATTCATTACGACGGCTCGAGCTGCAACGGATGCGATATCGAGGTGCTGGCCTCGCTCACGCCGCTGTTCGATGCGGAGCGCTTTGGCGTGGTCAACACCGGTAACCCCAAGCATGCGGATATCTTTTTGGTGACGGGCTCGGTCAATGCTCAGAACCTGCCTGTCGTGCGCCAGATCTACAACCAGATGCTCGAGCCCAAGTGCGTGGTGGCGTGCGGCATCTGCGCGTGTTCGGGCGGCGTGTTCCGCGATGCGTACAACGTGATTGGCGGCGTGGACCGCGCGATTCCCGTGGACGTGTACGCGCCCGGATGCGCCATTCGCCCCGAGACGGTGATCGATGCCATCGTTGAGGCGTGCGGCATCCTGGACCAGAAGGAGGCCGTGATGCGCGCCGGCGGCGACCCGCTTACCGTGGGCGGTGCCGCTACCTGGGACGGTGGCGTTGAACTGGGCGAAGACGGGTTTGTGGCTGCGGGGACCGGGGCTGGGGCCGTCGCCGGTGACGCGCCTGCCGGGAAGTCCGCCGCGCCCGCCGCTGGCGACACACCTGCTGAGACGCCCGTCGCTGCAAAGGAGGCCGAGTAATGCAAAAGGCTATCTATACTACCGTCGGGATCGACGAGCTCCTGTCGCATGTCCAGGCGTTCAAGGGCGTCGGCGCGCGCTTTGTGCAAATGCATGCCGAGCGCAACGTCGACGACGGCACGTATCGCTTGGTCTATACGTTTATCAACGTTCGTGCTGCACAGGAGCAGATCGCTCAGGACGGCAGCTATGCGATCGAGAACCTGGTGGTTGAGGGCATCGACCAGTACCAGGAGATTCCGTCCATCAGCTCGTATTACCCCGCGGTGTTCCCGTTTGAAAATGAGGCCCACGACTTGTTTGGGCTTGCCATTACCGACATGCAGATTGACTTTAAGGGCTTTTTCTACCAGGTCTCGACCGCTGAACCCATGAGCGTTATCACGCCCGAGGTGAAAGCTGCGCGAGAGAAGGCCATGAAGGTCCGTGCGGCTGCCGAGGCCAAGGCGCGCAAGGCTGCGGCCGAGAAGGCGGCTGCTGCGGCTGCGGGGGAGGGCGCTGCGGGCGCCGGCAATGCCGCGGGCGCCGCTGCCCAGCCCGCTGCGGCTGCCGGCTCCGATGCTCGGCACGATGAGGCCGCTGCCAAGGCGGCGCTCAAGGCCGCCGAGCTGGAGGCAAAGCTTGCTGCCATGGATCCCGAGAAAGCGGCCAAGGTCCGCGCGGCACTTGCCGCCAAGGCCGCTCGCGACAAGCAGAAAAAGGAGGCGTAAGGTCCATGGCACATCGCTCCGTTATTCCGTTTGGCCCGCAACACCCGGTGCTGCCCGAGCCGCTTCATCTGGACCTGGTGATCGAGGACGACCGCGTCATCGAGGCAATTCCGCAGATCGGCTTTGTGCACCGCGGACTCGAGAAGCTCACCGAAAAGCGTGACATGCACCAGTTTGGCTACATCGCCGAGCGCATCTGCGGCATCTGCGCCGTGGGCCACAGCTACGGTTATGCCAGCGCCTGCGAGCGCATGCTCGACATCGAGGTGCCCGGCCGCGTGCAGTATATCCGCACCATTCTGCACGAGCTCTCGCGTATTCACTCGCATTTGCTGTGGCTGGGCCTGCTCGCCGATGCCTTTGGCTTTGAGGCGCTGTTCTATCGGTCGTGGACCCTGCGCGAGCAGATTCTCAAGATCTTTGAGAGTACGTGCGGTAGTCGCGTGATTCTGTCGATCAACGAGATCGGCGGCCTTAAGCACGACATTGAGGACTCCGAGCTGGCGGGCATTGCCCAGACGCTCGACGCCATGCGACCCGACTACGAGGCCCTGGTGCATACCTTTTTGGACGACGACAGCTGCGGCGAGCGCCTGCATGGTGTGGGCGTGATCAGCAAGAAGGACGCGCTGGAGCTTTCGATGGTCGGTCCGTTCGGTCGCGCCTCGGGCGTGGATTACGACGTGCGCATGTTCGGCGACGGCGCCTATGCGGACCTGGCTGCATTTGAGCCGATTGTTGCCACCGATGGCGATTGCTATGCCCGCTGCCAGGTGCGTTGTGCCGAGGTTACGCAGGCCATGGACATTATCAAGGAGCTTGTGGGCAAGATTCCGCATGACGGTATCGGCGGGCGTACCAAGCTTACGCCGGCCGACGGCGCGCGCGGCGAGGTTGTGATTGAGCAGCCGCGCGGCGAGGCGTACTACTATGTGCGCGGCAACGGCACCAAGAACCTGGACCGTTTCCGCGTGCGCACGCCGACATCGCAAAACCTGGCGGGTCTGACGCATGCGCTGCAGGGCGTGCTCATTGCCAACGTGCCCATGATTATCTTGACCATCGACCCCTGCATTAGCTGCACGGAAAGGTAGGCGCGGCATGAGTTTGCTGACATTTGCCAAGACGGCCTTGGGCTCTATGGTCAAGCAGCCGGTAACGGTGTGCTATCCGCAGGAGAAGCTCGCGGCGCCCGAGCGTTTGCGCGGACATATCGTTAACGACATGGACGTGTGCATCTGCTGCGGGATGTGCGCGCGTCGTTGCCCGGCGGGCGCGCTCGCGGTCGATCGCAAGGGCGGTACCTGGTCGATCGATCCGTACGCCTGCGTGGTGTGCGGCGAGTGCATCGAGAGCTGCCCCAAACACTGCCTGACTATGGACACCGCCCGCACTCCAGTCGCAGCGGACAAGACTCCCACGGTAGAAGCCAAGCCGGAGTAGCGAGGAAATGATGGCCGGTGGGGCAAAAATGCCCGCCGGTCCTCATTCGCATTCGTTTACCTGCAAAAATCCCGTGTCTCAACTTTGGTGAGACATTTGTCTCACGCTCAAAACCGAATCTGGAACGTGTGTCACCTGCTCAAATGGTGTCTCATTCCGTAACTTTAGGCTGATGCAAGGTCTGAGCCCGCGAGAAGGGAGACGCGATGGGTAAGTACACGAGGGGTCTCTTGGCGGTGATGCTGGCCGTAGTGTTGGTGTTGCCGGCTGCAGCATTTGCCATGCTGCCCGAGGCCAACGCCAGGTCCAGCACCGGAATGGACGGACCGGAAGCGACAAAGGTAGTCGACCACGACACCAGTAACCATTGGAAGTTCTGGGCGGGCGGCTATGACGGCAGTAAGGTCACGACGCAAAACGTCGGCCGAATTTGGATGGATAAGACGGTCCAAGTAATCGATGACGGGAAATCGGACTTTTTGACCACGCTTTCGGCGATGTCTTCGACATCCGATACAACGTCGCTGGTTTCCAAGCCGCTCGACATCGTGATGGTGCTCGATGCCTCTGGCTCAATGGATGATTCTATGGGTGGTGGAGATTCTACCAAGCGTATCGTTGCGCTCAAGAATGCTGCCAACCACTTTATCGACACCATTGCCGAGCAAAACAAGAACGTTAAGGACGCGAGCAAGCAGCACCAGGTTGCCATCGTAAAGTTTGCGGGTAAGAAGAGCGATAAGGTCGGTAATGATACATACCGCTCCGACCGCAACACCTACAACTACTCGCAGACGATGCAGAAGTTGACGGCGTGCTCGGGTGATGGCGCAATGAGCCTCAAGAACACGGTTAATTCAATCGAGCCTGCTGGCTCTACTCGTGCCGACTATGGCATGGACCTGGCCAAGGGCATCGCTGGTCGTGAAGACGCCCAGAAGATCGTTGTGTTCTTCACCGATGGCTCTCCTACGAGTTCTAATGGTTTTGAGGCCGAGGTTGCTAAGGATGCCATCAATATCGCCAAGACCATAAAGAGTGGCGGGGCGACCATTTATACCATCGGTATCTTCAACGGTGCGAAGCCGGGCGACGATCCAACAAGCAGTCGCACGAGCAACGAGAATAAATTCATGCATGCCGTGTCGAGTAACTATCCGGATGCCACATCGTCCGTAAGCCATGGCTTTTTTGGAACTGAGGAGTGGAATGTCAATTTCGGCAACCCCGTTGCCGGTGCTAGCTACTACAAGTCGGCGACCAACGCCGCCGAGCTTGATCAGGTCTTTAAGGACATCTCGAGTGCCATTACGTCGGGCAAGGGTTTCCCGACCAAGGTCGAGGGCAACAATCCCAACGGTTCCGGCTACATCACATTCGAGGACGAGCTGGGCGCCTTTATGCAGGTCGATAGCTTTACCGGTGCCGAGTACAACGGCAAGACCTATGGCGCCGCCACCAAGTCGACCGATGGCAATATCGATACCTATACGTTTGATGGCGAGCTCGCCCATCTCGTAATTACGGTTGATCGCGCGGACGAGAAAAACTCTCGGCGCGGCGACATCGTGACGGTCAAGATTCCCGCATCGCTCATTCCGCTGCGCCGCTTTACCGTTGACGAGTCGGCGGGCACGTTCGTGGTTGACTCCACGGATGCCATCTCGCCTATCCGCGTTGCTTATGCATCGAGTGTAAAGGCTATTGCACGCAAAAACCTGTTTACTCCCAATAACGTACCGGGACTGCAGGATTACATCAATGAGCACAAGGACGCCGATTCCAATACCGTTAGCTTCTACGCCAACAAGTGGACCGGCGACGATGCGGGCGATACGGTCGCGAGTTTTGAGCCTGCTGCTACGAACAGCTACTACTACTTCCAAAAGCTAACGCCCGTCTATACGGACGCAGCTTGCACCAAGCTAGCAACGGAAAAGCCTTCGGGCTCTAAGACCTATTGGTACAAAGATGAGTTTATGGCGCAGAACTCGTCGGGTGCGCCGTACGATGATTCCGTTTCGATTCCGATTAAGGGAAGCGAGCTTGAAAGCTTTGAAGGCGCTTTAGTAAAGGATGGCGACCACTGGTCGATTAAGGCTGGTACTGCGCGCCTCGCCTTTATCAATCAGCTCCACACCACCAAGGAACGTGTGGGCGGAAACCCGACTGACACCGCACGCGACGTAATCAATCCCCAGTGGAACAACACGAAGGTTGTTTCCGGCGCGACGAAGGTCAATGTTTATCTGGGCAACAACGGCAAGATTAGCTTTACGCTCAATACCACGCCGACAACGTTGGCAACTGCCGACTTTGGCCTGACCAAGGTGCTCGAGGGTCGCGACTGGACGGATGAGGACAAGTTTGAGTTTGGCCTGACGTCTGAGAACAGTGCCCCGATGCCTGCGTCCAAGACTGCGACTGCGACCAAGGGCCATGCGGACATTAGCTTTGGCGAGATTGCCTATGACAAGCCGGGCACGTATGTCTACAAGGTTAGCGAGAAGTATGCCGGAACCACGGTCCATGGCATCGCCTACAGCAAGAACGTTGCAGAGTTCACCGTGACGGTGAAGCCCAACGCGAAGGGCGAGCTCGAGGCTTCCGTGAAGAAGACCTCGGGCGAGGCCGAGTTCAAGAACACCTATACCGCCAATCCCGCCGAGTCGAGCGTCACCGATCAGATTACAGTTACCAAGGTCCTGACCGGGCGCGACCTTACGGCCGGCGAGTTCAGCTTTGAGCTGCGCGAGGTTAAGGGCGAGGATTCTGAGCTTATCGAGACCGTTGTGAACACTGTCGACGGTAAGGTGACGTTCAAGCCCATCAAGTACACCGAGATCGGCCAGCACACCTACACGCTGCACGAGGTTGAGGGCGACGCCGGTGGTATTGCCTACGACAACACGGTCTACACCATCGTGACGACCATTGCCGACAACGGCAAGGGCCAGCTGGTGGCTACGCATGAGCTGGAGGGCGCCGAGGACGTTAAGAGCATCGAGTTCAAGAATGCTTACAATCTGACCCCCAAGAGCTTCAGCGTCACCGATAAGATCGCCGCGACCAAGTCCCTGACCGGTCGCGACCTCAAGGACGGCGAGTTCTCCTTCGAGCTCGTCGAGGGCGACAAGGTCGTCGCCACCGGCACAAATGCCGCCGACGGCAAGATCACGATGGGCGCCGTGAAGTACACCGCGGCCGGCGAACACACCTACACGCTGCGCGAGGCCAAGGGCGGAACCACCAGCAACGGCATCTCCTACGACGGCAAGACCTATACCATCGTGACCACCATCACCGACAACGGTGACGGTACGCTCGGCGCTGCGCACAAGCTGCAGGGCGCAGAGACCGCCGAGTTTAAGAATACCTACAACCTGACGCCGTCTAGCTCCAGCGTCACCGACCAGATCGTCGCGACCAAGGTCCTGGACGGCCGTGACCTCAAGGACGGCGAGTTCTCCTTCGAGCTCGTCGAGGGCGAGGGCGAGGACGCCGAGGTCGTCGCCACCGGCAAGAACGACGCCGAGGGCAAGATCACGATGGGCGCCGTGAAGTACGACAAGGCCGGCAAGCACACCTACACGCTGCGCGAGGCCAACGGCGGAACCACCAGCAAGGGCATCACCTACAGTGACGCCGAGTACACCATCGAGACCACCATCACGGACAACGGCGACGGCACCCTCAAGGCCGAGCATGTCCTGAAGGACGCCAAGACCGCAACCTTCAAGAACACTTACAGCGTGACCCCGACCGATGCAGACCTCGACTTTGACCTGAGCAAGGCCATCGACGGTCGCGAGTGGACGGATGGGGACGAGTTCGGCTTTACCATTACCGCCCCCGATGGCGCTCCGCTACCCGATCCTGCAACCGTAACCGTGAGCAAGCACGATGCGAAGGACGGCATTGCCGCCATCAAGTTCGGCAAGATTCGCTACACGGCTGCCGGAACCTACAAGTACGAGATCCGCGAGAACGCGGGTAATACGGTCGGCATGACGTATGACTCCCACGTCGCGACCGCCGAAGTAACCGTGACCGAGGACGGCGAGGGCAAGCTGACCGCCAATGTCACCAAGAAGGAAAACGGACGCTTTACCAACACGTACCGCACTGAGCTTAACTACACCGCGGCCGGCGGTCTGTGGCTCAGCAAGTATCTGGACGGCCGCCCCATGACCGAGGGCCAGTTCACGTTTACCGTGACGCCTGCCGACGAGGCCTCGGCCAACGCGCTTGGCCTGCTGCCCGGAGCCAACAACTTCAAGTCCCCTGCGACGGCAGAGGCAACGGTCGGACTGATCGACATTCTGGCTGGTCATGAGGTTAAATTTACGCAGGCTGACGCCGGCAAGACCTTCACGTACACCGTAGCCGAGAAGAATGACGGCAAGCCCGGTTACACCTACGACGACGCCGTGCGTACCGTGACGATCGCCGTCGCCGATGACGGTGCCGGTACGCTTACCGCCACGACGACCGTCTCCGGCGGTCCCGAGGGTACGCATACGACGGTCCACAAGAGCGGTGAGAACAAGGTCGAGAGTGCCCTGGTTCCGTTCCACAACAGCTACAGCGCTACGACCAATACGCCTGGTGGTACCGCTGCTCAGGTTGTCGCCACCAAGACCCTGACCGGTCGTCCGATGGCCGACGGCGAGTTCTGGTTCGGCATTGCCTATCAGGGCGAGCTTGTGGGTTACGAAAACCTCAAGCCCAATATCGGCGGGCATGTGAGCTTTGATGCGCTGCACTACGACACCGAGATGCTTGCCAATCTTGAGGCGGCTGGGCTTGCCCATCGTACCGACAAGGACGGTAAGCTCGCTTGGACCATTAACTACACGGCCTACGAAGATTTATTCGGGCTGCCGAATGGCGTTTCCGCTACAACGTGGAGCTTTGGCTTTAAGGTTATCGTTGTCGACAACGGTGACGGTACCCTGACGGCAACGGTCGACTACGGTGGCGTCGAGCCCTTGTTCGAAAACGTCTACGGCGCCGAGGCCGTGGATGCCGCACTCATCGGCACCAAGAAGCTCCAGGCAGCCGAGGGCCTGACCCCGGCTGACATCGCGGGCAAGTTCACCTTTACCGTGACCGCTGACGAGGCGGGTGCCCCGATGCCCGAGCGCACGACCGCAACCAACGACGCGGCCGGCAACGTGGACTTTGGCAAGATCCACTTTACGCTCGAGGACCTCAACCGCGCCCTGGGCGTGACGACCGATGCGGCCGACAAGGCCGAGGCAGACGAGGCCGACGAGGCAGAGGCTGAAGAGGCCGACACCGATGCCAACGCCGACGAGCCCAGCGACGAGCCCGAGCCCGCAGCCCCCACCGCTCCGCGCTCGCACACCTTTACTTACACGGTGACCGAGTCCGGTAGTGCCCCTGGCGTGACCAATGACACCAACGCCACGCGCAAGGTTTCCTACACCGTGTCTGACGACGGTGCCGGGCATCTGAGCGTCAAGCGCGAAGGCGACGACGGTGCTGCCTTCACGTTTACCAACACCTACGGCGTGGCACCTACCGATTCGTCCGTGACCGATCAGGTCAAGACAGTCAAGCGCCTGACCGGACGCGACCTTGCAGCCGGCGAGTTCACGTTTGAGCTGCTCGAGGACGACGTGGTTGTCGCTAACGGCACCAACGACGCTAACGGCACCGTGACGCTGAGCCCGATTCGCTACGAGGCACCCGGCACGCACACGTACACGCTGCGCGAGGCTTGCCCCAACGCGCTCGGCCTGTACAAGGGCGTCACCTATGACGGCACGACCTACACCGTCGTGACCACCGTCTCCGACAATGGTGACGGCACGCTGGCCGCGACGCACAAGCTCGAGGGAGCTACCGAGTCGGCTGGCTTTACCAACAAGTATCACGCCATGCCTACGCAGGTTTCCATCGGCGCTATCAAGGTGCTCGAGGGACGCGAACTCAAGAAGGACGAGTTTAGCTTTAAGCTCGTTGGCGAGGACGTCGAGTCCACCGTCACCAACGACGCTGACGGCAAGATCAACTTCGACAAGCTCGAGTACGACGAGCCCGGTACGTACGTCTACACCATCAGCGAGGTCAAGGGTGACGAGGCCGGTATGACCTACGACAAGTCCGTCTTTACCGCGACCGTCAACGTGGTCGACGACGGCGAGGGCAACCTCAGGGCGAACGTTGCCTTTACCAAGGGCGACAAGAGCGTCGAGGGTATCGTGTTCAACAACACGTACAAGAAGCCCGAGACGCCCGTGCCGACGCCCGACCCCGGCACGCCCAAGACCGTGACGAACATCGTCAAGACGGTCAAGGGTTTCCTGCCCACCACGGGTGACCAGCAGGCCGCCGCACTGCTCATGGCATTTGTCATCGCCATGGCCGGCGTCGGAGCCCTGGTCTGGGGTATCCGTAAGCGCTAGGCATGCTGGTGGCGCCCGGGGTCAAAAGGCCCTGGGCGGCCGGCGGGGAGCCAGAACATAGCCCCACCCCCAGCCGCCACGGAGGCATCTCCCTCCTCCGTGGCGGCATTTTTGTGCGTGGGGGAGGAGGGTGCGCCACGAAACCGGCCCATCTACTACGTTTAGCCCCTTACCCCCAACCATGCCAAAAACGCGAAAACAAAACCGCAGGTAGAACGCTTGCGGTTTTGTTCAAAACGGGGGTATGGTCGGGGGTATCGAGCCAAACGTAGTAGATGGGCCGATTTCGTGGCGAGCGCTACCAATTGATCCCTCGGGAACGGGGAAACGGATCATTTTTGGCTCCGTGGGGCTCGCGGAGGCGCCCGCGCGGGACCGCTCGAACAAAACTATGCCGGTTTACGGGGTTGAGTCGCGAACCCCCAACCATGCTGACATTCGTGAAAATAAAACCGCAGGTAGACGAGTTGTCATTTTGCGGAAAACGAGAGCATGGACGGGGTTTCCGGGTTTAGCCCCGTAATCCGGCATAGTTTTGAAATAGCATTAAATCGGTGGCAGCAATTTTGCCATGCCGAAGTGGTTGGCCGTTGGTTGATTACCCTCGCAGGTAGGCGATGGCGATTTGGGTGCGGTTGCGCAGGCCCATTTTGGCCAAGATTGAGCTGATGTGGTTTCGCACGGTGCCTTCGCCCATGTAGGCGGTGGCCGCGATCTCCTTGTTGTCGAGTCCGCGGGCGATGAGCTCGGCGACTTCGAATTCGCGGTCGGTCAGGCCGGCAAAGGCCGCGGGCCGGTGGGGCGTGCCTGCTTTGTCACCCATTCCGTCAAAGTCAACATCCTCGATTGCCTTGCCCTCAAGCACGCGTTTGCCGTCCATGACCTGCGCCAGTGCTGGCGGAATGGCGGCGACATCGGTCTTGATCAGATAGCCACGGGCGCCCAGTTTGAGCGCCGACACAATGTACTCGTCATCCGAAAACGTGGTCAGGAACACCACGCGTGCTGTGGGGTCGCGCTCGAGGATTTCGCGTGCCGCCGAAAGGCCGTCGCGTCCAGGCATCTGGATATCGAGTAGCGCGATGTCGGGCGCGTGCTCGGTGTAGAGTGCGACCGCGTCGTTGCCGTCGGCGCCGGTGCCCACCACCTCGATCTGCGGCTGGGCGCCCAGGATTATCTTGAGCGAATCGACTACCAAGCGGTCGTCGTCGACAACAATGAGCCTCATCGGCCCTCATCTCCTTGCTGTTTGGGAACGGTGGCAAACACGCGCCAGCCGCCGGCGCCGGCACGCGGGCCGGCGGTGAAGGTGCCGCCAAGCGCCTCGATGCGCTCGCGCATGGAGGCGAGCCCCATGCCCTCCGCGGCACGGCGGCCGCTTGCTTGGACCCCGCCCACGCCATCGTCGGTAACGATGAGCTGGTAAAACGACGGATGCTCCATGCATCGTACGGTGACGGTCTGGGCGCAAGCGTGGCGCATGGTATTGGAGAGCGCCTCGCGCAGGACCGCCGCAAAGCAGTTGGCGACGTTGGCGGGTGCATGCTCGGTTAAAACCTCAAGCTCAATCTGCGGGCCGCCGTCCGAGCGCGCGCCCTCCACGATGCGCTCGAGCTGTACGGAGAGATTGGCCGCGTTGTCGTTGAGCGCGTGGACGCTCGAGCGCACGAGCTGAAGTGCTTCGTCCACGGTGCGCTTGACGTCAGCGAAGTCGGCGGCGACGCCGGGCTCGTTGGCGTGGACCACGCGTAGGGCCTCGGTTTGCAGCGAGGCGCGCGTGAGCTGGTGGCCCACGTTATCGTGGATCTCGCGCGCGATGCGGGCGCGCTCGGCGAGCGTTGCGAGCTCGACCTCGTAGTCCTGGCGGTCGGCAAGGTCGCGGTTGCGCGCCTCGAGTGCGAGGGCTCGTTCCTGCAGCTCGTCACGGGTGCGACGCATGCGTTCCTGCTCGCGCTCCAGCTGGGCGGTGCGCAGCGACAGTAAGGTGGCGGCGACTGAAAGGATGGCGGTCAACAGCAGCGCACGGGTGGGAAGCGCGCCGGCGTGGGCATATGCGACGAGCGCGCAGGCAAAGATGGCGCCGGCACCCAGTGCGCCCCAGACGTGCTCTCGGCACACGCGTCGCGCGATGTCGTAGAAGGCGAGAGGCGCAAGCGGCACAAACGGCGGTACGAAAACTGCCGCGATGATGCAGGCGTAGCTCGCGGCCTCGCTCACACGGCGGGCGCGGTTTCCCTGTACGACCTCGGCCAGCGAGGTGGCAATAACGCCAAGGCAAAACGCCGCGACCAGGCGAGCGTCCACAGCAAGACCCATGGCGGCCGCAATACAGCACGCCAGCACGATCGATTTGTCGAAAAGCCTGTTCATACGGGTATTGTACGCGAAGCCGCGCGTGGTGGAGGGACCGCCTGCGCAACCGTGACATTCCTCCCACGCGGCAAAGCGGGGACGTCGGCAGGCCGCACGGCCAAGCTCCGCACTCGTGACAAAGCTCACTGGCGCGCGCCGGCGGCTCCTGCGATGATGCAATCGTACCGGGCCGCAATCAACAGAAGGGCCGCCTCATGACAGACATCGTCCACGTCGAAAACCTCGTCAAGCGCTACGATGACCTTATTGCGCTCGACCACTTTAACCTGAGCATCGCCCCCGGCGAGATCTTTGGCCTGCTGGGCCCCAACGGCTCGGGCAAGACCACGTCCATCAACTGCATTCTGCAGCTGCTTGCCTACGACAAAGGCATCATCGAGCTGTTCGGCGAACCCATGACGCCCGCCCGCTATGACCTCAAGCGCCGCATCGGCGTGGTGCCGCAGCAGGTGGCGGTGTTCGACGAGCTTACGGTGCGCGAGAACATCGACTATTTCTGCAGCCTCTACGTCAACGACCGCAAGCGCCGTCGCGCGCTGGTCGACGAAGCCATCGACTTTGTCGGGCTGGGCGACTTTGCCAAGTTTCGCCCCGGTAAGCTCTCGGGCGGCCTGGCGCGTCGCCTCAACATTGCCTGCGGCATTGCGCACAAGCCCGAGCTCATCTTTTTTGACGAGCCCACGGTGGCGGTCGACCCACAGAGCCGCAACGCCATCCTGGAGGGCATCTGCCGCCTGCGCGACGAGGGCGCCACGGTGGTGTATACCAGCCATTACATGGAGGAAGTCGAGCAGATCTGCAGCCGCATCATGATCATGGACGGCGGGCGCGTGCTGACGCAGGGCACCAACGACGAGCTCAAACGCATGATTCAGATGGGCGAGCGCGTGACCGTCGAGGTCGGCGCCGTCGAGCCCGCCACAGTCGAGCGGCTACGCGCCCTCGAGCACGTGCTTTCGGTTGAGCTTTCCGGCGGCGAGCTCGTTTGCACCTGCGAGGCGAGCCCGCACAACCTGGTGGACATCCTCGACACGCTGCGCGCTGCCGACGTGGCGCTCGGCCGCGTGTGGAGCGAGCCGCCGACCCTCAACGACGTGTTCCTCGAGATCACCGGCCGCGAGCTGCGCGACTAGGGGGCAGCCATGTTCAACACCATTATCATTACGGTCAAGACGCTGCTGCGTCGGCCGAGCACGTGGGTCTGGGGCGCGATCTTTCCCGTCGCGCTTTCCACGATGTTCATGTTTATGTTTGCGAATCTGAGCTCCGACGGCACGGTCGACCCGGTGCCGGTGGCCGTCGTAGTGGATGAGGCCTGGGACGCCTCGACCTTTAAGGATGTGGCGACATCGCTTGCCAAGGAAGGCGACGACCAACTGCTCGAGATCCACGAGTGCGAGGATGTGACCGTCGCGAACCGTGCGCTCAAGGCCGGCGAGGTCGCGGGCATCTACACGGTCGATGCCGCGGGCACGCCCAAGCTCACACTGCTTTCGAGCTATGACGGCTCGCGTGCCTCGTCGGTGCTCACCGATCGCAGCATCCTGGAGACGGTGGCAAGCTCGTATACGCAAAATGCCGAGCTCATGCGCCAGATTTCCCAGGACAACCCGGCTGCCCTTGCCGATCCGGAGGCGGTTGCGCGCGCCCTGTCGCTCGAGGGCGGCACCCGCCGCGTAAGCCTGACGCGCACCACGCCCGATGGCACGGTCATCTACTACTACGCGCTCTTTGGCCTGGTTGCGATGATGTCTGCCGAGTTTGCCGCCTTGAGCGTCGTCGATTTGCAGCCCAATCTGTCGGGCCTTGGGGCGCGCCGCTGCGTGGGCGGTCTTTCCAAGACGGCGTCGCTGGCCGGTATTTTTGTGGGCTCGTGGCTGGTCTCCTTTGCTTCGATGGCGATCGCGATCGGCTACGTGCGCCTAGTCGTGGGCATCGACTTTGGCGGGCGCGAGGGGCTGTGCCTCGTGGGCGCCGCCGCTTCCGCGCTTGCCGCCACGGGCCTGGGACTCTTTGTGGGCACGCTTCCCGTTAAGGGCGGCAAGGCGTCCAAGTCGGGCATCCTCACGGGCTTTGCCACCACGTGCGCCCTGTTCGCCGGCCTCTACGGCGAGCCGGCGATGGCGCTTGCCGACGACGTCGCCCGCGCCTGCCCGGCCGAGTGCTGGCTCAACCCCGTCAAGCTTATCTGCGACATGTTCAACCGCCTGTATTTCTTTGAGGACCTGGGCCCCTTTGCCGTTCGCGCCGGCGCACTGGTCCTTATGGCGCTGCTGTTCGTTGCCGCCGCCACGCTGATCTTTGGAAGGAGCCGCTATGAGCACCTTTAAGACCGCACTTCGCATGGCGCTCGCGCACCCGTTCTACCTGCTTATCTACACGGTGTTCATCTCGCTCATGGGTGTGTTTATCGCGGCATCGGTGAGCTGGAACTCGTCGCAGCTCACCGAGTACAAGCCCTACGATGCCAACGTGATCGTGGTCGACCGCGACGACAGCGACCTTTCGCGTGCGCTTACCAAGCATCTGGGTTCGCGCTTTGAGCTGGTCACGGGCGTCGGCGACGATACGTACGATCTTGCGGACGCGCTCTCCAAGAGCAACAGCGCCAAGGGCAGTGCCGACTGCGTGTTCTTTATCCCGGAGGGGTTTGAGGACGACCTCGTTGCAGCCGCCCGCGCGGGGGAGTCCCTGCCCAAGCTCGATGTGACCTACGGTGCCGGCACCATGGCGGCGGCGCTTTCGTCTGCCGAGGCCTCGCGCTTGATCTCGCTCGCGGGCGCTGCAGCCGCACTTGAGCCCGCCGCCTCTAGCGGCGACGTTGCCAAGGCCGCCGAGCATGCGGCCGCGAAGCGTGCCGAGGTCCAGATCGAGCAGGTCAAGGTTGACTCGACAGCCGCCGCCACGCTCGAGTCGTACTTCAACTTTGGCGCGTACGCGATTATCTCGTCGGTCATCGTGTCGGTGGGGCTGGTGTTCTCGGGCATGAACGAGCCTGAGCGCGTACGTCGCATGGATGCCGGTCCAATCCCCGGGCGCCAGCGTTCGCTTGCCGTGTTTGCGGCCGCCGCCGTGATCACCGTCTGCATCTGGGTTGTGTCGAGCATGATGGGCGTCGTGGGCTTTGCCGGCGCGGTCGCCGAGGTCGGCGTGGGCCGTGTATGTCTGGCGCTGGCGGCGACGTTTGCCCTGGCGTGCACGCCGCTGGCCGTTGGCTTTGCCCTTTCGAGCCTGGGTGCGCGCGAGGAGCTGCTCAACGGTGTGGGCAACTTGCTTGGCATGCTCATGACGTTTTTGGGCGGCGCCTGGATGCCGCTGTCGCTCATGGGTTCGGCCGTGCAGACCATGGCGCATTTTGTGCCGACGTTTTGGGTGAACGACGCGATCGGCAAGGCGCTTGCCTCGGACCTGACGTCTGCCGTGCTGGGGGACATCGCCTGCGACCTAGGCGTCACGGTGCTCTTTGCCGTGGCCATCGCCGCCGCAGGCTTCGCCCTCGCACGCGCCAAATCCCGCGCCTAGCCACCTAGTCATTTAAGAGCGTCCCCAACGACTAGTCTTGAAACAAATCCCCGCTCTCGCCCAAAAATAGTTCGCCAAGGTTTACTATTACGCTATAAAGTAGTACAAGGCTAACAATGGGGGATAGCATGGCAACGCAGGAAGCCTACGTCCAGGTTAAGAATCTCAAAAAGCACTACGGCGATGGAGATGCATGCCTGACGGTGCTCGACGGCATCGACACGTCCATCAACCGCGGAGAGATCTGCGTCATGTTGGGGCCCTCGGGCTCGGGTAAGTCGACCTTTCTTAACCTGATCGGCGGCCTGGAGGATGCCGACGCCGGCTCTATTCTGGTGGACGGCTGCGACCTCACCACGCTCAACGCCGGCGACCTGGGCGAGTATCGCCGCCGTGAGCTGGGCTTTGTCTTCCAGTTTTATAACCTGGTGCCCGATCTCACCATCAAGGAAAACATCGAGGTCACGGCACACCTGTCCAAAAAGCCGCTCAACACTGACGACCTGCTACGCTCGCTGGGCCTCTACGAGCATCGCAACAAGTTCCCACGCCAGGTTTCGGGTGGCCAGCAGCAGCGCTGCGCCATCGGCCGCGCACTCGTCAAAAACCCGGGCCTGCTGCTGTGCGACGAGCCCACGGGCGCGCTCGACTATAAGACGTCCAAGGAAATCCTGCAGCTCATGGGGGATGTCAATCACGAGTACGGCTGCACCATCATCATCGTCACGCACAATGCCGCCATCGCGCGCATGGCCAATCGCGTGCTGCGCCTGCGCGACGGGCGCATCGTCGAGGATGAGCTCAACGAGTCGCCCGTGTCCGCCGCCGAGCTCGATTGGTAGGTGGCGCCATGACACCTCTCGCAAAACGTCTCCCGCGCGAGCTGCGCCGCAATATCGGCAAGTACCTGGGCATCTTTTTGCTTATGTGTGGAAGCATCGCCCTTACCTCGGGCTTTTTGCTCGCGGCGCATTCCATCGGCTGCCTTATCGACGACATGCGCGATGCGTACACGATTGAGGACGGCCGCGTGACCACCTCCTTCGAGGCTACCGACGATCAACTCAGGGCCGCCGAGGATGCAGCCGACGACGTCGGCGGCGTCACGTTCTACAAGAATTTCTCCATCGACGCCATCATCAAAAAGACCGCCGGCGACGACGGCACCAAGCGCACGCTGCGCACCTATGCGCACCGCACCAAGGTCGATATCGCGTCCTACTGCGAAGGCAGGCAGCCCAAGGCGGACGATGAGGTGGCCATCGACCGTGTCTTCGCCACCAACAACGACCTCGCCGTGGGCGATAAGGTCGAGCTTGAGGGCCGCACCTACACCATTTGCGGCATCATGACCCAGCCCGATAGCCAGGCGCTGTTCCTCAACAATTCGGACTTTACGGTGAACACCATCACCTATGGCGTGGCCGAGGTCACCGATGCCGGCTTTGCCGCGCTCGAGGATGCCGGTGGCGCACCCGCCTACACCTACTCCTTCACCTTTGCCGATCGCGACCTCCCCACCGCGGATCGCATCGATGCGGAGCAGGATATGGTCAAGGCGCTGACCGATGCCGATGCACGCGTGGATGACCTCATCGACGCCGATTCCAACCAGGGCATTGGCTATGCGCGCGACGACGTGGACGGCGACTCCATGATGTGGATGACGCTGCTCGACATCATCATCGTGATCATGGCGTTTGTCTTTGTGGTCCTTACCGACGCCACCATCGAGGAGGAGAGCGCCATCATCGGCACGCTGCTCGCCAGCGGCTATCGTCGACGCGAGATCGTGCTGCACTACCTGGCACTTCCCGCCATCGTGGGCGTAGTCGCGGCGCTTTTGGGCACGGCGCTCGGCGTTGCGTTCTTTACCGAGCCCATGCGCGGCCTCTATTACGGGTCGTACAGCCTGCCGCCCTTCCAGGTGTACTGGAGCTGGGAGATCTTTGTGAAGTGCGCCGTGGTTCCCGCCGCCGCGCTCATCCTCATCACGCTGGTGGGTCTGCTTCGCAAAATGGGCAAGACGCCGTTGCAGTTCCTTCGTCACGAAGCGAGCGGCAAGTCGGGTACCAAGCGTGGTATGCAACTGCCGGAGCGCATGGGTTTTGTTTCCCGCTTCCGCCTGCGTATCTTCCTGCGCAATCTGGGCAACTTCGCCACGCTCTTCGTGGGCATTGCGTTTGCCTCGCTGCTGCTGCTCTTTGGCCTGGCGATCCTGCCCACGATGACGCACTATGCGGACAACCTCGAGACGAGCCTGGTCGCCGAGCACCAGTACACGCTCAAGGCTCCGCTGGAGCTCGAGGGCACCGCCGAGGAGCGTGAGCAGTGGTCGGCACTCGAGCGCTTGCAATCGGTTGACGGCGCGCTGCTTTCCGCCGTCCGGGATGCCGATGACGAGCTTGACGACGCGGCCGATGCGGCGCAGGCGGCAGCCGATGCCGCGACCGCATCTCCGTCTGCCGAGAGCCTGACCGCAGCGCAGGACGCGCTTGCCAAGGTCCAGGACAAGAAGGATGCGCTCTACGCGCGCCTTGACGATCTTGCCGATGCCCTCGGCTGCAACCGCGATGAGGCTGTCGACCTAATTGACAAGGCCTCTAAGATCGACACTGACAACGATGATATCCACCCGGTCAATACGACCGACAACGGCGCGGGCGCAATCGCACAGGCCGAGAAATACGCCGTTTACCAGCTGCAATACGACCGCGGCGATGGAAATGGGCAGGAGACGATTTCCGTCTACGGCATCTCATCCGATTCGCGCTATTGGAAAGACCTCAACGTCGGCGATGGGCGCGTCGTCTTTGGCGGCGGTTTGCTCGATAAGTTTGGCTGGAGCGAGGGCCAGAAGGTCACGCTCGACGACAAGTACGAGGGCGAGCATTATTCCCTTGAGTACGCGGGCAAGGACTGTACCTGGGGCTCCAAGTCGGACATGAATATCTATATGAGTATCGACGACTTTAACGAGCTGTTCGGCAACGACGCCGCCTACTTCAACGGCTATGCGAGCGATGAGAAGCTCGACCTCGATGCTCGTTACTTTGCCGGCGACACCACGCCCGACGATATGCGCGCCGTGGGCGACCAGTTCATCGGCATGATGAGCAAAATGATCGGCATGATGGTCGGGCTCGCGGTGTTTATCTTCCTGCTGTTTATGTACCTGTTGACCAAGGCTGTGATCGACCACAGCGCCCGTTCGATCAGCTACATGAAAGTCTTTGGCTATCGCGATGGCGAGATCTCGCATCTGTACATCCGCTCGATCACGCTGTGCGTGGCAGCGTCGCTCGTTCTGAGCCTGCCGGTCATTATTGGCTCGCTCACGGCCATCTTCCGCTCGATGTTGCTCGCCTACAACGGCAATATCGAGATTTATGTGCCCTGGTGGTCCATGGCGGCGTGCGCAGGAATCGGCTTTGCAACCTATCTGGTCGTGGCGCTGCTACACACGCGCTCTATCAAGCGCGTGAGCCTGGCCGAAGCCCTTAAAGTCCAAGAGTAGTCGTTTGAGAACGTCCCCAATGACTAGGTGCCGTACTTGACTTTAACTCTACTTTAACTGGTACCATCCTCTATGTCTGTAACGCCATATAGACCGAGGGGATAGATCTATGACCGCAACTGCACCCGCAGCACCCGCTAAGGTGTACTTCACCAACCTGCGCACGCATGCTCGCGAGAGCCAGCTCGACAAGCTCAAGCGCCTCATACGTCACGCCGGTATCGAGCAGATCGACTTTGAGAACAAGTTCGTTGCCATCAAGATTCACTTTGGCGAGCTGGGCAACCTGAGCTTTTTGCGTCCCAACTACGCCCGCGCCGTCGCGGATGTCGTGAAGGAGCTGGGTGGCAAGCCCTTCCTCACCGACTGCAACACGCTCTATGTCGGTAGCCGCAAAAACGCGCTCGAGCACATCGATACCGCCTATCAGAACGGCTTTACCCCGTATGCCACGGGTTGCCAGATCATCATCGCCGACGGCCTCAAGGGTACCGACGAGGCGCTCATCCCGGTCGAGGGCGGCGAGTACGTGCGCGAGGCCAAGATCGGTCGGGCACTCATGGATGCCGATATTGTGATCAGCCTCACGCACTTTAAAGGCCATGAGCAGGCCGGCTTTGGCGGCGCCATGAAGAACCTGGGCATGGGCGGCGGCAGCCGCGCCGGCAAGATGGAGCAGCATGCCGCCGGCAAGCCGAACGTCGCGACCGAGCACTGTATTGGCTGCCGTGCCTGCGAAAAGGTCTGTGCGCACAGCGCTATCTCGTTTGACGACACCCGTGAGCGCGAGCTCGCCAACGGCAACACCCGTACGGTTCACGTTGCCGCTATCGACCATGATCGCTGCGTGGGCTGCGGCCGCTGCATCGGCGTGTGCAACCAGGACGCCATCAAGCCCGGCCATGACGCCGCGGCCGACGTGCTCAACTGCAAGATCGCCGAGTACACCAAGGCCGTCGTCGACGGCCGCCCGAGCTTCCACATTTCGCTCGCCATGGACATTAGCCCCAACTGCGATTGCCATCCCGAAAACGACACGCCTATCGTCAACGATATCGGCATGTTCGCGAGCTTCGACCCGGTCGCCCTCGACCAGGCCTGCGCCGATGCCGTCATGGCATCCGAGCCGCTGCCCAACACCGAGCTCACCGATAGCGCGGCCAAGATGGAGCATAACCACGAGCATCTGGAGGGCGAGCAGGCCAAGGACCCCTTCTGCATCACGCATCCCGACACCGACTGGCGCACCTGCATTGCGCATGCCGAGAAGATCGGCCTAGGCACGAGCGAGTACGAGCTCATCGAGGTCAAATAGCACCTATCTATTGGACATATCAAGCGCTTTTGTAGCGCAACGTTAGCAAAGGCCGCCCGCGAGCACAGCTCTCGCGGGCGGCTTTCCGGAAGTATGCGGCAAATTTCGAGACCGCCGAGTACACGACGTTTTTTGGCAACAAAACCCCAGACGTTGCTTTTTGCCTAAAAATACTCGTCGAGGAAGTCATCGACCGTGTTCCAGTAGAGCTCGGGGTCAACTTGCGCACTCTTGGCGTGGGCGGCGCCATGGATGGTGAGCTTTTGCTTGACCTTGCTGGCGCACGCGTCGTAGTTTTGGTCGAGCATGTCGTACGGCACAAAGGTGTCCTTGTCGCCGTGGATAAACAGCATGGGAACCGTCGCGTGTTTGAGTTGCTCTACACTGCTCGCCTTATGAAAGTCGTAGCCCGCGCGCACGTTGCACACCAAGTTTGCTACATCGAGCAAGGGAAAGCTGGGCAGGCCGAACACGTCCTTGAGCTGCAGAGAAAACTCGTCCCAAACACTCGTATAGCCGCAGTCCTCGATAATGCATTTTACATTTGCGGGTAGAGATTCCCCCGCGACGTTCATGGCGGTTGCCGCACCCATCGACTCGCCAAAGACCAGGATGCGCGCCTCGGGGTCAGCCTGAACGATCCGCCCAATCCATGCGACGACATCGAGGCGTTCGGGCCAGCCCATGCCGATATAGTCGCCGCCGGAGCGCTCGTGGGCGCGGGCGGCAGGCGCGAGCACGTTCATGCCGCGGTCGTGGAAGCGCTTGGCGTATCGGGCCATGCCGATGGGCTCATTGGTATATCCATGCAGGCAGACGGCGTAATCGTGGGTGTTCTCCGAGGCGGCAAAATACCAAGCGGCGAGCTCGGTTCCGTCATTTGCGGTAAGGCTGCTGCTCTCGCGATTCTCTTTAAACCATGCCCGCGCTTCGGTGTCCTCGGCATCCGGCTGCTCACCTTCTTTGTCGTTCTTGCTATCCTGCATCATCTTCATGGTGTACGGCGCTTGGGGATTCAGCGCGAAGTCAAACAGAAAGTTGCCGGCAAATCCGAGCAGCGCAACGACAACCACCAGTGCAACGATGCCGGCTATCTTGAGCTTTCGATGGGAACGTGCGTTTTGAGCCATGCGGTATTCTCCTATAAGATGTTAATACATCAACATTTAATGCAAGCGCATTATGGACGTTCGCCGTTGATGCGTCAACAGACAAAGAATGGGTAAACAAAGGGTCACGTGTGGTGCAAATTTCGCACGTACCTAGACGCTTTGATATAGTGTTGAGAACTCTTTACGTTGGAGGATGTAACCGGCATGTCCGATTCGAGCGACAGTTCTAAGCCGCGACCCAAGACCGCGGCCGTTCCACACTACACGGTGGGCGAGGAGATCATGAACTCCGTCACCCATGGTGTCGGCTGCCTGCTGGGTATCGCGGGCCTGGTGCTCCTGATCGTATTCGCTGCCCTGCGCGGCGGAGGCCCGGCCCACATGGCCGCGGCGATTGTCTATGGCGTCAGCATTATTCTCGAATATCTGGCCTCCACGCTCTACCACGCGATTCAACCCGCGCGCGTCAAGCGCGTGTTTCGCATCATCGACCACAGCTGCATCTACCTGCTCATAGCCGGCAGCTATACGCCGTTTTGCCTCATCACGCTCGCAAACGACGGCGGTTCTGCGCTGTTCTTTGCCGTATGGGCCATCGCCATTATCGGCATCGCCCTCGAGTGCTTTATGCGTGAGCGTCAACCGCACTGGGTAAGCGGCCTGGTCTACCTGCTGATGGGCTGGCTCGTTGTCTTTAAGCTGCCCGAGCTCGTGTCGCTGCTCAACCCCGTGGCACTTGCCCTGCTCGCCGTCGGCGGCGTGTGCTACACCGCGGGCGTGCCGTTCTATATCGCCAAAAACGTACGCTATCTGCACAGCGTGTTTCACCTGTGGGTGCTCGCCGGCAGCATCTTCCAGTTCATGGCGGTGATCCTCTTCGTAATCTAGCGACCATGCCTGCGCGCCCGCGTCCTCGTTTGGGTGCCGGCGCAATTGCCGTATCCGCCACCAACGTTTTACCCTAACGTCCCGAATCTTGGAGGTTCGAGAAACTCCCGATGGACATAACCATCTCCCTTATCACCACCCTCGTTTTGACCCTCATCAACGGCTACTTCTCTATGTCCGAGATGGCGCTCACCACGGCAAAGCGCGCTGTGCTGGAGCACGAGGCCGAGGAAGGCGACAAACGCGCCGAGCGCGCCATTAAGCTGGCCGCCGATTCCGATCAGCTGCTCGCCACCATCCAGGTCGCCATCACGCTCGTGGGCTTTGCCTCGTCCGCCGTCGCCTCGACGAGCCTGTCCGACCCGCTTGCCACGTGGCTCATGAGCTTTGGCATCGCGCCGCTTTCCGCCATCGCGCGCGGCCTGGCGCCGGTCATCATCACCGTCGCCGTCGCTTTTGTGTCAATCGTGATCGGCGAGCTCGTGCCCAAGCGCATCGGCCTGGCTAATGCCGAAGGCGTATCCAAGCAGGTCGTGGGACCGCTCTCCGTGTTCCAAAAGATCGCCCGCCCGCTCGTGTGGCTGACCGGTGCCTGCTCCGACGGCCTGGCCCGTATCCTGCGCATCAAGAGCGCCGACGACCGCCAAAACGTCTCGGAGGAAGAGATCAAATACATGGTCTCGGAGCAGGACGATCTACTCGACGAGGAAAAGCGCATGATCCACGAGATCTTCGACCTGGGCGACACCGTTGCCCGCGAGGTCATGGTGCCGCGCGTGGACACCACCATGTGCGAGGACGACGAGACGGTCGCCGACGTGCTGTCCGCCATGCGCCAGACCGGCTTTAGCCGCATCCCCGTCTATCACGAGGATCCCGACAACGTCGTGGGCATCGCGCACATCAAGGACCTGATCCAGCCTTCGCTCGACGGCAAGGGCGACCAGCCCATCGCCGACTTTTTGCGCGACGCCACCTTTGTGCCCGACACCAAGGACATCCTGCCGCTGCTGTCCGAGATGCAGACCTCGCACGACCAGATCGTAGTGGTCGTGGACGAGTACGGTGGCACGGCCGGCATCATCACCATCGAGGACATCGTCGAGGAGATCGTGGGCGAGATCGAGGACGAGTTTGACCCCGACAACAAGTACCTCACGCGCCTTTCGCGCCGCGAGTGGCTTGTCGATGGGCGTTTTTCGTGCGATGACGCGATTGACCTTGGTTGGCCGCTCGAGGAAAGCGATGATTATGAGACCATCGCCGGCTGGATTTTGGAGCTTTGCGACTCGGTGCCCGACATCGGAGAGGTGTTTGAGGTCGCGGGGTACAAGTTCAAGGTACAGTCGATGCGTGGCCAGCGCATCTCGCTCATTCGCGTGATTGCTCCGGCCGAAACCGATAAGAAGGATTCCGAGTCTTCGGCGGATAAGCCGACGGCGCCGGGTACGGGCTCTGCGGACCCGCACGACGGCGACGAGTAGGGCAAGGAAGAGTAGGGGAGAGTTATGGCAGGCCTGTTCAACATCCTTAAGGTCACCGTCAGCGAGGACAAGATCTGCGCGCACGTGCTGGTGAACCCCGGCATGCCGCTTATGACCTCGGAGGACATCGAGGCCACGGCGCGCGTGTACTACCTGGTACCTGCGATTGCCAAGCATCTGTGCCTGGGCGATTCCGGTCGCGAGTTCCAGGACTGCATGGGCCAGACCGAGCTTTGCCATCTGCTGGAGCACGTGACGGTCGAGCTCATGAACGAGACCGGTCTCGCTGGCAGCATTTCGTGCGGCCGCACCCGCGTAAGCGAGCACGATGAGCGTGTCTTTGAGGTCGAGCTTTCGTGTCCCGATGACGCGCTGGCCATCGGCGCGCTGTCTTCGGCGACCTTTATGATGGATTGGGCCTATCTGCATGCCGACCAGCCCGCTCCCGATGTGGACGGTACGGTCACGGGCCTGCGCAACCTGGTGCTGGGCATGCGCGCCGAGGCCGAGGGTAAGGACCCGCACGAGGCCGTAGACGCCGCGAACGCCGAGGGCGAGGCCGGGGACGCGACCGAGGGCGAGGCGCCTGCCGAGCCTGCCGCCGAGCTTGTCGACGAGGCCCCTGCCGAGGAGACCGTCGAGCCCGAGTCCGCGGAGCCCCAGGGCGTCCCGAGCTTTGACGACGAGCCGCAGGAGGCAATCGATACCGAGGGCGCGACCGCCGAGAGCCATGAGGCCCCCGCTGCCGTCTACGGTGGCGCGGCGACGGCTTCGGTTGCCCCCGCGCACGAGGGAACGTTGCCGCTCGTTGACGGCGCCGGCGAAGACCCGGCCGCTACGGTGGCCATGCCGGCCGTGCCGCAGGAGTAGGCTCACTCGCTTATCACCATCATGTACCTGCGCCTTTACCGTACGCAGATGAGCAAGACGGCAAGCGCTGTGCTGCGGGTATAATGGACAGCATTCAAACGGTGGGCGCCGAGGTGCCCGCAGGAGAGGAATGAACATGGGTAAGACTTTCAACTTTATCTCGGGTGCGCTCTTCGGTGCTGCCGCCGGCGCTATCATCGGCGTCGCCCTGGCTCCGCGCTCGGGCGCCGAGACCCGCGCCATGGCTGCCGATATCGCCAACGACGCCTGGGATAACATGCGCGACACCTACGAGCACGGTGCCGAGGAGGCCCGCGCCGCGGTCAACGATTTTGGCCCGATGGTCGACGCCAAGACCGATGACCTGCGTGCCAAGGTCGACCTTGCCCGCGAGCGCATGGACCAGCTGCGAGAGCAGCTCAACGACGCCATCTCGGGCGGCAACGTGACACCCGCCGCCGATGTCGTGGTCGAAAACGCCGTTGAGGCCGACGCCGAGGCCGCGGAGCCTTCGACCGAGGCATAATGCGCGCCGGGGATTTTGTCGGCGCCAAGATCTATCGCAAGCCTACCGAGGATAAGCGCACCAAAAAAGATGGCACGCCGCGCAGCCCTAAAAAGCTCGGCAAGATTCACTTTCCGGTCTTTACCCCGGGCGGCACGCGCGTGGTGGGCTTTATGGTTCGCCAGTCCGATATCGCGGGTATGATCGAGCGCCCCGACCGATTCGTGGCGCTCGATGCCATTGGCGTCTACGAGGGCGCCATCGCGGTTGACGACGTCAAGGGCACCTACGATGCCGCTGCGGCCAAGCGTCTCGACATCAACCTGGACGATTGCATTATCTGGGTTGGCATGGACGTGCGCACGGAGTCTGGCGATGCCGTGGGCTATTGCTCGGATGTGGAGTTCAAGCCGCGTTCGGGTATCGTGCAGACGTTCTATGTGACCACTGGCACTGCCTCGAGTGTGCTGGTGGGCGACACGCAGATGCCGCCCACGATGCTGCGCGGCTATGCGGACGGCGCGATGATCGTTTCAGACGAGGTCAAGTCGCTCGGGTATTCGGGCGGTGCCGCCGCAAAGGCTGCCGAGGCAAGCGTCGTGGTGGGCGATAAGGTCAAGAAGGGCGCCAAGGTGCTCGATGACAAGGGTTCGGTCGCCGTGGACAAGGGCAGTCGCGCGCTGGGCAAGCAGCTCGGCAAGACGCGCGGTATGTTCAAGGCCTTTAAGGACGAATACCAAAAGGCGAGCGGGGGCTCGTCGAAAGCTAGTAAATAGCGACGTACCAAATGATGGAAGGCGAGCCGGAGACCTGTTGCTCCGGCTTGCTGCGTTTATGGGGGAGGGCACATGCGCCAAAACGGATCATATTCACACGGACGCCCAGGCGCGCGTCCGACGGCGCGCCGCGATCTGGGGCAGCTGCCCAGCGGTCAGCGCAAACGTCACCGTAAGCCCGGCGCGATGTATCTCAACCATAGCCGCGGCTTTAGCGACCGCAGCGCTCGCATCGGCAACAGCCGCACGCCCCGTCGTTCGTCTCGCCTGCCCTATGCGCTCATCGCCGTGGGCTGCGCACTCGTGCTGTTTATCGCTGCCGTCGTGGGTTACGTCAACCGCAGCGTGGATGTCGTCCTCAACGGCCAGGAGACTGCGGTGCGCGTCGGCTCTACGCTGCAAAATCTCATCGACGACCAGGAGCTGACCGATACCTACGACGCTGGGGACCTGCTGGCCGTTGACGACAGCGTGCTGACCCGCCATGGCGGCGAAAAGCTGTCGGTAAAGGTGGACGGCAAGCGCATAAAACAGGGCAAGTGGAAAAGCCGCGAGCTTACGGGCGGCGAGAAGGTGACGGTCAAAAACGGCCGCGACACGTACGAGAAGCACGAGGTCCAGGCGACGGTTATCGAGCCCAAGCTCAAGGTCGAGGGCACGGGTGCCATCGAGTACGTTAAGACGTGGGGTATCCAGGGTCGCTCCGAGGTGTGGGTCGGCGAGCAGTCGGGCAAGACACAGGACCGCGGCGAGGTCGTGCCCGCTACCGATTGTGTGGTCGAGTGCGCGAGCGTGGCGCCCAAGGGCAACGAAAAGTACGTGGCGCTGACGTTTGATGAGGGCCCGAGCGGTGCCACCAAACAGATTTTGCAGGTGCTCAAGAAAAAAGGCGTCACCGCGACGTTCTTCCTGTCGGGCGATGCGGCCGAGGCCTCGCCCGCTACTGCCAAGGCGATTGTCGATGCCGGCTGCGAGGTCGGCTCCAACAGTTGCAGCGACGAATCGCTCAAGGGCAAGGATCGCGATGCAGTGCGCGAGCAGGTTTCGAAGGGCACCGAGGCGATCAAGTCCGCGACCGGAACGTCGACGATGCTTTTGCGTGCTCCCTACGCAGCCTTTGACGAGCAAAACTGGATTGATGCGATGGACCTGGTGTCTGCCGTGGTCTCGTGGAATATCGATTCGGGCGACTGGCTGCTCAACGGTGCCGACGAGCAGGTCTCGACGGTGCTCGATTCGGTGACGCCGGGCAACATTGTGCTGCTGACCGATAACGATGAATATGCCGAGCAGACACTCGAGGCACTGCCGCAGATTATCGATGGGCTTATTGCCGACGGCTACAAAATCGTGACATTGAGCGATCTGGTCAAGACGGATACATCGCTGAGCAAAAAGCTCACCTCGCTGACGAAGGTCACCATGCCCAAAAACGCCGTGTTCCCCCAGCTCGCCGAAGATGATGACACCACAGACTAGTCATTTAAGAATGTCCCCAATGACTATGTCACGGATGCGTCAGCGTTTGGTATGCCTGCGATGTTTGGAGCATAAATTTGGCGCCACGGCGCGATGCTGATGCTATAGTTACTGCGGATAACAAGGGTCAAGAGAAAGGTTGCAGGTGAAATCCAAACCTCGACCATACAGTCGATGACCCCTTGCAGGTGCTTCTTGCGCATGCACGGGGTGTGAGCGCCGAGCGGCGTGCCGCCCGCGCATGCGTATACATATCTAAAAGTCCACGGACGGCGTGCCGGCATGGCCGCAGTCCGAAGGGATAATGATGGGGAGCACCAGTGAATTATCTGAGTGAGATGCTCAAACTGCCGGTCTTGGACGTCGATGGCGAAAAGCTCGGCGTTGTGAACGATTTTGGCATTGCTACCGGCGAAGTTTTTCCGCACGTGACGTCGCTCGCGTTCCGCGGACCCGGCAAGACGCCGTTTATGATCAGCTGGCGCAAATGGGTCGACCGTATCGACGAGACGGGTGTGCACCTTAAGTCGCCGGCCACCGAAATCCGTTTTTCGTACCTGCAGCCGACCGAACTCTTGCTCGCCCGTGACGTGCTCAACAAGCAGATTGTCGACACGCAGGGCATGAAAGTCGTGCGCGTAAACGACATCAAGTTTTCCATGTCGGGCGAAAATCAGCTGCGTCTGCTGGGTGCCGAAGTTGGTGCCCGCGGTCTACTGCGCGCGATCAGCCCCGCACTCGAGCATGTTGTCGAGAGCTTTATGAAGCACCTGGGCAAACCGCTCGGCGAGGACATCATCGCCTGGTCCTACATGGACCTGCTCGACCGTTCGACTAAAAACATCCAGCTGTCGGTGTCGCACAAGACGCTCGGCGAGCTGCACCCTGCCGACATTGCCGACATTATCGAGCAGCTCGACCCGCGCCTGCGTGCGCAGGTGTTCGCGCAGCTCGACACCGCCCAGGCCGCCGAGGCCATCTCGGAGTTCGATGACGACGAACTTATGACCGAGATGCTCGAGGGCCTGTCCGATACGGACGCATCGTCGATGCTGGCCATGATGGACCCGGACGATGCCGCCGACCTGATCGACGAGCTCGATTACGAGAAGGCCGAGAAGCTTTTGCGCCTGATGGGCGTTCAGGAGGAGAAGGCGATTCGTAACCTGCTGGGCTATGAGGACAACACCGCCGGTCGCATCATGACCTCGGAGTTTGTCTCCCTGCCTGCCACGGCGACGGTCGCCGACGCCATCGAGGCGATCCGCAAGCTCGACGAGGACTTCGAGAGCGTCTATTACGTCTATACCGAGGACCCGAGCGGCATGCTCACCGGCGTGCTTTCGCTACGCACGCTTATCGTAGCCGACCGCGACGCCACGCTGGGCCAGCTGGCCTATCGCGACCTGGTTTATGTGTCGCCCGACGATGACCAGGAAGACGTAACGGACGAGATGACCAAGTACGACCTGGTTGCCATTCCTGTTTGCGACGAGAACCGCCACATCTTGGGTATCGTGACCTTTGACGACGCCATGGACGTTATCGCCGAGGAGCACCAGGAGGACCTGCAGATCGCAGGTGTCGGCTCGGGCGATAGCGCGTCCGACGACTCGACGAATGTGCTCAGCTGGTTTGTGCATCGCCAGTACTGGGTTGTCGTGTGGGGCATTGCCTCGTGCATCATGGCAACAGTGCTGGGGACGGCGCTGGGCTCCGCGCATCTGGTGGTGTTCCCCATGTGCGCCATGCCGCTCGTGTTGCTGGCTGCCTCGCGCATGGTGTCGTTCGTCAAGAATTACTTCCTGGAGTACGACGGCCATGACGATGAGCCCAAGCCGTATCTGGGGTTCTTCTTCCAGAGCACGGGCATGGGCCTGATTCTGTCGCTCGTGACCTACCTGTGCGCCCAGCTGGTGCGCACCGCTGCGTTCCTCGACGCGCCCATGTTTGAAGAACAGCTCTTTACCGGCTGCTTTAACATCGCGGCCATCGTTTGTCTGATTGGCAACATGAGCGCCGTGATTTACCTGATGGTACTGTTCTGGCGTGACGAGCACGACCTCAATACGTCGGGTACCGCCATGAACGTCATTGCCGTCATGATTTCATGCGTGGCGTACTGCATCGCCGCAGTGCTGCTCACCATGTCGGTCATGGGGTAGGTGGTCGCGTGCAAAACACGAAGCAAAAGGCGAGCACCAAGCAAAAGCTGACCATCGCGGCCATCTTTGGCGCCATGGGCCCTGGCCTTCTGGCGGCGCTTTCGGGTAATGACGCCGGCGGCATCGCCACGTATTCCAGCGCCGGTGCCAGCTATGGCTACAAGATGCTGTGGATGCTTCCTGTCATGACCGTGCTGCTTATCGTGACACAGGAGACTGCGGCGCGTTGTGGCTGCGTCACAGGCAAGGGCTTGGCCTCGCTCATTCGCGAGCGCTTTGGCGTGCGCAGGAGCGTGCTGGCCATGGCGGCGCTGCTGATCGCCAATACGGCCGTGACCATTTCGGAGTTTGCGGGTATCGCGAGCGGCCTTGCCCTCTTTGGTGTGCCGGCGAGCATCTCGGTGCCGCTGGTGGCGCTGCTGGTTTGGATGCTTACCATGTCGGGCAGCTTCCAGCGCATCGAGAAGATTCTGCTGCTGGTGAGCTGCGTGTTTGTGACCTACATTGTCGCTGCATTTATGGCCGGTCCCAGCTGGGGCGAGGTGGCGGTCGACCTGGTTGTGCCCAACATCCAAAATGACCCCAGCTACGTGTCGCTTGTGGTCGCAACGATCGGTACCACCATCGCGCCGTGGATGATTTTCTTGGCGCAGAACAACGTGGTCGATAAGAATGCGGGCGAGGACGATATCGTGTTGCAGCGTATCGACACCGTGAGCGGCTCGATCGCCGCCGATGTCATTGCTGGCTTTATTATCATCACGACCGGTACGGTACTGTTCCCCGCGGGCATTCAGATTAGCGACGCTGCCGATGCCGCCCGCGCATTGGAGCCTATCGCGGGCCAGTGGTCCACGGTGCTGTTTGCTTCGGGCCTAGTCGCGGCGAGCTTCTTGGCCGCCTGTGTGCTGCCAGGCGTTACGTCCAGCGCCATCTGCGAGGCATTTGGCTGGGAGCGCGGTGCCGATCGCAGCTGGGACGAGGCCCCGGTCTATCGCGGCATCATTACGGCCATCATCGGCATCTCTGCCGTGCTGGTGCTCATGCCCGGCGTCGACCTGTTCCAGATTATGATGACCTCGCAGGTCATCAACGGCGTGCTGTTGCCCGTGGTTTTGGTGTTCCAGGTGGTTATTGCCGCCGATCGTCACATTATGGGCGCCAACCGCAACGGCCGCGTATGGAACGTGCTCACTTGGGCGACAATCGGCGTGATTACGGCGCTGACGGTCGTCATGTTTGTGCTGCAAGCGATGGGCTACAGCGCTTAACGCCCACTTTTGCTTCCGAACAGGCCGCAGCGATGGGCTGCGGCCTGTTTTTTGCCCGCGACCTCTTGGGGCCGGCTCGAAAAGAGTGATTTTGGGTTGTTTGCTGCGGACTACTTGTCGGTGCTCAGCTTGTGCGGCTTGAGAGCGAGCGCATTGACGAGCGCGTCGGTGGCAGACTTGACGGCTGCCGGTTGCGGATCGTTGACGTGATCCTCAGGATGCACGGGCAGGTCCTTCTTGACTGCGTCGTGGATCAAGTTGAGGTACTCAGTCACGCCAGTGGTCGATAGGTGCGTGCCATCGCCATCGAACAGGTCGTTGCGGTTGGTACTGTATCCGTACCAGTCGATAACGCGCACGTTCTTGTAGCGCGTAGCGGCGTTGGCGATGGCCTGGTTAGTAGAGCCAACCCACGGCTGCGGGCTGCGCGTGTTCACAAACACCACAATACGCTTATCTCCTGCATCGGCCATGATGGCGTCGATCTGGTCGTCGGTTACCAAGCCGTTGGTGCCCAGCGCAAAGACCACGATCTTGCCGGCAAGGTTCTGTTGGAGATAGCCCTCAAATGTCGCACGGCCCGCATCGAACTGGCGGCCCTTTTCGGCATCGATATGGCTGTGCGGGAACACGCCGTCAAAGGTGTCCACGGCACGCAGCGACACGGAGTCACCGATCATCAACAGGTCGTAGGAGCCATCGGGGAAGCCGTCGTTGTCCTTGTCGGTGTCGTCGGCCGCCTGCTGGTCGGTGGGCGCGGTGTTTTTGGCTTCCTTGTTCAGAACCTCGGCGCCCTCGCCGCTCAGCGCAGACGTCTCGGGCACAAAGATCAGGCCGCCCAGTGCAACGACCAACACGACAGCGCAGGCTGCGCAGACGGGGACGTGTGCGCGTGCCCAGTTGGCGGGCGTGGTGGTGCCATCGCGGAATTCGGCGACGGTGCGACCGAAGGCGCCCTTTCTAAACGGTGTCTCGATAAAGCGATATGAGCATTCGGCCACGGCGACCACCAACAGCACCTGCAAAATGTACTGCCACCAGGGCGTATCGTTGATGTTGGCGACCGGGTTCATGAGCAACAGCAGCGGATAGTGCCACAGGTAGATGCTGTACGAGCGCTTGCCAATCCACACGAGCGGCTCGGCGGACAGCGCGCGGGCAACCATTCCCTGGGGCTGCACGCAGGCGGCAATAACCATGAGCGTGAGGATTGAGCACAGCAGCGTGCCTCCGCGATACTGGAACGGAGTGTAGCCGTTGGTGAGCACGACCATGGCAGCAAGGCCAACCAGACCCACGACGCCCAGCGCATCGATGGATGCGGGCGAGGACCAAAAGCGCACGAGGGCGCTCGGCTGTGCCGGGGCGGTCTCGGCTGATTCGTCGGCCTTCTCGCCAGGCTTGCCCTCGGCGTTCTTGCCGTGCTTGGCGGCGCCAGCCAGGCGATTGAGCCCCAAACGACGAGCGAGACGCACCGGCGCCAGGTCGCGATCGGGGATAAAGGCCATCCAGGCGCCCAGCAGCAGCGAGAACACGCGGGTGTCGGTGCCGTAGTACACGCGGCTGGGGTCGGCGGCAGGGTTGTAAAGCACCATCATGGCTAGGGCAGATACCGCGGCAAGGCCCAGAACCACGCGGCGCGTGTTGGGCTTGCTCACATGCATAGATACCATGGCAAACAGCAGTGGCGGCCAAATCAGGTAGAACTGTTCCTCGATGGCAAGCGACCAAAAGTGCGTGAGCGGTGAGGGGTCGCCCAGAGCATTGAAGTACGAGACGTTTTGGGCAATCTGCCACCAGTTGTTGAAGAACAGCAGCGACGGCAGGATGTCGGGGCGCATCTTGGTGAGCATCACGTGGTTGAAGATGGTGCACAGCGCGCAGGTCACGAACACTACCGTTACCACGGCAGGGACCAGGCGACGGATGCGGCGAATCCAGAAGCTCTTAAGGTCGATGCGGCCGGTCTTAGCGACTTCGTTGAGCAGCAAACGCGTGATCAGATAGCCCGAAAGCACAAAGAAGATCGTGACGCCGAGCAGGCCGCCCTGAGCCCACGTGAGGTTGAGGTGATAGAGCACCACCGCGACGACGGCGAGCGTACGCAGACCGTCGAGTGCAGGGATGTAGCGGGACTTGGGGCGAGCAGGCGTCTGCTCCGCGGCGGGAGTGTTGGCGCGGCCCGCGTTGTTGGCAGAAGCGCGATGGGGGCTCGCGGTGCGTCGCGGTTCGTTGGCACGGCGTTCGCCCTTCACGCGTTCGTGCGGCGCCGGCTCGTTGCCCGTGCGGCGTCGACCGCGCGAGCCCGATTGCGAGAGTTGTTCCATAAAACATCATCCAATGACGAGAATAATCAGCACGCCTTCATTGTAGCTGCCTGCTCCTGTGAATGCTTGCTGCTGGCGCAAGCTCAAGCGCGCGTCCACATCAAAGTGAACTAAAGTTATAGGGGGTGCGAGAGTGCACGATCGACGGCCGGCGGTGGGCATAAGGCTCGCAGATGAGGAGGTTTCCATGGCAGATCGCGGCATCGTTGCGGTGTTCGGCAGCATGAACATGGACCTTTCGGTGGCGTGTGAGCGCATGCCGCGCGCGGGCGAGACCGTCGGTGGCAGCGGTTTTATCACCAACGCCGGCGGCAAGGGCGCTAACCAGGCCGTCGCCGCCGCGCGCATGGGTGCGCGCACGTGCATGATCGGCGCTGTTGGGCGCGATACCTTTGGCGATGCGCTTGTGGCAGGGCTCCAGGATGCTGGCGTGGGCGTTGAGTTCGTGGCGCTTTGCGATGACGTGGAGACCGGTACCGCGACTATCATTCGCTGCGAGAGCGACAACCGCATCATACTGTCACCGGGCGCCAACCATGCGCTTGCGGGCGGGGACGTTGCCCGGGCGCTGGGGCATCTGGTGGCCGATGAGCTCGACGGCGACGCCAGCGAGATTGCCCCGGCTGCCGGAAGCGTCTTTATCGCCCAGGGCGAATGTGACCTTGCAGCGACGGCCGAGGCACTTGTTTGCGCTCACGAGCTGGGGTTCTATACGGTCTTTAATCCAGCGCCTGCCTGCGAGTTGCCTGCGAAGGCCTGGCCTGCGGTCGACCTGGTCTGTCCCAACGAGACTGAGTGCCAGGTGCTGACGGGCATCTTGCCCGCGGATGATGTGAGCTGTGTCGCGGCGCTCAATGCCCTGCTCGCCAAGGGTGCCGGAGCTGCGGTCATCACGTTGGGCGGCGCCGGGTCGGTTACGCTCGGCGATGACGGCGAGCTGCTGCGCATGCCGGCGCTTTCGAGCGCGGTGGTCGATACGACGGCCGCGGGCGATACATTTATCGGTGCGCTTGCCGCGGCTCGGCTGGAGGGCCTGCCACTCTTTGAGTGCATGGCGGCGGGCGCACGCGCCTCGGCGGTGACGGTGTCGCGCTTGGGTGCTCAGCAGTCGATTCCCACGCGTGCCGAAGTTGATCGCGTGTTTGATTTAGACGATTTAGTACAAGACGGAGAAGCGGAGTAGAACAATGGCAATCAAGAAGCTGATCCTTGATCTGGATATGGGTGTGGACGATGCGATGGCGCTTGCCTATGCCATCGCGAGCCCCGAGGTGGAACTTGTGGGCATTACCACATGTTTTGGCAACGTGCGCGTCGACCAGTCGGCACATAACTGTCTGGCGGTGCTCGATCTGCTGGGTCGTCCTGAGGTGCCGGTGTACCTGGGTGCCGACCGTCCTCTGCAGGCGACTGAGCCCTATACGCCGCCGGCGTCCACCGCGCTCATTCACGGCAAGAACGGCATCGGCGGCGCGAGCGTGCCCGCGTCGCCCTACGAGCCGGTGGGGGCGACGTCTGCCGACGGCAACGCTGCGGTCGATTATCTGATCGATGCTGCGCGCACCTATGGCCCCGATCTGGTCTACGTAGCGACCGGCCCGCTTTCCAACCTGGCGCTTGCCTTGGAGCGCGATGCGGCGGCGGTGATGTCTATCGGCCGCGTGGTGGTAATGGGCGGTGCCCTGACCGTGCCCGGTAACGTGAGTGCGGGTGCCGAGGCCAACATGGCAAGCGATCCCGAGGCGGCCGATGCCGTGCTGCGCTCGGGTCGCAAGCTCACCATGGTGGGCCTGGACGTGACGCATCGCGTGGTGCTTACGCGTCGCGACATTGCCGGCTGGACGGGCTCGGGCACCATGGCGGGCTGCGCATTTGCGAGCATGGTCGAGCACTACATTGGTTCGTACGAGATGAACGCACCCTACCTGGGTGGTTGTGCGCTGCACGATCCGCTAGCCGTTGCCGTGGCGATCGACCCCACGCTCGTAGGTGCGCTCGGCTGCAACCTGCGTGTTGATCTGCTGGGCGAGTACCGCGGTCGCACCATCTGCGATGAGCGCCGCCTGTCCGATCCGGACAAGAGCGCGCTTGTGGCACTGACCGTGGATGCTCCGCGCTTTCTGTCCGAGTTCAAGACGCGTATGGCCCGTGTCCTTGGCTAAGTTGCCTTTTTGGGATGGGGCTTTTTGACTGGTATGATTGGTGCGACCATTCGAACCAGCTAAAAGTGCCCCGTCCCAATTTGACTAACGAGAGGATCTGCCATGGAGCGCATCGCGAGTTTTTCCGTTGACCACCTGCTGCTCGAGCCCGGCGTGTATGTGAGCCGCATCGACCGCGATCCGGCGACCGGCGCCGCCGTCACCACTTTTGACCTGCGCCTGACCACACCCAATAAGGAGCCGGTCATGAACACGGCCGAGTGCCACACCATCGAGCACCTGGGCGCGACGTTCCTTCGCAATCATGCCGAGTGGTCGAGCCGTATTGTCTACTTTGGCCCCATGGGCTGCCGCACGGGCTTTTACCTGGTTGTCTTTGGCGAGCTGACGAGCGAGAAGGTCTTGCCGCTCGTCCGCGAGCTGTTTGAGTTTGTCGCCGGCTTCGAGGGCGATGTCCCCGGTGCCGCTCCCGAGGAATGCGGTAACTACCTGGACCAGAACCTCCCCATGGCCAACTGGCTTGCGCGCCGCTACCTCGACCGCGACCTGGCCGATATCGACGAGAAGCATCTGCACTATCAGCAGGCGTAAGGGCTTTATCGCCCAAAACGCGCGCATTGGGCGCCTTCGCTTATGCGGGGGCGCCTTTTTGTTGATTGGTCGGGACGAGCGTTCAAAATCGCTCATGTTTGTTCTAGAATGTTCGTATAGTCACATTTACGAACAGGAGTGAACATGCATATCTACTCTGTCAACGATCCCGAGTTCAAATCCTATGGCAACGTTTGGAATAACGTTCCGTCCGAGCTCACGTCGCCCGTGCTCGAGGCACTCTCTGCCACGCCCATTCCCGAGGGCAGCAAGTACGTTGCAAGCGCGCCGGAGCTCGAGGGCGTCAAGGATGCCGATAAACTGGGCTTTCTCATGTTTGGTGGCCGTCCCTTCCAGCTCGGCTGGTGCAACGGCCACAACACGCGTCTCAACTGCCTGGAGTATCACCGCGCGAGTGAGTTCAACCTGGGCGCGCGCGACTTTATCCTGCTCGTGGCGCATCGCTGGGAGATCGAGGACGGCAAGCTCGATACCGCGTGCGTCAAGGCGTTCCGCGTGCCGGCGGGTACGGTTGTCGAGGTTTTCAACACCACGCTCCACTACACGCCGTGCATGGTCGACGACGGCGGCTTCCAGGTGATGGTGGCGCTGCCGGCGGGCACCAACGGCCCGCGCCCCGAGGCCGCAACCGACATGCCTACCGCCGGTGACAGCTACTGCTACTGGAAGGCCGACAAGTGGGTTCTCTGCCATGCTGACAGCCCCAAGGCTGCCGAGGGCGGCTACGTGGGTCTCATCGGCAAAAATCTCGACATCACCTGCGACTAGAATCTTCCGTCTCAATCTGTAACATCTAGCGGGCTAAATCGTCTCTACCTGTTACAGATCGAGACAAACTGCAGGGGACAGACCGAACAATCTCGATCTGTAACACCAGGCCCGGTTTTGACGGCCTACCTGTTACAGATCGAGACAAACCGGGCCCAAGCCGCCACAAAGGTGCCTGTCCCCTTTGTGGTGGCTGCCTAGAGTTGGCTGCGCAGATAGTCAGCCATATATGGAACGGCGAAACGCACGTAACCGCGGCGCGCCTGTTCGATTACGCCGGCGTCGATGAGGCGCCGGCGATACTTTTGCGCATAGTCGGGTGTGACTGACATACGTTTCGCTACATCGGAAATGCGCGAAACGGCGTCTTCGTCATCAGTCATTGCGTCGAGAAACGCGACGTCTTGGTCCGATAGCGCGGCGAGCGTCGTTTCACAAACATCGTTTTCGAAATCGGCTTTTGACGCTTCGATAGCTCCGTCGACTTGCTCTGGCGTTACGTGTTCTCCTGTCTTGCAGCGATTGCCGATGTTATAGCCGATGAGCTGCAGCATATAGGGCGAGCCTTGGGTTGCGCGAGCGGCACGGAGGCGAAGATCGCCTGGAATATCAAGGTCGAGCTCTTCGAAAGCCCGCTGATAATAGGCATCGACATCTCCGACTGAAAGCGGTTCGAGCGTGACCTTGCGAGCGCGGTTGAGAAATGTCAGCACGCGGTCATTGAGCGTTGCACAGACGGCTCCCGGGAGACCTGCCATAACAAGCGCGACGTTGAGTCCCTCACCGACCAGCTCTTGATAGGCGGTGACGAGCTGTCTAATCTCAGGTGAATTAGCTTGGAGCTCATCGATAAGGATGAGGATGCCGTGCCCCTGCTCGGTCAGCTTGCGCGCCAGCTGCGTGAGTTTGAACTGGAAACTCTTGGTCTCCTGCACATCGCGTGTGAACTCGAGACCGGCTGAGAAGCCGAAGACGCTCAAGCTACCGCCAGAAAGTTTGGGGAGATGACGCTTGCTGACATAAGGCTCGCCTGCTTCTTGGATTTTTTCAACAATGCGCTCAAGCATATCTTCGGAGGCTACGGTGGGTGTGGCGACAACAAAACCGAGCTTGCGTGCGCGGTCGGCAAGTTCCCACAGAAGAACCGTCTTGCCGCTGCCTCGCTGGCCGAGCATGAGCATGGCTCGGTCTCGATTGCCCGGCTCCTGCTCAAGACCGGAGATGAATGTCGAAATCACGTTCCCGCGACCCACCAGATAGGACGGGCGATTTCCAAATGAGGGGGAGAAGATGGTTTCAGTCATAAGTCTCCTTTCCTTTTTTTCCTATTTTTTCCTTTCTTTCCTATTCAGTCAAATGAATTGCTGAGCGAAGGCGGTTACGTAGGCCTCGTCAGCAAAACCTCGACATCACCTGCGACTAGAATCTTCTGTCTCGATCTGTAACATCTAGCGGGCTAAATCGTCTCTACCTGTTACAGATTTAGACAAACTGCAGGGGACAGGCCTAACAATCTCGATCTGTAACACCAGGCCCGGTTTTGGCGGCCTAACTGTTACAGATCGAGACAAACCGCCCCAAACCACCACAAAGGGGACAGGCACCTTTGTGGTGGTTTGGGGCGGCGGTATCAGAAAGTGTCAGGCGGGGGGGCGGCTGCTGGGCCGCCGCGTGCGAAAAGAAGTGTCGGCCTGCGCCGCCGTCGTTGAGCGGAGCCCCGTTTGCGGGGATACTGAAACCACGACAAGCGGCGATGAAAGGATTGATGCATGGCTTTCCGTAATGACTTCCTGTGGGGCGGCGCAACGGCTGCCAACCAGTGCGAGGGCGCCTACGACGTGGACGGCCGCGGCCTTGCCAACGTGGACGTGGCTCCGCACGGCCCCGAGCGCTATACGGTGGTCTCTGGCCAGCGCAAGATGCTCGACTTCGAGGACGGCTATTACTATCCCGCGCAGACTGGCATCGATTTCTATCACCACTACAAGGAAGATATTGCTCTCTTTGCCGAGATGGGCTTTAAGACCTTACGTATGAGCCTGGCTTGGACCCGCATCTTCCCCAACGGCGACGAGACCGAGCCCAATGAGGCTGGCCTGGCCTTCTACGAAGATGTATTCCGCGAGTGTCAAAAGCACGGCATCGAGCCGCTCGTGACTATCACGCACTTCGATTGCCCGATTCATCTCATCAAGGAGTACGGCGGCTGGCGCAACCGCAAGCTCATCGACTTCTACAAGAACCTCGCGACTACGATCTTCACCCGCTACAAGGGTCTGGTGAAGTACTGGCTTACCTTTAACGAGATCAATATGATCCTGCACCTGCCGTTTATGGGTGCCGGTCTGGTCTTTGAGGAGGGCGAGAACAAGGAGACCGTCGAGTACCTTGCCGCTCACAACGAGCTTGTCGCCAGCGCTTGGGCAACCAAAATCGCCCACGAGATCGACCCCGAGATCAAGATCGGCTGCATGCTCGCCGCAGGTAGCTACTACCCCTACAGCTGCCGTCCGGGCGATGTGCGCCAGGCACAGCTCGACAACCAGGACAATTACTTCTTCGTCGACGTCCAGAGTCGCGGCTACTACCCGACCTATGCCGTCAAGAAGCTCGAGCGTCTAGGCATCGATGTGGGCATGACCGACGAGGACCGCGAGATCCTGGCCACTAACACCGTCGACTTCATCAGCTTTAGCTATTACAGCACCCGTTGCTCCGCCGGTGCCGATAACCCCGATGTCGAGCGCACCCAGGGTAACGCCTTCGCCGGCGCCAAGAACCCCTACCTGCAGGAGAGCCAGTGGGGCTGGGCCATCGATCCGCTGGGCTTCCGCATTACGCTCAACGACCTGTACGACCGTTATCAGAAGCCACTGTTTGTGGTTGAGAACGGTCTGGGCGCCAAGGATGTTGTCGAGGAGGATGGCTCCATCAACGATGACTACCGTATCGACTATCTGCGCCAGCATATTGCCGCGATGCGCGATGCGGTGACCGAGGACGGCGTTGACCTGCTGGGCTACACCACCTGGGGCCCGATCGACCTGGTGTCTGCCGGCACAGGCGAGATGTCCAAGCGCTACGGCTTTATCTATGTCGACCGCGATGATGCGGGCAACGGCACCCTCAAGCGCTCCAAGAAGAAGAGCTTCGACTGGTACAAGAAGGTTATTGCTTCTAATGGTGAGGACCTGTCCTAAGGAAGCTGAGACACTCGACTTCAGGGTCTCCTGACCAAGACGTCCAGCGAGCAGTTAATGCTCACCGGGTGCGTTCGCTTCGGGATGCCCATCAAGGAAGCGGCGTCGCGCGTGCCCCATCTGGTCCATGCGGCTCAAAATCGCGGCGTGATGTGGACGACTGGGGTCGAATGGGGGTGCGGACGATTTCTTGGACCGCGCCTAGGCGTATCCAAGCTTCCTGCGG
>CAUAAZ010000016.1 GCA_958427145.1 uncultured Collinsella sp.
CAAGACGGAAAGCACATTAAGTGCTTTCCTTTGCGTGCGGAACTCGCGACAAACTCAACCCGCGCCAGCCGGCCCCGGAGACCCTCCCTGCCGTCACTTGCTTCAAAGACTTTGTTCCTCGCCGCTTCCGCGGCTCGAGGTCCCCGTTCTCCGCGGCGGGGTTGTCTAAGGATCTTGTTGAACTTCCGCCTTTGGCTCAAATGGAAACGGGGAACGCATCTGCATCCCCCGTTTTTGTTGCGGTTAATCCAAGTCAATAAATTTGGTGCTTATGATCTTGCCGTCTTTTACGAGCATTCTGGCCATGGTGGGGCCTCGGGTGCCTCTGGGGTAGCTGGCGCTGCCTGGGTTGAGGACCAGGCAGCGGCCCACTTGGGCTTCTTTAGTTACGTGGGTGTGACCGTTGATGGCTACGTCTACGGATCCCACCGGAAGGTCTTCACGGTAGTGGGCTACGGCAAACTTGAGGCCTTCGTAGGTAAAGAGCGCCAAGCGATCCACATCGGGGCCGTAGTCGCGGTAGTAGTCGTTATTGCCCAGCACCGCTCGCACGGGAGCGATGGTGCGCAGGTGCTCGTAGTCCATCTCCGACGTAAGGTCGCCGGCATGGATAATCAAATCCGCACCCTTAAGCTCGTCCAGAAGCGCAGGCGAAAGATAGCCGTGGGTGTCCGAGATAATGTCGATACGCTTGACGCTTGCACTGTTCATGGGATCCCTTCCGCAAAACGATTTGATGCATTCATGCAAAAAGCCCCACGGCTCCGCAGACGATTTTGGTCTACAGGGCTGCGGGGCCGGTGTGCTAGAGGCTCAGGGCCTTTTTGAGCGGTACGACGCGACGGCGCGAAACCGGCACGCGTTCGTCGACGCCCGTAATGCCCAGCTGGATAGCGCCCGAGGGAACCGTCTCGACGTCGGTGACACATGCCAAGTTGACGATATAGCGGCGGTGAACGCGGAAGAAGCCAAAGTCGCAGAGCTTGGCCTCGAACTGTGCCAGCGAGGTCGTCGACAAAAAGCGGTCATCGACCGTATAAATACAGGAGTAATCGTCCTTGGCCATGATAAAGCGAATGTCGTCCACGGGGATGAGGACCTTGCGGCCGCCCTTTTCCACCGGGATGCGCTCGATGGTCACCTTGCTGTCCGTGACAGGCTTGGCGCGTTGCATAACCTTATCGATCGCTCGATCCAAGCGAGCCTCCTCGACCGGCTTCATCAGATAGTCGACGGCATCCACATCAAACGCCTCGACCGCATGATCGCTGTACGCGGTTACAAATACGATCGCCGGCGGATTCTTGAGCTTATGCAGTGCCTCGGCAAGTTGCAGACCCGAAGCGCCGGGCATCGAAATATCGAGAAACACGACATCGACGCGGCTCTCCATGAGCATCTCGATGGCAGAGCGAACGCTCGACGCTTCTGTGATCGTGCCGATCTTGCCCGTCTGCTCGAGCAAGAAGCGAAGTTCCGAACGGGCCGGGGCCTCGTCATCCACAATCATCGCACGCAGCATAGGGATAAAACCTTTCGTCAACTAACTACGTCGGGCATCCGCCAACCGGCGTTAAACCCGTAACCTATTATTTTACTCTTGAATGTCGAAGATGCTCTCCGACAAATCGAGATGCAGGAGCACTTTAGTGCCCTTGCCCGGCGCCGATTCGACGCGCGTATAGGAGTGCGGTCCATAAAAGCGATGGATACGCTCCGAAATATTGTGCATGGCCACACCGGCGCCGCCACCCTGTGGGGAGTTGGCGTCGGGACGGGCGGAGCGTTCGTCAAACAGTCTGGCAGCGGTGCCTTCATCCATACCCACGCCGTTATCGGCGACCGCAATTAAAATCGCATCTTCGCCATCCCTGTGAACCGACACATCGATCATCAGCGCATCGTCGTCGCCCATACCATGGCGCACGGCATTCTCGACGATCGGCTGAATCACAAATGCCGGCACCAGCGTGTCCTCGATGTCCTCGGACACATCGAAGGTCGCCAGCACGCGATCATCGCCAAAGCGCGCCTTCTCAAACGTCAGATAGCGCTTGGTCTGTGCGACCTCGCGCGACACGGGAATGAGCGAGCCCGAATTGTCGAGCGTGGCGCGATAGAACGAAGAGAACTCGCGCAGCAGCTCGCGGGCGCGCAGCGGGTCGGTACGCGTAAACGACGCGATGGTATTGAGCGTGTTGAACAGGAAGTGCGGGTTGATCTGCGCCTGCAGGGCACGCACCTCGGCACGGGCCGTGAGCTCCTTTTGCACCTCGAGCTCGTGGATGGCGAGCTGCGTGGACAGGATCTCGGCAAAACCCGAGGCGAGCGCATACTGGGTACGGTCGACGGCACGCGGGGTCTTGTAGTAGAACTTGAGCGTGCCGACGGTGCGGTCGCCCACCTTGATAGGCGCGATGATACCGGCAGGGACCTGGTTGTGCGAGCCATCCGAACCCACGACGTCCACCACGCGGTTGAACGACTGGACGATACCGTGCTCGATGACGTAGCGCGTGGCAAGTGTGTGGATGGGCGAATCGGGCAGTAGCTTTTCCTCGAACTCGCCCGCGCAGGCCAGCACATTGCCCTCGTCGGTGATGGCAACCGTCATGGCACGTGTCTCGGGCAAAATGCGCTGGCACACCAGACGCGCCGACTCCTGCGTCAGGCCGCCTTTGATGTCCTCGAGCATGGCAGAGGCCACCGAGAGCGTCTCTTCGGTGTACTGCGAACGCACCGAATCGGGATTGAGCGTCAAATAGATAAAAATGCACAGAAAGATGCACAGCAGTGCGCAGGCGACCACGGTCGCGATCGGTTCAATCCCGGTCGCCAGGGCAAAAATAAAGTACACCAGCACGCAAATGGCGCAGACAACGGCGATCACGCGAAAGATTGATATTGAGTTATCGCGCTGGGCGCGGCGGTCGATCATTCAGTCCCCTCCAGGATGCTGGTCAGTTGTGCGTCGCGCCAGAGCCCGTCCATAATCTTGGGCCAGAAGCTCTGAAAACGCAGGTAGCTTGCGGCGTTTTGGCGCGCGTAGGTCTTGGCCTCGTCAATACCGTGCCGCCAAATGCGTAGATACCCCTCGTGCTCGCGGGTAAACATACTGCGGACCATGGCGGTTTTGCGCACGCGGTCGTCGAGCTCGCGCGAAATCCACGGGCCCGGATAGGGCATGAGCGACGCGGCCGTGACGGGAACGAGCTCCTGCTGGTGCGCGGCAAATGTCAGCTTGGCACGCTCGTAGTACCAACGGTACACATCCTGCATAAAGCGCGGCGAGCGCTTCTCGGACTCGGGCGGCAGGTGACGAACGACCCACTCGTTGTCAAACCACACGTCGTAGCCAAACATGCGCATGTTAAAGAGGTAATCCAGGTCCTCGCCTCGGGTGATAAACGGGTCAAACGCCACACGGGTAAAGGCGCGGGCGTGAAGCGCCACAAGGCCGCCGCATACGTAGTTTGAACGCGAGATGCGGGTGCCCGAGAGCGCCTTTTTCATCCAACGATTAAACTCAATGCGTTTGGTCCACCAACGATGGCAAATGCCCACCTTGTCTGTGGGCGCCAGCGGCGATCCGTCGCGGTCGTAAAAGTAACCGCTCTTAACCAAAATCGGCAGGCCTTGACGCGTCTGCTGACCCAGAGCATAGGTCGCGCGCTTCATAAAGTCGGCATCGATAACGGTCTCGTCGTCATCCAAAAAGACAACGGCGTCGTGGCCGAGCACCGCAGCGCAGGCAAGCCCCATATTGCGAATGGCGCCGTATCCGCGCAGGCTCACGCACTCGCCCGAACCCTTGGGAGCAATCTGCGCCACACGGTCGGCGATACGCGATGCCTGGGTGTTGGTGACCACGGTGACCTCGAGCGTAGGGTGCGCGTCGACGATTTCGTGGACGCGCTTCGACACATCAGCCGTGGCCGAAACGGGACAGACCACCAAAAGGATAATCCTCGGAATGTCGCGCACCTGCTCGAGCGAAGCAAGACAGCGGTCGAGTTCGGGATTGGTGGCGTTGAGCTTCGTCGAGTGATCATAGACGCCGGGAGCGTTTGCACGGGCATCATCGCCCGCCCAGTATGTTGGAATCACAACCGTGGCGTTCATGCCTTCCCTCCCTGCAACACAAAAACGGGGCGCCGCCAAACACAGGCGACGCCCCGCGACCTAGCTGATTCCATCATACCCACTTGGGCAAATCATTGCTCGCAAGTCGCAATGTTTATTGCGGATAACCCCAAAAGAGTACCGCGGACAGGCACATTAGCCGCTCGCTCCTATGCGGCATGCTCTGCCGCCCGAGTCATGCGGGACAGGCGAACCAGCAGCATAAAGCCAACGATCAGCAGCACGCCAATGGAAAGGACGCCCAGCGATGGGTTGCCGGTCAGCGAGGTGACGACCGACACTAGGAAGGTGCCCATGACGCTTGCATAACGACCGAAGATGTCAAAGAAGCCGTAGTACTCGTTGGACTTTTCCTTGGGGATAATGCGGCCAAAGTAGCTACGGCTGAGCGCCTGCACGCCGCCCTGGAACAGGCCGACCATAATGGCAAGCACCCAGAATTCAAAGGCGGTCTTTAGGAAGAACGCGGCGAACAGCACAATGCCCATGTAGGCGGCGACGGCCACCAAGATCATGTTGAGCGTGCCAACGCGTCCGGCGAGCTTGCCGTAGATGATGGCAGACGGAAAGGCCACGAACTGCGTAACGAGCAGCGCCAGCACCAGCTGCGTCGAATCGATGCCCAAAGCCGAGCCGTAGCTGGTGGCCATGGAAATGACCGTGTGGACGCCATCGATATAGAAGAAGAACGCGATCATGTAGACCAGCACGGTCTTGTTGTGGGCGATCTCGCGCATGGTGTGTCCGACCTCGGAGAACACACCGCCCACGATGTGGCCGATGGTGTCCTCGGGACCGCGCTCGCGACCGTACTTTTGCTTATAGGTGCGAATGAGCGGCAGAGTAAAGATGAGCCACCAGGCACCAGTGATGATAAACGACAGACGCGTTGCCAGCATGGTGGGGACGCCAAGAGCGGGGCCGCCCATGATGAGCGCCAGGCAGATGATGAACGGCACGGTGGAACCGATGTAGCCCCAGGCATAGCCCGAGCTGGACACGGCGTCCATGCGCTCGTCGGTGGTAATGTCGGGCAGCATGGCGTCGTAGAACGTCATAGAAGAGTTAAGGCCGATGGTGCACAGCACGTACACGGTCAAAAATGCCATAGCGGACATTGGGATAGCCTGCGCCAGGCAAAGCACCAGACCCGTGAGGAAGAAGCCCAAGAAGAACTTGATCTTGTTGCCGGCGTAGTCGGCAAGTGCGCCCAGAATGGGCATGAGCATGGCAATGACCAGCGAGGCGATCGTCTGCGCGTTGCCCCAAGCGACCACCAGGTCTGCCGAGGAAGCACCGGTATTGATGGCGTTAAAGTAGATGGGCACCACCGAGGTATTGAGCAACACGAGGGCCGAATTGCCCACATCGTACATAACCCAGTTACGCTCGAGCTTGGTGTATTTCATGGACAGGGGCCCCTTCGTATTCGCCCAATATGCAGTTAGTTCATCGTACCCCAATTGTCCAGAAGCGCTGGTAAGGATTCGGCAAAGGGACAGGAGCGGTCATACGGACACGCAGGGCGAAACACCATCCCATCAAGGCGGTTGCGGTGAAATAGTTCCTGTTTAGCCCTCCGGGGCTTCATTCAGGAACTATTCCACCGCAACTTATGAGTCGGCTTGTTATTCCTCGCGGTCGAACTCCTCATCGGCTTCGAGCACGCGACCGCTGTAGTTGACGTGACTGGTCACGGCATCCATGTCACCGGTCTCGATAAAACGTGCGACCGTGCGCTCGTAGTCGACCAGCGCGCGATCAAAGACCTCGGGGAAACTCTCGTTCGAGACCTCGTCGGTAAAGGGATTCTTCCATGTCAGATGGCCCAGGTTACCGGTGCGCTCGGGCAGCTCCGTCGTCACGCGATGGGCAAGGCCGTCGAGCAGCGAGTAGTCGTGCACCAAGCCCTCAACCAGCGAGATCGCGCGCGTCTTTACGGAGCCGGCCGGCTCAATCGCGCGGTAAAGTCGCTGCATATTGGCAACGGCAGCACCGTACTCCCCCGCCGGAATGTCAATGCCGTACACGCGTCCGGCAACATAGCTCATCAGCACGCCGGCCACGCGATTGATGCGATCGGTGGTGACGATCTCGCCCGCCGGCGGGTAATCGTCGACCGTAGCGCCGGCGCGTTTAAGCTGCAGCATCAGTACATCCAGGTCGCTCTCGATCACGGCATGGACCTGACTGCTCGAATCCTCAAGCTCTGAGTCGGATTCCACGATGCCAAACTGCTGCTCATAGACAAAGGGGTGGGCGTTGCGGTCGAGCACGTAATGAGACAGCAGGCCCAGCGCAAAAGCGCGACCCAAGCTGGCGTCGCGCGGCAGCAGATGCGACACGCCGTCGCGCAGGCACGCGAACTGGCGAGACATGCGCGACCGATGCATGACCTGCGCCAGCAGCGTGCAGTCGGAAACACGCAGTGTCAGAATGTGAAAGAAAAACGGGTCGGGGCCTTGGTTGCCCAAGATAAAGGCAATGCGCTCTTCATCGGACGTGATGACGCCCTGCGGAAGACGGTCGATGCTTTCCTCGCCAAACAGATGATGGGTGATAAGCGCGGGCATAATGATCCTTTCGATTTCATTCGATGCCACCCATTATGCCCACCGCGCGCCCATGCCAAACCTGCGATGGTAAACGACGGCACGCAAGCCTCTTACGCAAGCCCCAGGTGCGACTTGACCTCGGCGGCACGACGACGGGACACCGGTACCGTCGAGCTCACGCGGTCGAGCCTGAGCTCCATCAACCCCGTGGAGCCAATCTCAACATTGTGCACGTCTTCCAAATTGACCAGATAGCTGCGATGAACGCGAATAAAGCCCTCGGAGCCCAAGCGCCGCTCGAGCGAGGAAATCGACTCATTGATCAGGTACGTTCCCTCGGCGCAGATGGCGTTGCAAAAATCGGCGCGCGCCTCAAAGTAGCAGACGTCTGCGGCGGGAATGAACACCTTTTTGCCCCCGCGGTCCACCGTCAGACGCAAAGGCTGGCGCGGAGCATGGATAACACGACGGGCACCCAAGGCTGCCTCGATCTTGTCGAGTGCCTTTGACAGGCGTGCGTCCTCGACCGGCTTGACGACATAGTCGACCGCATCGAGGTTATACGCATCGGCGGCAAATTCGGCAAACGCCGTCACAAACACAACCACCGGCGGCGTCTTTAGGTTCTGCAGCGTCTCGGCAAGCTCAATTCCCGAGCGACCGGGCATGGTAATGTCTAAAAACAGCACGTCGGGCTTGTTCGACAGAATCGACTCCACAGCTTCGGTGACATTGCCCGCCTCGGCAATCTGACCCACACGCGTATCCTTTTCCAACAGATAGCGTAGCTCAGCCCTAATGGGAGGCTCGTCATCAACCACCAAGATGTTCCAGCCTTCGGACATATGTGCTTCCCCTCTTTTTCTCTCAATCCAACCGCGTGCTACGCCGTCAACGGCGCCGGCTCATGCGGCTCGCCGTTCAGCTCGACGATGACCTGCGTTCCCACGCCCTCCTGAGACTTCACGCGCATGCCGGAATCTTCTCCGTAAAAGAAATGGATGCGCTGAAGCACGTTGAAGAGCGCCAGGCCGCAACCTCGCTTGACGGAGCCGTCGGCGGTAATGCTCTCGGGCTCCTCTCGGCGATGTTGCTCAAACAGATGCGCGCAGACCTCTTCGCTCATACCGATGCCATCGTCCTCGACGATGATCTCCAAACCGTCATCGGTCTCGAAAGCCCTAACATGAATAGAAAGCGGCTCGGTCTCGCGCTGCGCGTGCTTGATGCAGTTTTCGAGCAACGGCTGCAAGATAAACGGCGGCACCAGGCTGTCGCGCACCTCAAAGTCGATATCGACCGAGACGCGCAGACGGCCGTCGCCATAACGAGCCTGCATAAGATTGATATAGCGAGTGCCCTGTTCCACCTCGTGCTCGAGCGTTGTGAGGGTATCGGAATCAGAAAGCGTCTGACGGTAGTAATTGGAAAAGTCAATCAGCAGCGACCTGGCCTTGTCCGGCTCGGTACGTACGAGCGACACGATGGTGCTGATGGTGTTAAACAGAAAATGAGGATCGACCTGCGATTGCAAGGCGCGCAGCTCCACGCGGGCCGTAAGCTCGTCCTGGCGCTCGAGCTCAAAGCTCGCAAGTTGCGTGGAAATGAGGTCGGCAAAGCCCGAGGCAAGCGCCGTCTGGCGCATATCGATGCTGCTCAGACGGGGATAATACAGCTCGAGCGTGCCCACGCAATGCCCGCGCACGGTAAGCGGTGCGACAATACCGGCGCGCAGGCGCGGAAAGTAGCCGCCCGTCTCGGTCGAGGCATCGCGCGAGAACACGCTTTGCTCGCCGCTGTTGATCACGTTGAGCGTAGTCCGCAGTACCACCGGGGTGCCCGCGGAGCATTTTGCCGAGTCCTCGCCCCAGCTCGCCAACACCTGCTTGCCGTCGGTAAAGCAGATGGCAGAGGCGATTGTTTCAGACAGGATGATCTTAGAGGCGCCCAAGGCAGCTTCGGGCGTAAGGCCGCGCGACGTATAGGCGAATATTTTTGAAGCGATGGCGAGCGTGCGGTCGGTTGCGCTCGATGTGAGGTCGTCGGGAACGACAAAGACGTACGAGAAGAAGAAGCACAGCATGACCAAGCCGGCAATGACGACAACGGCCGGAACGGGATTGGGATTATCGGTTAGATCCCAGATGAGCAGCAGGATAAGCAGCGGAACGACAATACCGAGCAAGATGGCTTGAACCACATGCTGAGCGGTACGAAAGACCTTGGTAGAGTTGTAGCTCTTGCCCAGAATCAGCCTATTGAGATCCACCGTCATCTCCTTCTTACTGACGCACCCCATAGCAATAAAGAGGGCCGCAAGCGACCCTCTCCATTGCATTATGCAATCAAATACTGTGTTTTACATCAAGCCATCGATGAACGGTAGCTTAGGCGCTGTACTTGTTTGCCTCGCCGAAGGTGCCGGCCTCGACAATCCAGCCGTCCTTCATGATGACGTCCATGTTGTCGGTGTTGAGCACGTGGATGTCGGCGGCGACGTCACCGTTGACGACCAGCAGGTCGGCGCACTTGCCGGCCTCGATGGAACCGGTCTCGTCCTCGATGTGGCACATCTTGGCACCGTTGAGAGTGGCACAGGTGATGGTCTCGACCGGGGTGAAGCCGATCTTGTCGACGAACTCATACATCTCCTCGATGGAGCAGGTGCCGTACGGGGTGACGAAGGAGAAGGAGTCGGAGCCGATCGTCATGACGACGCCGCGCTTCTTGGCCTCGCGCAGGCAGTCGTAGTTGCGCTGCAGCTCCTTCTCGACCAGGGTGCCCTCGTACTTGTCGTGCAGCTCGGGGACGTAGACGGGCGGATAGGTGGCGTACCAGGTGGGCAGGAAGGCGATCGTCGGGGTGAAGAAGGTGCCCTGCTCGGCCATGAGGTCCATGGTACGCTCATCGATATCGAAGCCGTGAATCAGCTGCTCGCAGCCAAAGCGAACGGAATCGTAGGCAGCGGCGTGGTTGTTGTAGCAGTGGCTCCACACGGGGATGCCGACCATCTTGGCCTCTTCGACCACGGCCTGAATCTCCTCGGAGCAGTAGTGCTGGTCGCGGCCGGAGTCCCAGCGCCAGATGCCGCCACCGGTAGCCCAGATCTTGATGGCATCGGGGTTCTCGCGCAGGCGACGACGGACGGCCTTGCGCAGATCCCAAGGACCGTCGACCTGATCGCCCCAGGGGTGCGATTCCTTGTTGAGCTCCTGGCTGCAGTGGTGGGAGTCGCCGTGGCCGGCAACGCGGCAGAAGCCAAGGCCGGTGGCCAGAACGCGCGGGCCCTTGAAGACGCCCTTGTCGATGCAGTCACGGATCTGGATACCAAAGCGACCGATCTCGCAGACGGTGGTGAGGCCGTGGGTGAGGCAGTCGTAGGCCTGCTTGACGGCGACGGCCTGCTTCTCGAGGAGCGGCTGCATGACCCAATCGGTATCGTCGTCGGTCAGGTTGCCCGAGAAGTGCAGGTGGGTGTCGATCAGGCCGGGAAGGACGGTCTTGCCGGCGGCGTCGATAACCTCAACGCCCTCGGGAAGGTCCTGCATAGCACCGGCGTACTCGATCTTGCCGTTGTCGTCGACGAGAACGAGGGAGTTCTCGACCGGCTCGGCACCGGTACCGTCGATGAGCTTGCCGCCAACGATTGCATACTTAGTGGACATGGTTCCTCCTTATGGATCCATATAGTGGGCGAGGCCGTGTTGGGTTAAGGCCTCACAAAGCTACCCAAGTGATGCCGGGTTCGGTGCGCGGAAGAGAGGGTCCCGCGCACCTGGTCCGCCCCGGCTAGGCGTTACTTTTTGCGGGAATTGGTGAAAGCCATGAGGGCCAGGCCAATAGCCAACCAGCCGATCACGATGCTCCACTCCACCATGTTGAGGGAGGCGGGAGAGAACGGAATCACGAGCAGGCCGATAATGATGGCGCAGGCACCGATGGCGAGGCAGATACCAAACTTGCCGCCGGGCACCTCGTAGGGACGAGGCAGGTCGGGCTCGGTGAAGCGCATGCGCAGGCAAGCGAGGGCGACCATGCCGCAGGAGAAGATGAAGGCGAGAGCCGACACGTTGGTCAGAGGGATGAGCATGTTCTTGCCCAGGAACGGACCGACGACGGTGATGACGCCCAGAACGACGCAGGCAAGCTTGGGAGCGCCGGACTTGGGGTCGACCTCGGCGAACTGCTCGGGCAGTTGGCCCTTGCGGCCCATGGCGAGCATGATGCGGCTCGTGGCGCCGTAGAAGGAGTTCATCGGGCCCATGGGTCCAAGCGTGGCGATGACGAGCATGGCCAGGTACAGGAGCATATTGATGCCCTTGAGGCAGGCGAGCGCGGGAACCGGGCTCTTAACGAACTCATGCCAGTCGAGGATGGTGCCGAACGAGTAGATACAGACCATGTAGAAGCCGCCGGCGGCCAGCAGTGCCAGGGAGATGATCTTGCCGAACTTGTTCCAGTTGAGGCCCTCGGCTGCTTCCTCAGCCTGCTGAGGAATGGTGTCGAAGCCGGCGTAGAAGAACGGAGTCAGAACCAGGACCGACACGATGCCGGCGAACAGGCTGGTGCTCTCGGTAGCGGCCTTGCCGCCGCCAGCGCCGGTGACCTGGGAGAACACGGGCATGGCATTGTCCGGCGAGCCGGTGAACAGCGAGACGCCCATGGCGAGCAGCATGCCACAGAGCAGGGCCTTGGTCAGGAAGGCCTGGAGCTTGGCGGCCGAGCTGGCACCGCGGAAATTGAGGAAGATGACGTAGGCTGCAAAGCCGAGCGCGATCAGCGTCGGGAACAGGTAAACGTCAGCGCCCAGGATGGTGTAGAGCTTAACGGCGCGCAGCCACTCAAGACCGGGCAGGCTGCCGAACATCTCGGACACGAGGGTCGAAATGGCGATGGCCTCCCACGGGCACAGGATGCCGTTGCCCAGGGCCAAAAGCCAACCGGTGATGTAGCTCAGCGTACGGCCAAAGCTACGATCGACATACTCGACGATGCCGCCCGAGATGGGGATAGCAGCCGTGAGCTCACCGAAAACAGCTCCGACGGGCACGAGGAAGATTGCACCCAAGAGGAATGCGATCATAGCGGGAACGGGACCGCCGCCCACGACCATCCAGTCGCCGACCTGCAGAACCCAACCGGTACCGATGATGGCACCGAAACCGATGGTGAAGAAGTTCCAGAGCGAAAGCGTTTTCTTCATGCCGCCGTTATCCTCGACTGCAACTTCTGCGTTCTTGTCCGCCATTGTTCCCCTCCTTTCCTTTTTGACGCCCCTTGACGTCACCCCTTGCGCGGTCTGTTTTGCCGCGCTCTTTTATTTCGTGGCTTTAAGATACGGCCTTGGCGCAGCAGCTCCGCTTGTAGCTCGACCGAAGGCAGAACTGCAAAACGAGCGGCGCCGTTTTTGGGACGAACGGCACGGTTTGCCGCTCATTGTTGCCGCCCGTCCGACGGGCGTACGCTCATCGGACGCATATAGAGATGTTTTTGAGGCCGTGTGTTTTGCGCCTTTCATACCGTTTACCGAGCTTTTGACGCGCGGACCCATTTGTTGCACATCTTTTTTGTAGGATGGACAGGTTATACATGAGACAAGGCGGTACGAATGGCATACGGATACAACGACGGTGATCAACGGCGACAAAGCGTTCGCCTTGCTGGCCGTACCACGCCGACGCCCGGAAGTGCCACAAGCAGCAATCCGCAACGTCCTCAAGAGCAACCCAGGCCTTCGTCTCGGCAGCAGGCAAGCAAAACACGGCAAAGTGGCCGTCCGCGCACGGGCACAAGCGCGCAGCAAGACAGCCGCTTAGGCGCGCGCACTCGACAGCATCAAGCCGAGGTTCCGCAACTGCGCCGCAACGGCGCACGTCAGCCCGGCATCCATATCAACCGCTTCTTTTCGCATCCCCAAGGTGGACGCGACGGCAAGCCCTACCGCTCGACATCGCACGTGAATGCCCCCGCCCTGCCGGCTCGTCGACTTCGCCTCGCACTGTGCTCTATCCTCACCTGTCTGGTCTTTGTGTTTATGAGCTCCTGTATGTCCCACGGCTCGGCCGGTCTCGAGCCCACCGCCGAGGACAAGCTGCTCAAGGCCCCCGTCGCGCCCGGTTATTCTTTCGCCTTTTCGACCCCGCGCCCGCAATGGCAAGCCGGCACGATGCCCCATATCTATCAGATCGACCCTGCATGGTCTGAGCTGTCTTACGCCGGCGGCACCATCCGCCAAAATGCCTGCGGGCCTACGTGCCTCACCATGGTCTATATCTTTAAGACGGGACGCACCGATATGACCCCCGTCGATATGTGCGCGCTTTCTGAGGCGGGCAATTACGCCCCCACTGGTGCAACCGAATGGTCGTTTATGACGAGCGGCGCGTGGCAGTTGGGACTTAACGGAACGGAGCTCCATAACGATCGCGACTCGATGACTCAGGCGCTGCGTTCGGGAGCGCCCATCATCGCCGCCGTTCGGCCGGGCACCTTTACCAACGTGGGCCACTACATTGTGCTTTACGGTATTGACGACGCCGACCAGATTGGCGTCTACGACCCCAACTCGGCCAGCCGCAGCGTCCGCCGCTGGGGCGTCGTAGAAGTCCTTAACGAAGTCGAAGCCATGTGGGCCTACTACTAGTCATTGGGGACAGACTTAAATGAGTGGTCGTTGGGGACAGCCTTTAAGGACTGTCCCAAGCTGCCAGCGGGAAAGGAACGTCCCCAAGTGCCGGGTTTCCAATGACTAGGTGAATAGCAAAAGCCCCGCAGTCGGAGCGGACTGCGGGGCTCATGAAGAGAGGCTAGTTTGTGGGCGCCTTGCCTGGCGCCCACGAGAGAGGCAATGGAGTAGAGGCTACTCGTGGATGCGGGTACCGGAGAGGCCGGCCATGGTCTCGGCGGCCTTGTCCAGGGCGCCGATGATGCAGGTGCGGCCCTTGCGGGAACGGGCGAACTTGATGGCGGCGCGGACCTTGGGCTCCATGGAACCCTTGCCGAACTGGCCCTCGTCGGCCAGGCGCTCGGCCTCGTCGGCGGTGATGTCCTCGAGCTCCTCCTGGTTGGGCTTGCCAAAGTTGATGGCCACATGCTCAACGGCGGTCAGCAGGAACAGAACGTCGGCGTCGCAGTCCTCGGCCAGCAGCTCGCCGCCCAGGTCCTTGTCGATGACGGCGGGAACGCCCTTGTAGCAGCCCTTGTTCTCGTAGTCGCGGACGACGGGGATGCCGCCGCCACCGCAGGCGATGACGATGAACTCGTTGTCGAGCAGGTTGAGGATGGAGTCGGCCTCGACGATCTTCTTGGGATCGGGGGAAGCGACGACGCGACGCCAGCCGCGGCCGGAATCCTCGACGAAGACCTTGGAAGGATCCTCGGCCATGAACTCCTTGGCCTGCTCCTCGGTGTAGAAGGGGCCGATCGGCTTGGTCGGGTTCTTGAACGCGGGATCGTCGGGGTCGCACTCGATCTGGGTGACGACGGTTGCGGCGTGCCAACGCTTATAGCGCTTGTGCATCTCGCGGCCGATGCCCTGCTGCAGGTGATAGCCGATGTAGCCCTGGGACATGGCGCCGCACTCGGGCAGCGGCATCTCGGGGGTGCCGATGGCGTCGTGGGCGGCGGCGAAGGCGTTCTGGATCATGCCGACCTGCGGGCCGTTGCCGTGGGTGATGATGATCTCGTTGCCCTGCTCGATCAGGCCGAGGAGAGCGTGAGCGGTGTTGCTCACGGCCTCGATCTGCTCAACGGGGTTGTTGCCGAGGGCGTTGCCGCCAAGGGCGACGACGATACGATCGGGCTTGCCAAGAGGCTTAGACATTGCTGGAATCCTTTCTGTAAAAGGCCTACAACCCATTAATAAACCGCACCCGTGCGATACGCGAGTTTATTAAGGTTTATATTCTCTTTATCGCTCATTTTATTCATTTTGAAAATAGTTGAACGGTGAACGGTCGTTTTTATCCGCTCAGCGTGCAGAACCCCAGCTCAGATATGTTTACGCCATTTACGTGCGACTTTATTTTAATGGAGCGAGGATTAGGCTGGATTATGCAAACTATATCTTTGCTAAACACAAAACAGATAGCGAAAAATCTTACTCGCACTATACGAGATTCTATGCACTTATTGGACGAGTATGCAGCCCTGCAATAACATGGCGTTTTTCATCCAACTTAAGGAATAGACGAGTGCTCATACCGCGCGTCGACCGGCAACCGGCGAGCCGTCTCGTCGGTTGCCGCTTCCAGAAAATCAAAAACTGATATTGCGCGCGCAATTGCTGCATGGTACTTTAGCGAAGAACAGCGCGGGCTGGGGCGACAGAGATTTGTCGTGAAGTTTGGGTTCGGCGACCCCGCTGCTGTCTTCTCCTTATCCGCCAGCGAACCCCTTGAGCGACGGATTGAGGAGGTCCTTACTATGACAAAAATGCTCAAGATCACGCTGAATGGCGAGACGTTTCTCGCCGACATGCTCTGGGACAAGGCTCCCGAGGCATGCAAGCTGTTCGAATCATCCTGTCCAGTCGAGTCACGTATCTTTTCGGCCAAGATCTGCGATGCCGAGGTGACGTATCCTGTCTCGGGCCCCATCGCCAACTATGAGCACATCGAGAACCCCGTCTTTCACGAGCCAGCGGGTGCCGTGAGCTGGTATGGCGGCTGGTCGTCAATTTGCATCTTCTTTGACGTGTGCGAGCCCTTTGGCACCTGCAACATGTTCGCCCGCATCTGCGAAGCCGACCGTGAGCGCTTTGCCGACGCCTGCCGCAATGTCTGGGACAACCAGGGCATGTACATCAAAAACGAAATTGTCGAGATCGAAGCGGAGGCCTAAAGATGATGGATATCAACACCCTGCTCGCACTCGACCTTGCCGAGTACACCACTGCACTTGAGGCCCTCGCCGACCAAATGATGCTCGAGGAACCGCGCGATATCGACTACATGCGCCGCCGCAAGCTCGACACCGGCCGAGAATTCGCCGTCTGGAACTTCACCGTCGGCTACTGCATGAACGCCACCGACGCCCTCTCCCTCCTGCGAGCCCAGGCCAACGAAAACGCCAACGATGGCACCGCCGACCTCGCAACGATCAACAACAGCGCCGCGCGCCTGTGCGACTGGTTCTCGGGCGCCTTCGACGTCACCGGCAAAATGGATGACACCACGGCAATCCTCGCCCACAGCCGCGACCTCTACGCCCAGGTAGAGACTCACGAACAGTTTGCAGCCCTCACCCGCGCCACCGAGCGCTATCTGGTCCAGCTCCAATTTTGGGTCGACCGCCAGATTCCCTGGCCGGCTATTAGCGACCTCGTCCACGGCTACCGCCTGCGCACAGAGAGCGGCGAGACAAGGTAACCAAGCAAGCAGCACCGACAACACCCCACCATCGGAATCCAAAGTAAGTATCAGAGGGCTGGAGACGCACCCAACAGCGTCCCCAGCCCCTTCGCAAAGTAGAGCACTGTTTCAGTGGCCTTGAGGCCTATTCGAACCTTTGCTATCTCCTAATTTTTGTATATTTACGACGTTATTATCTGCCAATTTTTGTATGATTTTAGGTGATTCTATCTGTCAATTTTTGTCATTTGGGGGTTTAATGCTACGCCGTAAGGTCACTGATAGGCTTTTGAGCTGGAAGAATAACTCCAATAAGGCATTACTCGTTACTGGTGCGCGTCAGATTGGCAAGAGCTATGCGATTCGCGCGTTTGGAAAAAGCAACTACGCTTCGTATTTTGAGGTCAATTTACTACTCGATGTCGAAGCAAGGAATGCACTTGTTGGCGCAAAGAACTCCGTTGACTTTATCAACCGTGTAGCCCTTCTTGCGGATGCGCCGCTTGTTGAGGGCGATACGCTTGTCTTTGTCGATGAGATTCAGGAGTATCCGCAGATCGTTACACTCATGAAGGCGTTGGTCGAGGATGGGCGCTTTAGCTATGTCTTCTCGGGGTCTATGCTTGGGACTGAGTTTAAGGGGATCTCTTCTTTTCCGGTGGGGTATGTAGAGCACATTGTTATGCGCCCGATGGATTTTGAAGAGTTTTGTTGGGCAAACAGCGTCAGCGAGAATGTGCTTGCAGGCATTCGCAGCTGCCTTGTCGAGAAACATCCTGTCGAAAACTATATTCATGAGGCGATGCTCAAGAACTATAGAGCTTATATCGTTTGCGGCGGTATGCCGGAGGTCGTTCAGAACTATATTGATTCGGGTTATTCGCTCGTGAGAACACGTGAGCTTCAAACCCAACTGGTCGATCAGTACAAAAGCGATATCTCAAAATATGCATCGACTCGAGCGTTTAACGTTCGGTCGATTTTTGAGCAAATTCCCGTTCAGCTTGAGGCGGAGTCTCATCGCTTTGTTGTTTCGTCTCTGGGTGAGGGAGCTCGCCTTAAAAAATATGAGCAGGATTTCCTGTGGCTTGTTAACGCAGGTGTTGGATTGATGGTCGCCAGGGTGACGGAGCCACGGAGTCCTCTCAAGAGGACGGAGAAAACGACGGCCTTCAAACTATATGAGTCTGATACGGGCATGCTCGCATCGCGGTACCCCGGCAGCACCGCACGCGCTGTCTATCTTGATATGAAAACTCCCAACCTTGATGGTCTCTATGAGAACGTGGTCGCGCAGGAACTTGTTGCCCTCGGGGCGGATGCATGGTACTACCAAACGCGTGAGGTCGGTGAAGTTGACTTTGTGATCGAAGGCGCCCACGGGCACGTTGTCCCAATCGAGGTCAAATCGGGCAAGAAAGTTCGAGCGCACGCGGCCCTCGATCGTCTGATGAGTGTGGGCGAGTACAAAATTCCCGAGGCCGTTGTACTAAGCCACGAGAATCTCAGCAAAGAGGGCAAGGTTCTGTACGTTCCAATCTACATGACGTTTTGTCTCGATGAGTTTATGGAAAAGGATGACCCCAATAACGATTTCTCGTTCGCACCCATATCTCTCTAGCCATTAGAATCCACAATCCAGCCACGCCCCCATCCACCCCCAAAGTAACGCGCCTTTCGCGGCAAAGCCGCGAAACAGCGAAGGGGACGGAATACCCGACCAGCCACGTCCTTCATCAGCCCACACAATCCGAGGACGTAGTCGTAGCAGGATCTGAGGGCTGACCTTCGCGGACACTCCGCAGGACGAAAGAACCCCCGCCGCACGTAGTGCGCAGCGGGGGTTCTTTCATGTCCGAGGACGTCCGCGAAGGTCAGCCCTCAGATCCTGCGGTGAGAGACCTAGGCCTCGTTGTACACCGTCTTGAGCTTCAGCAGGTGAGCGTAGCGGTCCATAGCGGCCTGCTCGTTCTCCTTGAAGAGCTCCTCGGCGCGCTCGGGGAAGGAGCGCGTCAGCGAAGCGTAACGGGCCTCGTTCATCAGGAACTCCTGATAACCGCCCGCAGGCTCCTTGGAATCGAGCGAGAACTTCTTGCCGGCAGCAGCCTCGGGGTTGAAGCGGAAGAGGTTCCAATAACCGCACTCGACAGCCTTCTTCATCTCGGCCTGGCAGTTCTGCATGCCGCCCTTCTTGATGGAGTGCATCTCGCAGGGGCTGTAGCCGATGATGAGGGACGGGCCGTCGTAGGCCTCGGCCTCGTGGATGGCCTTGAGGGTCTGAGCCGGGTTGGCGCCCATGGCGACCTGCGCCACGTAGACGTAGCCGTAGCTCATGGCAATCTCGGCCAGGGACTTCTTCTTGGTCACCTTACCGGCAGCGGCGAACTGAGCGACCTGGCCCAGGTTCGAGGCCTTGGAGGCCTGACCACCGGTGTTGGAGTAAACCTCGGTGTCGAAGACGAAGACGTTGACGTTGTGGCCGGAAGCCAGGACGTGGTCCAGGCCACCGAAGCCGATGTCGTAGGCCCAACCGTCGCCGCCGAAGATCCAGAAGGACTTCTTGGTGAGGTAAGCCTTGTCGGCGAGGATCGCCTTGGAAGCGTCGCAGCCGCACTTCTCGAGCTCGGCAACGTAGGCAGCGGCAGCGGTCTTGGAAGCCTCGGCGTCGTTGACGGAGTCGATCCAAGCCTGGCCGGCAGCCTTGAGCTCATCGGACGGGCCATCGGCAGCGATGATGTCCTGGGTAGCGGCGATCAGCTTCTTCTGGACGGCCTCGTAACCGACGGCCATGCCCAGACCGTGCTCGGCATTGTCCTCGAACAGGGAGTTATTCCACGCCGGGCCGTGACCGTCCTTGTCCTTGCAGTAAGGAGCGGTGGCAGCGGGGTTGCCCCAAATGGAGGAGCAGCCGGTGGCGTTGGAGATGAACATGCGGTCGCCGGCAACCTGGGTCACCAGACGTGCATAGGCGGTCTCGGCGCAGCCGGCGCAGGAGCCGGAGAACTCCAGGTAGGGCTGCTTAAACTGGCTGCCCTTGACGTTGGCCGCGATGAGCTCCTTCTTCTCGGAGACGTTCTCGACCATATAGTCCCAAACGGGCTGCTGATCCATCTCCTGCTCGGTGGGAACCATCTCGAGGGCGCCCTTGGGGCAGACCTTGACGCAGTTGGTGCAGCCCATGCAGTCGAGCGGGGACACGGCCATGGTGAACTTCATGCCCTTGGCCTTGGGGCCCATGGCGTCGAGCGTGCGGGTAGCCTCGGGCGCGGCGGCAGCCTCGTCCTCGGTCATCGCGAACGGACGGATGGTGGCATGCGGGCACACATAGGCGCACTGGTTGCACTGGATGCACTTGGTCTCGTCCCAGTGAGGAACGACCACGGCGACGCCGCGCTTCTCGTATGCGGAGGCGCCCAGCTCAAACTGGCCGTCGGCACAATCGACGAAGGCGGAAACGGGCAGGCTGTCGCCATCCATGCGATCGATGGGCTCGAGCAGGTTCTTGACCTGCTGGGCGATGGCGGACTTGGTCTCCTCGGAGAGCTCGACGGGAGCGGCGTCCTCGGCGGTAGCCCAGTCGGCCGGAACCTCGAACTTACGGAAGGCGGTAGCGCCGGCATCGATGGCCTTGTGGTTGGCGTCGACGATGGCCTGGCCCTTCTTCATGTAGGACTTGGTGGCCGCGTCCTTCATGTACTGCAGGGCGTCCTCGGCGGGCAGAACCTTGGCCAGCGCGAAGAAGGCGGACTGAAGCACCGTGTTGGTGCGCTTGCCCATGCCGACCTTGGCGGCCAGGTCGATAGCGTCGATCAGGTAGACGTTGACGTTGTTGTTCGCGATATAGCGCTTGGCCACGGCGGGCATGTGCTCGGCGAACTCCTCGTCGCTCCACTGGCAGTTGACCAGGAAGGTGCCGCCCGGCTTGACGTCGCGGACCATCTTGAAGCCCTTGACGATGTAGCTGGGGTTGTGGCAGGCGACAAAGTCGGCCTTGGTCACGTAGTACGGCGAGCGAATCGGGGAATCACCAAAGCGCAGGTGCGAGACGGTGACTCCGCCGGTCTTCTTGGAGTCGTACTGGAAGTAGGCCTGGACGTACTTGTCGGTGTGGTCGCCGATAATCTTGATCGAGTTCTTGTTGGCGCCGACGGTACCGTCGCCACCCAGACCCCAGAACTTGCACTCGATGGTGCCGGGGGCTGCGGTGTTGGGCGCATCCTCGGCCTCGGGCAGGCTCAGGTTGGTCACGTCATCGACGATGCCGATGGTGAACTCGCGCTTGGGCTCGTCCTTCTTGAGCTCCTCGAAGACAGCGAACGCGGACGCGGGAGGCGTGTCCTTGCTGCCCAGGCCGTAACGGCCGCCGACGACCTTGATGCCCGTCTTGCCGGCCTCGTAGAGAGCGGAGACAACGTCCTGGTAGAGCGGCTCGCCGATGGAACCCGGCTCCTTGGTGCGGTCCATGACGGCAATCTTCTTGACGGTCTCGGGGAGAACGTCGACGAAGTGCTTGATGGAGAACGGACGGAACAGACGAACCTTGACCAGGCCGACCTTCTCGCCGTGAGCGTTGAGGTAGTCGATGACTTCCTCGAGCACGTCGCAGAAGGAGCCCATGCACACGACGACGCGGTCGGCATCGGGAGCGCCGTAGTAGTTGAACAGGCCGTAATCGGTGCCGAGCTTCTCGTTGATCTTCTTCATGTAGCCCTCGACGACGGCGGGAAGCTCGTCGTAGACCTTGTTGCAGGCCTCACGGTTCTGGAAGAAGATATCGCCGTTCTCGTGGCTACCGCGGGTGTGCGGGTGCTCAGGGTTGAGCGCGTGGTCGCGGAAAGCCTGGACGGCGTCCATGTCGCACATCTCGGCCAGATCCTTGTAGTCCCACATGGCGACCTTCTGGATCTCGTGGCTGGTGCGGAAGCCGTCGAAGAAGTTAAGGAACGGGGTCTTACCCTCGATGGCGGCAAGGTGAGCCACCGGCGAGAGGTCCATGACCTCCTGGACGTTGCCCTCGGCGAGCATGGCGAAGCCGGTCTGACGACAAGCCATGACGTCGGAGTGATCGCCAAAAATGTTCAGGGCGTGGGAAGCGACGCAACGCGCGGAGACGTGGAAGACGCCCGGGAGCTGCTCGCCCGCGATCTTGTACATGTTCGGGATCATCAGGAGCAGACCCTGAGAAGCCGTGTAGGTGGTGGTCAGAGCACCGGCGCCCAGCGAACCGTGAACGGTACCGGCTGCACCTGCCTCGGACTCCATCTCGACGACCTTGACCGGGGTGCCGAAGATGTTCTTGCGACCCTGGGCCGCCCACTGGTCGACATGGTCGGCCATCGGGCTGGACGGCGTAATGGGATAGATTCCCGCTACCTCGGTGTACGCATACGAAACATATGCGGCCGCCTCGTTGCCGTCCATAGACTTAAACTTACGCGCCATATACCCCTCTCCTCTCATATAGGTATACAGGCCCCGGCGATCGCCGGGATGTTGGCGTGATGGGATTTACGCTGTTGCTTCCAATCATCTGGCAGGCAGGCTCAGCAGCAGGTACGTGGCGTGGAGAGAAGACATGCCGAGGCGAGGGACAGCTGATGCGCCCCACAGACCCGACCGCCCGTCTTGCACATGACCGAGCGCCGCAAAGGCCGCATGCCGGATGCTCCCGGGCACGCCCCGGCGATGGGAAGCGCCCGCAACGGAAATCCGCATGCGGGTTTATTGTACCCCGCCGTCAAGTGTAATTTCGGCAAATATAGGCGGGCGGTAAAGGTTTACCTCGGGTGACTATTGTGCGCCCGGCACCGACGGGCACAGTCCCCTGGAACCCCACAGCAGTTGCGGTGAAATAGGGAGTGTTTTTGCCGGTCGCGGCCTTAATCAGTCCCTATTTCACCGCAAGTTATTTGGGGGGATGAGTTAGAGGGCACCGAAGAGAATGGCGTAGGTAGTGGATTCGCCGAGCTTGAGCTCGTCGCCGGGATTGAGCTGGGCGGAACGGCCGGGCTCGACCTGAATGCAAACGCGCGTGGCCCCGTTTACCACCACGGTTCCGTTGGTGGACGACAAGTCCTCGACGTGCCAGATATTTTGAGCATCGCACCAGATATGGGCATGGCGGGCCGAGACATCGTCGCCGACGTCGGTAATATCGCCCTCACCAGTGGCCAGCGCGCCAATCTCAACACCCTGCTCACTCGGCTGAATCCAGCGCGGGGCGCTCACGACAAAACTGTTTTGCACGCGCAGCAAGCCCAAGGGGTGCGCCGGGGCGGGTTCGCGTTCGCCCGCGGTCATCGACATGCCAAGCGAGCGCGGCGTGGAGGTGCCTCCGCCACAGGTCGCGTGCGCGTAGTCGATGGCATAGTTCACCGAGGACCGCACATCCGCCGAACAGCCGACGGCGACAAACAGCACCAGCACGGCCTCGGCGCGCTCGGCAGGCATGAGTTCTGCCGCCTGGGACAGGCGATCGAGCGCGTTGCGATAGAGATTCGTGTCCTGGTGGCACTCTTCGAGCGCGCGTACCATCGGTTCACCTGCAGGACCGCACACCATATTGATCACTGCCGTGGAGTCCATGGGATTTCGCTGGCGCAGGGCCAGTTGCGACATAATACGCGCAGCCGAGGTACCGTATTCGGCAAAGTAGCGCTGCTGAAGCGTGCCGACCGGCGCGCGAACGATAAAGCGGGAAACCCAAGAGCGATCGGCGGCTCGGCTCTGCGGGCTGCGGCCGTCGGCGAGCGGACGGGACGAAAGCACCAAGCCGCACAGCTCGATATGGCTCAGATGCGCCGCGCGCTTAAAGATGTCAAACATGGCCCCGCATGGGGTGAGCTCAACTTGAGATGCCATGACCTAGGCCTCCTTGGTCGTAGAAATAGAATCGGACGATACTTCGACAGGTCCGCCAAAAGTACGGGCAGCTGCGGCTCCACCGGCAAGCGGAGTCGCCATCTGGGCTTTTGTGCGTCGCGGTGCCGAAACGGGAAGTTCAAAGGCAAAGCCCATCGCAAGCAAAAACCACGTAAGCGTATAGGTTGCAACCAGAGCGGCAACAAGGCCGCCCATCACGGCGCGTTGGGAAAATACGCTACATGCAGCCACAACCAGCACCGGAACCTCGCAGGCAGAAAGCGCAAGCACACCCTGCAGGAACCCCGAGCGCCGATTGCGCGCAAGTGCCCCCGTGGCAACGCCGGCTATGCCTGGCAGCGCCAACGCCAGTGCGGCAATAATACCCGGTAGCGGCCCAGACCACACGAGCGATCCCAAAGTCACCGTCACGCGAGCGCCCGACGCCAGCAGCGCGGCCGAAACCACGACCACAGCCCAAACCACGCTGCAAACGACCGCCGCACCGATCATCGCCGCGCGACGAACCGCGCGGCCGGACGCATCCATGGGGCACGGCGTGAGCGGCTCGCCGCGGAGCGAACGACCGACATTTTGCGCATAGTGGTCACAAAACGCCGAGAGCGCCGCCTCGACCGCCGCCGGCTCGGGACGATCTTTTTGATGGCTGGACAGACAGGCCATCACCACGTCGAACAGCTGGGCATCGACAAACGCCAGCGCATCGCGTAGCTCTTCGGAATCCGGCTCAAGCCCTAGCTGCTGGGCCTGCTCGGCCGCGGCGAGCGCCACATCGGGCTCACGACAAAGCAGCTGAGTCAAATCACAACCGGGCGCATGGGCACCAATGGGATAGTCGGGCCGCGTGTCCATCTTGAGACGATAGGGGCTGGCGATGTCGCGCGTCTTTTTGCGCGAACCCGAGGTGCCCGAAGTGCCCGGCGCGGCTTCGTATGGCGCGACGCCGGCAATGAGCTCGTAAACCGTGCTTGCCGCGGCATAGACGTCGATCGCCGGCGACATACGCAAAGCGCGCAGATCGGGAATATCGTCGGTGAGCATCTCGGGCGGGGCATAGGCAACCGTCGCGCGACGCAGCGTGGCATAACGCTCCGTAAACGACGCCTTGCCGCCGGTACCGGCCACGGCCGACGCAGGCTCGAGCGCCAGCGACGAGCCAAAGTCAATCAGGCACAGGTCAAAGGTGCCCTCGGCAAGCTGCCGGTCAAGCGGCAGGCGCGCCGTACGCACCATAATATTAGCGGGCGAGATATCGCGATGGACAAAGCCCTCACCCACCAGGCTCATACGGCAGAGCAGATCGAACAGGTCGCGACCCAGACGCGCCGCCACAAGCGGCGACAGGCGTCCGGCATCATCCACGGCGAGTCGCGAACGCAAGCGGGCAAGCGTCTCACCCTCGACCCATTCCATGACAATTGCAGGCACACCGTCGACCTCGCCCCAGCCATAGAGGCGGGGAAAGCCCTTAAGGCCCGAAAGGGCACGATGGCATTCGTATTCCTCGCGAAACGCTGCCTTGAACTTGGCGACCAGCGCCTCGTGAGCGGCATCGTCGTCGAACTCATCGCGCGCCGGCAAGATGAGCTGCTTGAGCGCCACGGCCTCGCCTTGGGCGTTGACGGCACGCGTCACGCAGCCGATACCGCCACGGCGCATGGTGGCATCGTCGGCAAACAGCATCGTAAAACGGCGCAGGTAGGCGGGAAGCTCGTCCGTGCCCAGGGCGACGGCCGGCTCAAACCCGTCGACGCGTGCCAGGCGCAGGCCGACCATCGGATCGCGACCGAGCGATTGTGGTGTGGTGGATGCAAGATCGGTCATCATAGGGCAAGCGCCGCCACGTTATTGTTGAAGTTACCGAGCGCGACGTCATCATCGCCGTAATGGCCGACCCATTGACATAGGTTGGTGTAACAGCCCCACAGATTGGCATACTGCTGATACCACTTTGACCGGGGCGAGAATGTCTGACGACCGAACTCGGCTCGAATGACAAACATCTCCCCGACCAGGCTGTCGCACGGCCTGGGATCGCCCGTAGAGTTATAGGTCGAAACCACGTCATTGGCACGAGAAACATAGCCGTCGAGCATGTTGTACTTGGTCACAAGCCAACTGTGAATGCTCTCTTCCTCAGCAGCGGAAAGGCCACCGGAGTTTGCATCGTTGTCAGTGTTGCCGCTCGTCGAGCCGCCGTTTACAGACCCTCCGGTAGAGGAACCCGACCCAGAGCCGCCGCCCGAACTCGACGAATCCGAGCCGGAGCCAGGAGTATCCGAGCTACCGGGCTTTCCGGACTGCTGGGCATCCCGCTCCTTCTGTTGCTCGACCTTATTCACCGTTGCCGCCACGCTATTGTTGGACAACCGATCGATGATCTTGGTGTTGGTGAGCACGATGGTTTTGCCATTGGCAAGCGTAACTTCGTTGTCCGGGGCCTCGGCGCCATCCGCATCGTCGGTGCCAAACACAATATGCGCGACTACACTTGCCCAAGCATATCCAGTCGTGGTACCCAGATCACTTTTGACCTCATGCCCCACGCGCGGTTCGCGTGCGGTATGCGCCTGCATCATGGACGGCACGGTCATGCCATAGGCAGAAACGCCAGCTATGACCAGCACCAGCGAGCAGGACAGCAGTGCGTACGCCCGCGGCGCCAAGCCCAGTCGGCGTCGCATGCGCACCGCGGCGCCGCGCTTTGTCTGAGTGCCACCGGACCGCATGCGTTCTCCTCCAAGAAAAACACGCCGCTCAGAAGCGGCGCATTCATTCAAATCCATATTTGAGTGTATCAGCGAACCTAAAAGGTTGCGCAACGAATGGGCAAATTAAGGATGCGAGCAGAAGCATCCATGCGATAAGCGGATACGAAGCATCTTTGTTGCACAACAAACTCACAGTCGCACGGGGAAATTATGACTACCCCGTGCATCGCGAGGAAAACATACGGCAGGAGCAGGCTCGCCACCTAAATTGCGCGACGGGCCTCGATGGCGCGGCCAAGCGTAAGCTCGTCGGCATACTCCAAGTCGCCGCCCACGGGAAGGCCGCTTGCCAGACGCGACACCTCGACGCCCAACGGCTTGATGGTACGGGCCAGATAGCTCGCCGTGGTCTCGCCCTCGATGTTGGGGTTGGTGGCGATGATGACCTCATGGATATCCTCGTGGCCCAGACGCGCCAGCAGCTCGCGGATGTGCAGCTGCTCAGGGCCAATCTTGTCCATGGGGCTGATCACGCCGCCCAGCACATGGTACAGGCCGTGGTAGCTGCCCGTGCGCTCGATCGCCTGGACGTCGCGCGGCTCGCCCACCACGCAAATACGAGTGGTATCGCGCATCGGGTCCTGGCAGATGGAGCACTCGTCGGCCGTGGCGTAGTTAAAGCAACGGCTGCAAAAGTGGACCTCCTGCTTGACCTCCAGGATGGCCTCGGCCAGGCGGCGGGCCTCCTCGGCATCGGCCTCGAGCAGGTAATAGGCGATGCGCTGGGCCGACTTGGGACCAATGCCCGGCAGACGACCCAGTTCATCGAGCAGTTTTTGCAGACTGTGATTCGCACTCATATATATGCGTGTCTTAGAACGGCATGCCCGGGATGTTGAGGCCGCCGGTGATGGCGCCCATCTGCTTGTTGGCGAGCTCGTTGACGCCGCGGACGGCCTCGTTGACGGCAGCCATGATCATGTCCTGCAGCATATCGACGTCCTCGGGATCGAGGGCATCGGGGTCAATAGTGAGGTTGACGAGCTCCATCTCGCCGTTAACGGTCACCTTGACCATGCCGCCGCCGGCAGAGGCGTCGACGGTCTGGGACTTGAGGTTCTCCTGCGCGGCGGCAAGCTGCTCCTGCATCTTGCGAGCCTGCTTCATCATCTGCTGCATGTTCATACCGGCCATGATGGCTCCTTTACGTGCGGCCGCGCGACAAGCTGCAAGGGCAGCCGGAGCACGGCGGGACTTTCAAACTCAAAAATCGTACCACGGCGCGGGGCAAGCAAGCGGGGCGGACACACTACCTCAGTCGATATACATGTCCTGGAGCGTGATGCGCCCCCAAGATTATGCAAGGTCGAATTATGCAAGGTTGCATAATATCGCATACTCAATCTAGTAGAGCCGAATCCGGCATTTCATGTGCGCCACTAAATAGCTAAATGCCGAACCGCTGCTCGAGGCGGCGCACATGGCGGCAGGGTATAATTTGATTGTCATAGATAGTAATTTGGAGGTGCCCCATGAATGTCCCCGACGCGCTCCAAAACATCCGCTCAAAACACCCCGTCGCATATGTGGTTCTCTATCTCTTTGTCGGCTGGGCATTGCTGGTTGTCATCACCCATGCTATAGCCTTTGGAGCAGAACTGCTGATAGCCAGCTCGGACCAGCCCATCGTCAAATGGGAAGCGACCGATGAGTGCACCGACGGAACTCGAACCATTTACTACAACAGCCCGTCCCTCTACCAAGAGTTCAAGGTCAAGATAAAGGACTCCAAGATTGTCGATGCCGAACCAGGCGCTTTCTTGACAATCGGAGCAACCCTCAACGCCGAGCAAGTCGAGCACACGGACAGCCATGCGACGTATCGTATCGACCTCAGCATCCTAGGCCGACCGTCACGCACCTGTCTGCTCGAATGCGATATACGCGGCACCACGTTGCACATGTCCGAAATACAGATGCGCCCGGGCAAAGAGATCTCTTCTTGAGCAGTATACCCGCCTGTACAGCTACTCCACCGGCTTGAAGATGGTGGCCTGACCGAAGACGCTGCGGATGAGGGCTTTGGCCTCGTCCTCGGTCTGCGGGATGCTTGGGGCTGCGCCCTGATGGCCGAAGGGACTGCCCGCGCCGGGGTTGGACTCCCAGGGAGCTGCAGGAGCGTCCTCCTCTTTGGGGGCAGTTGCAGCGGGCTTGGGCGCGGGCGTCGCACCCGGCACGTCGAACGGAGGCAGATCGTCCCCGCTCGCATCGCCTGCAAAGCCGCCGACCATGGCGTCATCGTAGGGCACCTGCTCGGATTCCCACGGTGCAGACTGCGCAGACGGCTGAGCCTTGGGAGCGGCAGAGCGCTCGGGCGCACGGGGTGCGGGCTCAGTCGGAAGCTTACCCGTGGCAGGAGCGCCGGCGGGGTTGTCGGAGCGTAGCCAGGGGGCTTTGCCCAGGTCAGACGACTTGGGCGCGGGCGAGGCGGGCTTGGGCGCGGGCGTCGGAGCAGCCGGTTTGGGCGCCGCGGGCTTAGGCGCCGACGGGGTCGATGCCGCTACCGGTGCCGTTTGCTGCTGCGACGCGCTGGCGCTCGAGAATGCAGGGGCCGCCGAGGACACGGGTTGCGGGTCCGCAGATGCCGCAGCCCGTGCAGATGGAGAATGCTCCTCATGTTGAGGAGCCGGCGTGCCACCCCCATCCAGGACATAGTCGACGGTACGACGACCGAAGACCGCGCAGACCGTCGGCAGGACCACCGACTGCGTATCGGCGCGACCGAGCATCTTAATGGCAAAAGTCGAACCCGCGGGGAACGAGACCGTGAGTTTGGAGCCGTCGTCGGCCGTGGCGCGGGCGTTGAGCAAAAGCCCTGCGTAGGAAGCCTGACGCGCCTTGACACGCTCGACAACCTCGGCCCATTTGCGCTGCAGCTCTCCGGCATCCTCGACCGCGGGCGTCTCGGCGGCACCGGCGGCGGCAACCTGGGCGGCGTTGTTGGACTGGGGCTTAGGTGCCGGAGCGGTGGCAGGCGCGGGGGCCGCAACGGGCTGAGGCGTCGGAGCCGGCGCAGGCTGAGGTGCAGGCGCTGCAGGCTTGGAAGCTGACACGGACGCAGAACGGGGCGCAGGCTGAGCCGTCGGAGCGGCAGCACCACGGTCCCAAGGCATACCGCCCTGGCGCGCGGACGTAGCAGCGGGGGCAGCGGATGCCGCCGGGGCGGCAGCGCGGGCGCCCGAAATGAGCGTCGGCTGTTGGGCAGCAGCGGGTACGGATGCTGCAGGCGCGGCGGCCTGAGCAGCAGCCACGCTCGCCGGCACGGCGGCGTTGGCAACCATGGCCTCCAGGCGTGCCACGCGCTCGGCCAATGCCTCAATCGTTAAATCAGCCTCGGGACGCGCCAGACGCGTGCAGGCAATCTCGAGCACCAGGCGCACGTCGCTCGCGCCCCTCATCTCCAGTGCGGCATCGTCGAGCACTGTCAGCACACGAGCCAGGCGGTCGGCAGGATGCTCGCCAAAGGCAGCGGCCTCGGCAGCAAGCGCCTCGGCCTGCTCGGAGCCGCCCTCAAACAACTCGGCACGGGCACCGGCAACGCAGGCAACATACACGTCGCGCACGTGCGCCACCAGGTCGCGCGTCAGCTCCAGCAGATCGTTACCTTCCTCGACCTGCGCGCGAATAAGCCCATACAGCTCGGCAACATCGCGATCGGCAATGGCGCGGGAAAACTCGCCCAGAATCTGGTCCGAAACCTCGCCTAAAAGCGAGCGGGCGTCGTCCGCATGCACAGAACCGTTGCCAAAGACGCTCAGCTGCTCCAGCGTGGAAAGCGCGTCGCGCATACCGCCCTTGGCATGGCGCGCCACAATGGCGAGTGCCTCGTCGTCGTAATCGAAGCCCTCCTGCTCGCACACGTATGCCAGGCGATGCTCGATATCCTCGTTGCCGATGCGATGGAAATCGAAACGCTGGCAGCGCGAGAGGATGGTCTCCAGAATCTTTTGCGGGTCGGTGGTGCACAGCACAAAGATCACGTGTGCCGGCGGCTCCTCAAGCGTCTTGAGCAGCGCGTTGAACGCCGCCGTCGTGAGCATGTGGACCTCGTCGATGATATAGATCTTGTACTTGCCGCGCACTGGGGCAAAGTTGACGGAGTTGATGATCTCCTCGCGCACGTTGTCCACGCCGGTACGGCTTGCGGCATCGAGCTCGTAGACATCCGGGTGGTTGCCCTCGGCGATGAGCTCGCACTCCTCGCAAGTACCGTCGGGCATGCAGCCGCTTGCACCCTCGGCGCGCGCCGCCTCGGCATTGCGGCACAGCAGCGCCTTGGCCAGAATGCGCGCCATGGTGGTCTTGCCCGTGCCGCGCGGTCCGCAGAACAGGTAGGCGTGGGACAGGCGCCCCTCGGTGATGGCGTGCTCGAGCGTCGAGACGATATGTTGCTGGCCCACCACGGAGTCGAAGGTGAGCGGGCGATACTTTCGGTACAACGATTCCATGGGTGCTCCCCCGGGTATACTGAGTCTTGTTGCCGCGGCGGCCATGCGGTCGCACGGCATACTGCATTCCATAATACCCGTACGGCGAGCCCGCCGCGATAGGAGTCCAAAGAGCATGGCAGACGCAGAGAGCAACCTCGTCCCCTCCGAAGCAGCCGACCAGGTTGAGGTCGCGCTCGAGGAGCAGGCCGCAGCCGACGACGGCATCCTGTACCTCAACGAGTACCAGTACGAAAACGACCTGGTCACCGACTTCGCCCGCCTGGTCGCCTCGCCCAGGCGTCGCGGCTCGCTGTATGTCGCCGCGGCAATTGCCGCGCTCATCGGCATCGGTATGCTGGTGGCCGGCGGCAACTGGATCAAGTTTGGCGTCGTGCTGATCGTATTCGGCGCCTTTTTGGCCTGGTGGAGCAAAAACCTGCACCACACCCTCGCCCGCGACTTTATCGACGCCGTCGAGGCCGACGAGTCCATGGGCGGCCGCTATCGCCGCGTCGCCGCCAACGAGGACGGCCTGATGGTTTGGGGCAAGAGCGGCAAGTCGCAGTTCTTCCCGTTTGACAAGCTCGACCACGTACTCGACGGCGAGCGCATCTTTGTGGCCATGTTCGCCGACCAGGGCGTGACGATCCCCAAGGACACCTTCGTCCGTGGCGATGCCGAGCAGTTCGGCTCCTTCCTTAAGGCGCGCATCAACAAAAAACTCCGCATCGAGACCAAGAAGAAGAAAATGAAGGCCGAGAAGGCCGCCGCCGAGGCCAAGCAGGGCGACAAGCCCCAGGAGACCAAGCGCAAGCAGAAGAAGAACAAGAAGAAGCGCTAAGGCCAAGCCAGACAGGCAGCCTCGCATCCCGCTATCCTCCCCATGCACCCGAGCGTGCTACACTAGCAGCATCTATGCCACCGCGAACGGCTCGGCCCCGCGCCCGCCGCTCGCAAACGAACTTTAAACGCACGAGGGTTGGCCATGCCGCTTTTCTCGCAACATACCGCCCGGTTCTCGCCGGACGTTCCTTTGGAGGGCACCAGCTCTCGCGAGCTGCTCAAGCGGTACCAGCCGCTCGAGACACTTGCGACCGGCGGTTTTGGCTCCATCGAGATCTGCCGCGACACGCACCTGCGCCGCCGCGTCGCCATTAAGCGCATCCCCCTTATTAACGGTGTCGGCATGCCCGCCAGCGACATCATGGATGTCCTGCGCGAGGCGCACACTGCCGCCATGCTTCAACATCCCAACATCGTGCAGGTCATCGACTTTACGCACGACACAGCCTATGCCTACCTGGTTATGGAATATGTCGATGGCATGCCGCTGGCCGAGTTTTTGCACCGCGTGGACGGTCACTCACTTACCTTTGACGAGGCCGCGGCCATTGCCGATGCCCTAGGCCAGGCGCTCACCTTCGCCCATAGTAATGGCGTACTCCACCTGGACATTAAGCCCGCCAACGTGCTCATCGACCACTCGGGCAATGTAAAGCTCACCGACTTTGGCATGGCGCGACTGTCGTCCGCCGGTGGCTTTGGCGGCTCGCGCGGCGGCACCATCGGCTACATGCCGCCCGAGCAGCTCGATATCGAGACCGGCACGGTCGATGAGCGCGCCGATGTCTTTGCCCTCGCCTGTGTAATCTATGAGGGCCTGTGCGGCAGCGCCCCCTTTATGGCGGCCACGCCCGCCGACTCGCTCGACCGCATCATCGGCGGCGCCACCTATCCCAGCGAGCTGATACCACACTTTCCCCCGGGAGCCGAGGCCGCGCTCATGAGCGCGCTCTCCCCCATGCCGCAGGACCGCCCCAGCAGCATCGAGGCATTTTGCGACCAGCTCCTTGCCGGTCTGGGCAGCGTGCGCGAGGGCCGTCGCAGCCTAGAGCAAATGGTTGGCGAACTTTCGGATGACGAGCAGGAGCTCGACGATATCGAGCCGTCGCACTACGAGGACGACGCCATCGAGGTCGACCCCGCACTTGGCTGGGCGGGCACGCGCTGGAGCCATGCGCGCGACTACACCATGCGCACTATCTCGGCGCTAACGTGCGGCACCTTTAGCTTTTTGCTGATGCAAACGGCCGGGGTCGCGGCGCTTCCCGGCCTGGTCATTGCGGCCATCGCGATCGGAGCGGCGGCTGGCCTGGCCCCCCAGATTGGCTCGGCCATCTCGGCTGTGGGCTTTTTGGTGCTCATGGCCAACGCCACCATGCAGGCGCAGGGCATCCTGTCAATGCTGCCCGTCGCGGTGATCTTTGCCGCTGCCATGTCCGGTTGGTGGATCGCCTGGGGTCGCACCGAGGCTGCCGCGAGCGCCGCACTCACCTGTGCACTCGCGCTTGGCTGTCTGACCGGCAATACCTTCCTGGCAGCTGGGGTCGCCGCCGGCGTCGCGTCATTTTGGCTCGGCCCGGCAAGCGCCGCCGCGGCAACGGGCATGGGCGCGCTTTTTGCCCGCCTGGCGACAGTCGCGCTTTCAGCCGGAGGCGTGCTGGGGCTCGGTAACGTTGCCGCAGCGCTGGGAGACCCGCTCCTCTGGGCTGCCTTTGGGCTGGCCGCGGCAACTGCCGCAGCGTCATCCGCGCTGCTCAATGCCCATGCCAAGCGTGCCAATCAGGGCTCAAACCTTGCCGCAATCGCCGCCATCGCTGTCACCGGCATCGGCTGCGCAGCGGCGTCCTGTCTTGCACACCATATGGAAATTGCCAGCCTTGCAGCCGCGGTCATCGCCAAGGCGGCGGTTGCGGGAATCCTATCCTCTATAATCGTTGGGATATGCCTATATTTGCTCGGATACCAAAGAACCTATACGGAGAGTGATCTTTCGTGAACTTCCTGAACATCTTCGAGGACCACGTGGCCGGCATCTTCGGTGCCACCCGTGCCCCGTTCTCCTTTAAGAAGCTTGCCAAGCAGGCCGCTCGCGACATGGAGGATCAGACTCTGGTGATCAACGGCGTCAACACGGCGCCGGCACTCTATACCATCCTGATCGCCGCCGACGACGATCCCATGCTCGCCCCGTTCTACCCCGAGCTTTCGCGCGAGGTCCGCGAGTTTGTGAAGGCGCAGGCCGAAAAGCGCCGCTATGTCTTTGTCGGCGAGCCCCTCGTGCGCTTTATGATCGATCCGCAGCTGCGCGCCGGCAAGTTCTCGGTCTTTGCCGAGAACGTCGATGCCCCCACGCTCGGCCGCCTGTACGAAGAAGAGCGCGCCTATCAAAACGGCCTGGGCCAGAACAACTCCGCGGCAAGCCGTGCCGCCAGCGCCCCGCGCGCCGGCCAGCAGCAGTTTGCTGCCCCGCAGCAGCAGCGCCCCGCCGCCATGCCCCAGCAGCAGCCGACGCCTCGCGCCGCCGCTCCCGACCCGCTTGCCGTGGCAGACCCCTTCGCGCCTAGCGTCCCCGACCCCGCCGCCGCACCCATCCCGGTGCCGCAGACCGTCTCGCGCGACGCGCTTGCCGGCATGGGCGGAGCCGCCGCGACCGGTGCCGCCGTGGGCCTAGGCGCCGCAGCCGGCATCGCCTCCAACATGGCGAGCACTCGCGCCCCGCAGCGCCCGCTCGCCCAGCTCGTCGACGTCGTGAGCGGCGAGAGCCATAGCATCACCTCCGCACAGGTGACCATCGGTCGCGAGCGCTCAGTTTCCGACATTGCCCTGCGCGACCCCAACGTGTCGCGCCGCCACGCCCAGCTCACCTTTACGGGCTCGGATTGGTCGATCGAGGACCTCAATTCCACCAATGGCACGCTCGTCAACAACCGCCGCATTACGCGCTGCCCGCTGCGCAACGGCGATCTGCTGACGTTTGGCCTGAGTACCTTTGAATTTAGGGGATAGTCGCTTATGAACATCGATATCGTCCTTTTTGCAGGCCGCATCGTCTTGGTCGCCCTGCTCTATATCTTCCTGTTCGCCGTCATGAAGACCGGCGTGGGACTTGTGCGCGGGCAGCGCCGCGACTCGGCTATCTGGACGATCGATGTGGACAAGGGTCCGCGCGGTATCCGCGGCATTCACGTAGACATGCTCGGCCCCGTCATCGTCGGTCGCTCGCCATCTTCGGACATCTGCATCAACGAACCGTTCGTTTCGGCCTCGCACGCGCGCTTTTCGCTGCAGGGCCCGGCGCTCATCATCGAGGACCTCAACTCACTTAACGGCACGCTCGTCAACGGCCGCCAGCTCGTGGAGCCCGCGACGCTGCGTGAGGGCGACGAAGTCCAGATTGGCGACGTGGTCATGAAGGTGAACCGTCGATGATCGACGAGGAGAACAAGTCCGCAACCATGACCGAGGCACCGGCTGCCGCCGCAGCTGCACCGGCCCACGCCGCTCCGGCGGGCTCCGCGCCCGTGGAACCCGAGGACACCGTGTTCTCCCTGCCTCTTTCGCATGTAACGCATGATATTTCGGATCTCGCCGATAACGAGGACGAAGAGGATGCCGCAGCGGCGCCCATCGGCGCACATGCTGCGGAACAGCCCACAGCGCCCGAAGCAGCCCCGGCGCCGGCTCACTTTGCAGAGCCCGTCGCCGCGGCAATCAACGAGAGCGCTGCGGTGTTTGCGGCACCCGAGCCCGCCGCGCCGGCGTTTCCCATAGCCCCGGCATCCGAGGTTGCGCCCGCGTCTACGCCGGCGCCCGAGCCTATAGACGTCAGCCCACAAGACGACGAGTCGACCGCCCGCGTTTCCGAGGAGTCCGACTCCCCGGACACCGGCGATTCCGAATCAAACGCCGAGACCGACACCGTCTCTCCCGGTGACACCGCCGAGATCGACGTTGCCGCCGTTGAGGCCAAGCTCAAAGACCCCGGCTCGACCATGAGCTTTGAGCCCCTGACCGAGGAGCGCATCGAGACCGACTCGACCTATGATGCCGGTACCACCACGCAACTCATGTGGGGCGCCCGCTCCGACGTTGGCTGCGTGCGCCCGCACAATGAGGATTCCTACCTGGTGCAGTCGCCGCTCTTTTGCGTATGCGACGGCATGGGCGGTCACGCCGCCGGCGAGGTAGCCTCTTCCATCGCCGTCGAGACTATTGCCAAGACGGCCCCGCAGTCCGCCGACGCAGCGCGCCTGGCCGCAGCCGTCGAGGCAGCCAACGCCGCCGTAATCGAGGCGGCCCTGAACGGCCTGGGCAAGCCCGGCATGGGCTGCACAGCCACCTGCGCCTATATCGAAAACGACACGCTCGCCATCGCCCACGTGGGCGACTCTCGCGCCTACCTGCTCCACGAGGGCACGCTCATCCGCGTGACCCGCGACCACTCCTACGTGGAGGAGCTCGTGGACGCTGGCGAGATCACGGCAGACGAGGCTCGCGTCCACCCCAACCGTTCGGTCATCACCCGCGCACTGGGCTCGGACCCCGCCATGTATGCCGACCACTTCACCCTGCATATCGAGGAAGGCGACCGCCTGATCCTGTGCTCCGACGGCCTTTCGAGCATGATTCCCGATAGCGATATCGAGAACATCGCCACGCAGTCCTCAACCGCGCAAATCTGCGTCGACAACCTAGTGGACGCGGCGCTTGCTGCCGGCGGCCACGACAACGTGACCGTAGTAGTCGTTGACCTGGTTGACGATGGCGTTATGCGCGAGGCGCAGCGCGTGCGTCGCCGCAACATTACTATCGCCGCCATTCTGGCCCTCGTCTTTGTGCTGGCAGCTGGCATCTGGGCCTACACGGGTGTCACCGGCTCGTACTACCTGGGTACCTACCAGGGCAATGTCGCCGTCTGGCGCGGCCTGCCCGGCAAGCCGCTCGGACTCAAGCTCCACTGGCTCGAAAGCGAAACCAGCATCAAGCTATCCGACCTGCCCGAAGACACGCAAAACCGCCTCAAGGCTGGCATTCCGCAAACAAGTGTCGACGATGCGCAGGACACGATATCCAAGTACCGCCACCAGATCGACGAGGAGCAGACCCGCCAGGTGATCGACGCGCAAACGATTCGCGACAACACCAATCAGGGATCGACCTCCGAATCAGATTCCGAGAAAACCGCCGAACAGTCCGCCGAGGCCGAAGCCTCCGATAAGAATTAGAAAGGGAGTGCCGCTTATGAGTCGCCGCAACACCGAGCTGCTCTTGCTCATCGCCTCGGCGTTCCCCGTCATCCTGCTGTATGCGATGTACGTCCTCACCGCGGGCGCTGCCATCTCCTTTGAGACGCTCGCCGTACCGATCGGCCTCTTTGCCGCCTTTGCCGCGGCCCACATTGCCGTGCGCATCTTGGCGCCCGGTGCCGACCCCGCCATCCTGCCCATTGTCTTTGTGCTTTCGGGCATCGGCATCACGTTCGTGACACGCCTCGCCCCCGCTCTCGCCATCTCGCAGCTCATCATCCTGTTTGTCTCGGTGGCGCTCATGGTGGGAACGCTTGCACTGGTCAAAAACCTCGACGTGGTCATGCGCTACAAGTACACCTTTGGCATCATCGGCATCATTCTGCTGATGCTGCCTATCTTTATCGGCACCACGATCTCGGGCTCCAAGCTGTGGATTCGCATCGCGGGCTTTACCATCCAGCCCGGCGAGTTCGCCAAGGTCTTTATCGTCCTGTTCTTGGCCGGCTACTTGGCCGAGAACCGCGAGTTGCTCTCCATCTCCAACCGCAAGATCCTGGGCTTTAAGATCCCTCGTCTGCGACTGCTGCTGCCGCTGTTTGCCGTGTGGGGTGTGTGCCTGCTCGGCGTCGTCTTCGAACGCGACCTGGGTTCGGCCGTGCTGTTCTACACCATCTTCTTGCTGATGCTCTACGTTGCCACGGGACGATTCTCGTATGTCGTTATCGGTCTTGCGCTCTTGGCCGTTGGAGCCGTGGGCGCCTACAAGTTCCTGTCGCACGTTCAGGTGCGTTTCCAGGTTTGGGTCGATCCGTTTAAGGACGCCCAGGGCCAGGGCTACCAGATCGTCCAGTCGCTCTTCTCGCTTGCCGATGGCGGTCTGGTCGGTGTTGGCATCGGCAACGGCATGGCCAACAACATCCCTGTCGTCGAGTCCGACTTTATCTTCTCGGCTATCGGCGAGGAGATGGGCCTTTTGGGCGGCGGCGCCGTGCTCATCCTGTTTATGCTCTTTGCCGTTCGCGGCCTGACCACAGCTGCCCGCGCAAAGTCCGACCTTGCCGCCTTTAGTGCCACGGGCCTTACGGCAGCCATCAGCTTCCAGGCCTTTTTGATCGTAGGCGGCGTTACCCGCCTGATCCCGCTGACCGGCGTCACCCTGCCCTTTATGAGCCAGGGCGGCTCCTCGCTGCTGGCAAGCTTTATCATCGTCGCGCTCCTGCTGCGCGCTGGTGACGAGGCGACCGGACGCGAGGCAGAACTTACCGGCACCGGCACCATGGCCGCCATCACCGATGATCAGGTCGCATCTGCCGCCGCCCCGACGGGCACGCGCTTTGCCACCTCGTCTTCCTACGGCAGTGGCAGCCATTCCGTCGGCTCGCGCATGCGCCGTCGCCTGCTCGACACACCTGAATCCGGTGTGCTCGGCCGCGTGGCGCTCGCCAACCGTCTAACCCGCGCGGTGCTCGCCTTTACGGCGCTGTTCGCCATCCTTATCGGCAACCTCACCTATGTCCAGGTCATCAAGGCCAAGGACTATCAGGACATGCCGACCAACAACCACACCATCGCCCGCTCCAAGTACATCCAGCGCGGCTCCATCATCACGTCCGACGGCGTGACGCTGGCCGAGTCGCTGCAGCAGGAGGACGGCACCTACGTACGCTCCTACCCCAACGGTAACCTGGCAGCACACGTGGTTGGCTACGTGAGCCAGCAGTATGGCACCACCGCCATCGAGAGCGTCATGAACGACACGCTCACCGGTTCTAAGGACTACTCCAGCTGGAACAACGCCATCGCGTCGCTCGCGGGCCAGACCCAGCCGGGCAACACCGCCAAGCTCACCATCGACTCGCGCATCCAGACGGCTGCCGAGCAGGCGCTCAAGGGCTTTAAGGGCGCTGTAGTGGTCATCGACCCGCGTACCGGCGCGGTTCTCGCATGTGCCAGCTCGCCCACTTACGACAACACCAACATCGATGCCCTGCTGCAGACGGGCGGCGGCGAGGACGGCTCCATGTACAATCGTGCCATGGACGCGCTGTACACGCCGGGCTCAACGTTTAAGGTCGTTACGCTTTCCGCGGCACTCGAGACCGGTACCGCCAGCCTTACCAGCACCTACCAGGCGCCCGGCTCCATGGACATCGGCAACGCACCGGTCACCAACGATGCCAACGAGAGCTACGGCACCATCAGCCTGCAGCAGGCCTTTGCCGTGTCCTCCAACGTCGTCTTTGGCCAGGTGGCAAACGAAGTTGGCGCAAACACGCTCGTGCAGTTTGCCAACGCCTTTGGCTACGGCCAAAAGCTCGGCCAGGACCTGACCTCCGCGGCCTCCATCATGGCCGACCCGTCGCTCATGACCGAGTGGGAGACCGCCTGGGCCGGCGCCGGCCAGCCTGTCGGCATGGACCACACGCCCGGCCCGCAGACCACCGTCATGCAAAACGCCGTAATTGCCGCCGCCATCGCTAACAGCGGCGTGGTCATGGACCCGTACTTTGTAGCCCAGGTACTCGCCCCGGACGGAACCGTGGTCAAGACCACGCAGTCCCGCTCGCTGGGTCAGGCCGTCAGCTCCGCCACGGCCGACCAGGTCAAGCAGGCCATGCTTGCCGTCGTCCAGTCCGGCACCGGCACCGATGCCCAAATCCCCGGCGTCAAGGTCGCCGGCAAGACTGGCTCGGCCGAGACCGGCGGCACCAACGTCAACTCGATGTTCGTTGGCTTTGCACCTTACGATTCACCCACAGTCGCTATCTCGGTTGCCTTAGAGGATTACGACAAGCATGACGTCAAGGCCGCCAAGATCGCCGGCATCGTCCTGACCGCGGCGCTTGCCGCACAGGGAGCGTGATGCCCATGATTGAATCGGACACCCGAGGCGCGCCGCGGCCGAAGAGTTAGCGGCAACGCGCCACACGGCCCCAGCGGCCACATCGTAGGTACTACACACATCGTTGAGCGAATAGTTATGTTAGGAGCAGGAATGGAACAGAGGGTCCTCGGGGGAAGATACCTCCTCAAGGATAAGGTGGGAACAGGCGGCATGGCGACCGTCTACCGTGCACAGGACCAGGTCCTCGACCGCACGGTAGCCGTCAAGATCATGCTGCCACAGTATGCTGGCGACGCAACCTTCGCCGCACGCTTTAAGCAGGAGGCACAGGCAGCAGCCGGCCTCTCCTCCCCCTATATCGTGGGCGTCTACGATTGGGGCAAGGACGGCGACACCTATTACATCGTCATGGAGTACCTGCGCGGCACCGACCTTAAGAGCGGCATCAAGAGCCACGGCGCCCTCGACCCCAAGAAGGTCGCCCAGATCGGCTCGCAGATCAGCTCTGCGCTTTCGGTCGCCCACAAGCACGAGATCATCCACCGCGACATTAAGCCGCAGAACATCATGGTGCTGCCCGACGGCAACATCAAGGTGATGGACTTTGGCATCGCGCGTGCCAAGAACAGCCACCTCACGCAAGATAACAACGTGCTGGGAACCGCCCACTACGTCAGCCCCGAGCAGACCCGCGGTCAGGACCTCGGCCCCACCTCGGATATCTACTCGCTGGGCGTCGTGATGTACGAGTGCGCCACCGGCCGCGTTCCCTTTGACGGTGACGACGCCATCTCGGTCGCACTCAAGCAAGTCAACGAGTTGCCTATTCCGCCGAGCCAGATCAACTCCGGTGTCGACGCCGACCTTGAGCGCATCATCCTCAAGTGCATGGAGAAGGACCCGGCAAACCGCTTCCAGACCGCCGACGAGCTTCGTCAGGTGCTCAACAGCTACCTGTCGGGCCGTGCCGTCAACGTCTCGGAGCCCACGCGCATCATCGGTGCCCCCGGTGAGCTGGGCGCCACCAAGACTCGCGAGCTTTCCGATCAGACGCGCGCCATGGTGCGTCCCGTCTCGGGCGTGAGCGGCCAGAATACCGCCCGTAGCTCGGTTTCGGGCTCCACCGGCTCCTACGAGGTCGAAAAGCCCAAATCCAACAAGAACAAGATCATCGCCGCCGTGGTGGCAGCCGTTGCCGTCATCGGCATCGTGGTAGCCTTTGCCACAGGACTCTTTGGCGGCGAGCAGGTCACCGTGCCCGATGTGCTGGGCAAGGACCAGCAGACTGCCGTCGAGCTGATCAAGGAAGCCGGCCTGGAGGTCGGCACCATCGACCAAAGCTACAACGACGATGTCGACGAGGGCAAGGTCGCCGAGCAGACGCCCAACGGCAACACCAAGAAGGCCAAGGGCACCAAGGTGAACCTGGTAATCTCCAAGGGTCCCAAGCCCTCCGAGAAGGTTGAGGTTCCCCGGCTTGTCGGCCTGACCAAGGACCAGGCCGAGGCCGCGCTGGCAAGCGTTGGCCTGAAGGGCAACGCCTCCGAGGAGGCCAACGAGGCCGATGAGGGCCAGGTCTTTGAGCAGGGCACCGAAGCCGGTAAGGAAGTCGCGAAGGGCACGACCATCTCGTACAAGGTCTCGAGCGGCCCGGATACCACGTCCGTCCCCGATCTGACCGACATGACCGAGGCCCAGGCGCGCAACGCCCTCGATATGGCAGGCTTTGGCGTCGACGTTAGCTACCAGGAGAACGACTCGGTTACCGAGGGCACCGTGATCAGCTGGAACCCCAGTGGCAAGCAGAAGCCCGGCGCCACGATTACCGTCGTCATTGCCAAGAAGTCCGGCAAGGCCAGTGTTCCGGGCAACCTGTACGGCAAGAGCATTTCCGCCGCCGTTACCGCGCTCAACAACGCCGGTTTCTATAACATCGGCTTCTGTGACCAGAACGGCAATCCCGTGAGCGGTAACGAGGATGCCACCGTTACGGGCGTCTCCCCCACCGGCAAGCAGTCCACCGACAGCACGATTACGCTGACGGTCGCACTTTCTGGCTCGGGTTCGGGCTCTGGCTCGGGCACGGGTGACGATTCCGGTACGACCAACTAGCCGCCACCCTACCGCTCATCACGGCTCTCGCCGCAAACATATTCGCTCACAGGCGCCCGCTTGCTTCCCCAGCAAGCGGGCGCTTCGTTTTTGCCATGGCATTGAACCAGAAGAACCCGGCACCGTAGCGGTACCGGGTTCGATATTCCTCTGGTGCCCCCGGGCGGATTCGAAAACTCCCCCGCGGGGAAATGAGTGACGCGGGTGTCGACGGCTCGAATCCGCCGACGGCCCTCACAAACCAGAAACGGCGCCGCTCTCGCGACGCCGTCATAATCTTCTGGTGCCCCCGGGCGGATTCGAACCGTCGACACCCGCTTTAGGAGAGCGGTGCTCTATCCCCTGAGCTACGGAGGCATGTTGTACTAGTGTAGCAGATTTACGCCGTTGTAATACAGCGTATAGCCACTCTTCGAAGTTGCGGTGGAACAGCCCTCCGGAAAGTGTGTCCCACTATCCAGGCAAATTCTGGGTCAAACTTTCCCAATGGGACCTCGCTGGAAACTGTGTCCCAGAATTTCGGCTCGAAACGGGACACGGTTTCCCAAACGACCCCGTTCCGGAAACTACATCCCGGAATCGGCGCTCGAACTGGGATGCACTTTCCCAATCGAGCCCCATGGGAAACTGCGTCCCACTTTGGGGGCGCTCTTTAATGACTAGTTACCTTTGTGGAAGAGGTTTTTGATAACGGAGGGGATGCTCTTGGCGCCCTTGGCCGTCACATCGATAAAGTCGGGCGAACGCACAAGCTTATCCTCGTCGACGTACTTGCGGACAGCACGAAGCGTCTCTTTGTCGTCGCGCGTCGAAAACGTAAAGTGACCGTTGTCCTTGGTGAAGATGGCAAAACGCGTGATCTTCTTGGTGCCGCGTAAAACCTCGGCGGCAATATAGTCGACCTCGTCCCACGGGATTTGAATATAATCCTCGGGATTGCGCTCGTTGTAATACTCGAACGCCTTATTGCCCACCATCACGTTACCGTGGCTGGTAAGCCCCATCAGGCAGGTTGCCGGCGTTGCCAGATCGACCGTGCTGTTCTGAGATTGCGCCATACGCGCCTCGCCCTCCAATAAAAACAATCGGACCGCATCCAGTGTACCCACCGGGTGCGGTCCGTTTCAATGGCTCAAAAGCCCTTACCTAGCAACTCTCGGTCTTAAGCCGAAGCGTGCTTACATGAAGCCGCAGAAGCGACCGATGATGCCGACGGCGAAGAGAGCCAGGATGATGACGATCGGGCTGACCTTCTTCTTGAGGAGCTTGCAGACCAGCAGGGTCAGGCACACGGCGGCAAGGCCGGGGATGAGCTGATCGAGGTTGGCCTGAAGCGTGGTGACCTTCATCTGATCAAGGGCGGTAGCACCGACGGAGTTGTACATCGTCAGCGCTTCCTTGATACCCTCGGAACCGGAGGGCAGGCTAGCCCAGTCGATAAAGGCGCCAGCAGACTGCTTGACCGTGGAGACGATCGGGGTGAAGGAAATGGACACCCAGCGCTCGACCAGGGCGCCGATGATGAACATACCCAAGATGGAAGCGCCCTCGGTGACCTTGCCCATCAGACCACCGGAGAGGTCCTTGGCGATGGAGGAGCCGACCTTGTAGCCAAACTCCTGCGTGTACCACAGGAAAGCGTAACGGATGATGTTCCACGCGAAGAAGAACAGCAGCGGACCGACGATGCTGCCGGACATGGCCAGGGAAGCGCCCAGAGCGCCCAGAATCGGGCGAAGGGTGAACCAGAAGACGGGGTCACCGACGCCGGCGAGCGGGCCCATCATACCGACCTTGACGCCCTGGATGGCGACATCATCGATCGGAGCACCGTTGGCGCGCTCCTCCTCGAGGGCGAGGGTAACGCCAATGACGGGGGCGGAAACATAGGGGTGGGTGTTATAGAACTCCAGGTGGCGCTTAAGAGCGGCAATCTGGTCATCCTTGCTGGTGTAGAGCTTCTTGATCGCAGGGATCATTGCGAAGCACCAGCCGCCGTTCTGCATACGCTCGTAGTTCCACGAGCCCTGAAGGAACTGATGACGGAAGCAAACCTTCTTGCGGTCAGCCTTGGTGAGCTGAATCTTGTTCTCTGCCATATGTATCACTCCCCTCCTACTCGTAATCGTTCAGAATGTCGCCGAGCGGGTCGCCGGAGCCACCGCCCATGCCGCCACCCTGCTTGGCCAGATCCTTAAGGCCAAGGTAGATGAGGGCAAGGGAGATGCCGATGAGACCAAGGGCGATCAGCGTGAGCTGAGGGATGGCAGCAAGGACAAAGCCGAGGACGAAGAACGGCCAGGTCTCCTTGGTGGCCATCATGTTGATGACCATGGCGTAACCGACGGAAGCGACCATGCCGCCGCCGACAGCCATGCCGCCGGACAGCCAGTCGGGCATAGCGTTAAGCGCGTTGGTAACGGCCTCGGCCGGGATGACGCACAGAAGCACTGCCGGGATGGCGATACGAAGGCCCTGCATGAGGATGGCAGCATACTGCCAGCGCTCGATGCCGGAGAAGTCGCCCTTCTCGGCGCAACCGTCCATGGCGTGAGCGATAGCGGTAGCAATGGTACGGCAGATCATGGTCAGGAACAGACCAGCGACCGACAGCGGGACGGCGACGGCGATAGCGGTGGTAACGGCCTTGGCCGAATCGGTGGCGCCACCGTTGAGGGCGAGCACCATGATGATCGAAGAAGCGACCGAGGCCAGAGCGGCGTCAGGCGCGACAGCGGCGCCGACGTTAGCCCAGCCAAGGGCCATCATCTGGAGCGAACCGCCCAGGAGGATGCCCTCCTGAAGGTGACCGGTTACGAGACCGATAAGCGTGCATGCCACGAGCGGCTGATGGAACTGGAACTCATCCAGAATGCCTTCCATACCGGCAAGCAACGCGACAATCGCAACAAGCAGAATAGTGATTGCAGACATGTATCGGACCCTCCTTTACTATGCTTGAGCGGCCAGTTCGGCCTTAGCTTTCTTCAACATGGCGTCGAGATCCTCGGAGGAATCCGAAGGAACCTTGCGGACCTCGAACTTGACGCCCTTGGCCTTGAGGGCCTCGAGAGTCTTAACGTCATCATCGCCCATAGCGACGGCGTTGGTGACGACGACCTTGCCCTTGGAGTGAGCCATGGAACCGATGTTGACTTCCTTGATGTCGACACCGGCCTCGATGGCCTTGAGCAGATCCTGCGGGTTCTCAAAGAGCAGCATGGCCTTGGTGTCACCAAAGCGCGTGTCCTTGACGACCTCGGCCATCTTCTTGATGGGCACGACGTTGGCATGGACTCCCGGAGGGGCAGCCTGCTCGATCATGGTCTTGCGGAGCTCGTCGTGAGCAACGCCGTCGGAAACCACGATGATGCGGTTGGGGTTGATCTGCTTGGTCCACGTGGTAGCCACCTGGCCATGCAGCAGACGGGTGTCGATACGGACGTGGGCAATCTTGATGTGCCCGTCGCCGATGACCGTTCCCGGAGGGATGGCGCCTGCAGGAGCAGCGGCGGCCGCAGCCGGCTTCTTCTCCTCGGGCTCCAGAGACTCGGGCTTGACGCGCACGCCAGCCTTAGCCTCAGTCACGAGATGTTTTGCGATCGCATGTGCAGTGTTCTTTGCGTCAAAGCGCTGCGAATATGCCTCGATGAGCATAGGCAGGTTGACACCGGTGACGATAGCCCAGGAATCGTGGCCCTCGATGAGCCCGCTGATCTGGTTGAACGGCGTGCCGCCCCACAGATCAACGAGGAAGAGCACCTGCTCCTGGTCTTCGAAGGAAGCGATTGCTTCCTCGACCTTGGCACGGAAGTCGTCGGGGCCCATGCTCGGCTCGAGCGAGACCACGGCAACAGACGGCTGATCGCCAAAGACCATCGAGCCCGTCTGCTTGATTCCAGCTGCCAAGTCCCCGTGGCTAGCAAGAACAATACTTACCATCACATAACCTCCTTTTTGTCTACGTATTTCCTACACGACATGAAAGGAGTATACCTGTTTGGATTGTGGAATTATAGCTGAATCCGCAAAAGGTTGGATTATTTGTTTAAACGTCTAAGTTTGTTACAAGTTGATTACGTTACTGCTTTTTGACTCATTACACGACAAGGCGTCGCTCATCAAGCCATGCCTTTTACAGATACAAGCAGGCTGTTCATTAATATCGATTTTAGGCAAGCGCGAATGCGCTTGTACTGCCGCCATTTTGTTTAAACAGACATGGCTTGACTTTTTTCGTGACTTATGGTTTACGAAACCACTCAAAATAGTTGCGGTGGAATAGTTCTTGTTTAAGAGCCAGAAGGGGGTGCGGACGATTTCTTGGACCGCGCCTAGGCGTATCCAAGCTTCCTGCGGT
>CAUAAZ010000017.1 GCA_958427145.1 uncultured Collinsella sp.
GATCCTTTCCGTCGCGTCTCTGGTAAGGGCTCTCTTTTCCGCAATGTTTTTCTCCGTATTTGGACATGTGTTGGGGTTATATCCCATTCAGATGGCGCTCGGTATTATTGGCGCAATCGCGATAGCGATTACCGCCGTTGTTTCATTAAAAATTGGTGGAATACATGCCTTCAAGAATTGATGTATCGATTGACGAGCTGCCAGAAGTTTCGAGCCTTCTTGATGGCTACGGGTGTACGCGTTAGCTTTGAATCGGTGGGCCTTAATGCCGAGGAATATCAGCGTTTTATCGATGCTGGCGGAATAGTAATGGTCTCGGGCGAAGATTGCTATATCTTACCAGGGGTGAACCGTTTAATCCTGCCCCAGACTAGTGACTTATAATTGCGGCTTCCCGTCTACGTCTGCACTAGACGTGGATGCGGGAAACTTCCCCTTAATGCAATTCACAATATGTTGAAAATTCAGGTCGCGGAATGCGATAGGTCTTAGTTTTTGGGTGCTGCAGTCGGCAATTTACTCTGCGGGTTTTGGCACTATGAAGGAATTTAGACTTTTCTTGTAACATTAAAATCACAACGATTGGTGGTTGCAGCCCTGCTTGGCAAATCTAATTCCTGAATAATAAGCACCTTACATGACAAGTGTACTTTACCGTTCTGCCCCTTTTTGCCCGTAAAGACAAGGGGTCTTCTGCCAGTTACCTTTTGTTTTTGCAGGGGAGGGGCTAATTTGACGGCTACTACATACGAGATTGATCTTATTTGCGGTCCATCGAAATCGTTGGACGACATTAAGTAGCTAAAATAGCCCCGTTCCAAAAAGACTGGTTAACAAACCCCGTGCCAAAAAGATTGGTCTTAGGCGTGGTCGCGCCAGTCGAGAACGCGCTGCTTCATGCCTTCGATGTCGAGCACGCCTTCGGCAAAGCCCTTGCGCACGAGCTCTTCGGGAACGAACTCATCGTAACGATCAAAGTAAGGCACCTCGCCGGGATAGACGAGCTCGATGGGATCGAAGTCCTTCTCGGCCTCGGCGGCGAGCACCTTAAAGAACGTCTCCTCGTCGGCCTTCATCTTAAACTGCATAAAGTACGGGCGTGATGGGTCGAGTCCGCGAAGGCCCAGCTCCGCGGCACATTTAATCTTGAGCATACGTTCGAGCGCCAGAAAGGCGTAGCTGCCCAGCCAGGGGAAGAGTACCCAGGTGTCGCCGCCCAGGTTGATAAGCGGTTTAGTTCCCGCGCCCGAAATCTCGGCGGTATGACGAGCCTGTGCAAGGCGTGCCCGTGCGTTGCCCATGAGGTACGGATACGCCGCGTGCTCGTTGAGCGCTTGGCGCATGCGTTCGAGTACGTGTGTATTGATGTCACCGGGGCAATCGCCAAAGTAGGCCGGCACGCGGCCCTTGACCTGCGTGGCAAAGACGGTATGACGCTTCCAGTCCACTTCCTCGACGATCCAGCAATGGCCCGCGATGGCGATGCGCTCGCCAGGTGGTGGCGGGTTGACAATCGTGCCCAACTCGGCCGACTCGCTGCGAACGGTGAACTCCTCGTTTTCCTGGAACACAGCGTAAAACTTAAAGTTGTTAATGATGCGCTCACCCGCGAGGCCCACGATGAGCCCGCCGCTCTCGGTGACCTGGATGTGGTCGATCTTGATGAGGTGACGCAGCAGCACACGGTAATCGTCTGCCGAGACACGGTGGAAATAGCTGAGCGTGAGCACGCGCTGGGCAAGTTCGGCCGGCGTGAGCTCGCCGGTGCTGGCGAGGGTCGACATGGTCTGGTGATAGAGCAGGCTGTAGGGGAGTCGATCGAGCTCGGGCGGCTCGACCCACTTTTCCTCGCGATAGAGTTGTACGAGCGCGATACCCTGCAGAAGCTTCCAGGGAATGGTTTCGGGCATCATCGTGCGCGGCTCGGGCTCTTCCTCGCGCATGACGAACCACATCTCGGGCGGAAGATCGCGGCGCCCCGTGCGGCCCATTCGCTGCAAAAAAGAGCTGACGGTAAACGGCGCGTCGATCTGAAACGCACGCTCCAGACGGCCGATATCGATACCGAGTTCCAGCGTAGAGGTGGTGACGGTTGTCTGTGCCTGCTCTTCATCGCGCATGAGTTCTTCGGCCGTCTCGCGTAGTGATGCCGAAAGATTGCCATGGTGGATGAGAAAACGGTCGGGCTCGTGTCGACTTTCGCAGTAGCTGCGCAGCATGGAGCACACGGCCTCTGCCTCCTCGCGCGAGTTGGCAAAGACCAAGCACTTGCGGCCGCGGGTGTGTTCGAAGATATAGCCCATGCCGGGGTCGGCGTTGTCTGGTGCTGTGTCGGTGGGGTTGAGAAGCGCCTGCTCGGTCGCTCGTGGGATGTCGACTTCGCCCTCGGGGGCCGAGGAAGTGCGACGGTCTTTGGGAGCGTCTTTGCCCCGCGCCTGCTCGCGACGTTGACGACGTTCCGCCTGTGTGAGCTGTCCGCTGTGACGCATGTCTTGGGCGCCGGCGGGCAGTGCCGCGGGTGCCGCTGCCTCAATGCGCTCGCATGCGAGCACCTCAGCTTCCTGCGGACCTGTACTCGCGAATCCTCGCTGCTGCGCCTGGGGACCCGAGTTGTAGAAGTGCTCCATGGAGATGCGCCACACGCGGCGCGGCTCCTCAAAACGGGGGATGACGCAGTTGCGTCCCGTTCCCTGCGACAGGAAGGCGCCCGTGCGCTCGGGGTCGCCGATGGTTGCCGAAAGGCCGATGCGGCGGGGCTGCACGCCTGCCATGCGCGAGAGCCGCTCGATAAGGCAGAGCGTCTGCCCGCCGCGGTCGCCGCGCATGAGCGAATGGACTTCGTCGATAACCACATAGCGCAGGTCGCAGAACATACGAGGGATCGCCATGTGCTTATGGATTAAGAGCGCCTCGAGCGACTCGGGCGTAATCTGCAAGATGCCGCTCGGCTTTTTGATGAGCTTAGCCTTGTGCGACTGCGAGACATCGCCATGCCAGTGCCAGACGGGGATATTGGCTTCTTCGCACAGATCGTTGAGGCGGACGAATTGGTCATTGATGAGCGCCTTGAGGGGGCCAATGTAGAGGGCGCCCACGCTTGCGGGCGGGTTCTCCCAAAACTCGGTCAGGATGGGAAAGAAGGCTGCCTCGGTTTTGCCAGATGCCGTGGAGGCCGTCAGGAGTACATTGTCTTGCGTGTTGAAGATGGCATCTGCCGCCGCAACCTGGATGGAGCGCAGGCTCTCCCAATCGTGGGAGTAGATGAAGTCTTGGATAAACGGAGCATATCGGTCAAAGGCGTTCACGAGGCCTCCTTTCAAAAGCGAATCTCTCAACGCGGCGGGCAGTGGCTTGCTGCATTACTGCTTCAACGTTTGCCCAGATAGAGCCTGCCAAAATAAACCTGTCCCTTTTTGGCAGGTTAGATGGTGAATTCGGCGAAGTTACGGTCGCCGCCTGCGGTGCTGGTGTCGCCTGTTGCTGCTGCCGGCACCAGCGCGTCGCCGCCGACGCTTTGCAGCAGCTCGGCTACGTTGGCGTCGGGGTTCTGGCATAGGATGTCGAGCAGCTCGATAAAGTCGCGAATGACTTCACGCGGCGTCAGGTGCGTGTCGGCTCCCACACGACCGAACTCGATCTTGAGGAAGTCCACCAAGTCGTTCTCGGTAAGCGTGGGCGTCCAGCCAAAGTAACCGGCATGAATTTGCATGAGTTTTTCGATCAGCACCAGCAACTCCTCGTAGGTGAGTGGCTGCAGACGGATGATAGGCGCGAGCATGTCCTTAAGGTCCTCGCGCGCAAAGCGACCCTGAGCGAGTCGGCTACGCAGAGCCTCGTAGGAGAACACGCCGCGGCGACGGTCCTCGATGGAGGTTGGCGTGCCGCCCATGATCATGCCCAGGTACTGCGCCTTGCCCTGAAGCGTGTCGTTGTACATGGTCAGGATCTTCTCGTAGTTGTACTGGCGCGTGATGGCGTTGGGAATCTTATACAGATTCACGAGCTCGTCGATGAGCACCAGCATGCCTTTGTAGCCGCTGCAAACCAAAAAACGCGCGATGAGTTTGACGTAGTCGTACCAGTCGTCATCGCTGATGATGGTCGAGGAGCCCAGCTCGGCGCGAGCCTCGCTCTTGGTACGGTATTCGCCGCGGATCCATTTGGTCACGCGGCTCATGGCTTCTTCGTCGCCCTCGGATACGGCCGTGCGATAGCGGCGGAGCATGCGGGTGAAGTCGAAGCCGTGGACCATTTCCTCGAGCGGGGCCAGTTGGGCATTGACGACCGACTCGTCGACGTCGGCGTACGAGGCGACCCAGCGATCAAGAATAAGGTTGAGCGCACCGCCCTCGGGGCGCGTCTTGGTCGATATATTGCGTATGAGCTCGCGGTAGGTGGCAAGGCCCTGCCCCTGCCCGCCCTGCAGACGGCGCTCGGGGGATAAGTCTGCATCGGCGACGACGAATCCCTCGCCCATGGCATGCGTTCGGATGGTTTGGAGCAAAAAGCTCTTGCCGGCGCCGTAGCGACCGACCAGGAAGCGGAAGCTCGCCCCACCGTCGGCGATGAGACTCAGATCGGTGAGCAGGGCGCGGATCTCGACCTCGCGCCCTACGGTGATGTAAGGAAGGCCGATGCGCGGGACCACGCCGCCCTTGAGCGAGTTGAGAATGACGGCAGCGACGCGCTTGGGCACGCGGGGCGCTGCGGATGCGGTATCACTCATGGTCTAGGTATCCTCTCACGTCTGCTTCGTAGTCCTCGATAATCTGCGGCCCCGCCGCGCTAAATTCAATTACGGTATCGCCCACCAGGTCAAAGAGCGCCTCGTTGATGGTATCGACGAGCATGTCCTCGCTCTGGCCTGAGTGCGCCACTGCCGATGTCGCTTGCGCTGCGTTTTGCTCGAGGAGCGCGCGAAGGAAGGCATCTGCGGCGGGCGCGAGTTTGTTTGCAGCTTCGGTGGGCGCGGGCGTTACGGGTGCACCCATAGACACGAGGAGCGGCGCTACGACGCCAAACTCTTCGGTGGAGACAGTCGGCTCGTCGGGTTCGTCTTGCCGTATGGTCATCTCGCCAGGTTCGGCAGTCATGCCGGGCGCAGACTCGGTGTTCGGTTGCTCGATAAGCGTCGCCTCGGCTTCCACAGGTGTGCCGTCCTCGCGCTCTTCATCGATCAAAAGCGCTTCGCGCGTTTGCGCAGCGGCGTTCCGAATGTGCCCCAGCTGACTCAGATCGATATCGATTTTGACGGGCTGGTGTGCGGCGTCCCACGAAAGCCATGCCACAATCTCGTCATCGATAATCTTGGCCAGATATTTGGGGACCTTTTCTTCCTTAAGGGGATGGGCGGGGTCCAGCGCCAGGCGCAGGCGTTGGTCGCAGGCGCGCATCATTTCACCGAGCTTGCTGCTCTTTTGTCTACTACCGTGGATACGCATGCATTCCCAAAAGCCGTTTTGGCAACGGTAGATATGGATAGGATCCAGGCGGTATTCGCAGTCCTCGTGGCGCTCGGGCGCAAAGAATACGGCCGAGGCAAACATGGTGTAGGGCATGGCCGTCTCCTCCCCAAATAAACTCGCCACGATGCCGGTCTTTCGGTGCGTGTCATAGTAGCGCGCCATGCGGACATACACGGCGCATGCCACGTGGCGCAGATCGCGGTGGTGGCTGCGGTCGAGCCGCGAGTTACTTAGGTTGTACGTGGAGAGGGCGTTGATGGCGGCCATGAGTCGCTCCTCGCGCACCTCATCGGGCGGAAGGGGGAGCGTGGGCTCGGAGGTTTTGCGATGCTTGGGGGTCTGGCAGGACGGTGCCGGTGCCGGTACAAGGTCTCGTGCCGCGCGTCGCAGCTCGATAAGGTCGTTATCGAACATGACGGTTTTAGAGTCACGAAGCAGCTTGGGGTCGAGCCCGTGGAACACGGCGTAATCTTGCAGCCACACGCGTGCAAACCGGTCGATGCCGGGCTCGAAGGCACGGTAGGCATCCCAAAAGGCCTTAATCTTGCTAAAGCCGTCGAGCGGGTCATCAACGCCAATGCCGCAGATCAGCTCATAGAGATACAGGAAGGCAAAGGACGTAGACGTTTCCTCGACGGTTCCGCGGCGCACTTGGGCGCGCCAGGTAAAGTAACCGCGCAACTGTCGATCGCTCATGGCATTGTAGGTGGGAAAGTACGACTTAAAGGTGCCGTTGTAGGGGCAGTCGTCCTCAAAATCGGCCATCAGCAGGCCCTGGCGGTAGAAAAGCTCGGCTTCCGAAAGCCAGCGGCCCGCACCGCCCTTGGGGTCGTCTTGCCAGCGTGATATCTCGCGCATCTTGCGGTACTGGTCGGGGAGGAAGTTCTGCATCTGACGACCGGTCTTGAGAATCGGCTCGTCTGCGTAGACTTCATGTGAGAAACGGGCGGACTGATGGGTCCGAGCCTCGGCCATAATGCGCTCGATGAGCATTTTGATGTCCTGGTCGGCCACCGCTTCTCCTCTCCTAACGCAGCTTCGGTGACCTCATATCATAGCACAGCATCAAACAGGTGTTCGAGATACCGCTATGTAGATAGATTTAGAACAGGAGGGCGTAGATGACGGCTATGACAACGGAGGGGAGCATATTGGCCGTGCGGAAGGTCTGAGGACGGATGAGGTTGACGCCGACGCAGAAGATGAGCATGGAGCCTACGAGCGAAAGGCTGTTGAGGGCTGCTGTGGTCATGATGGGGGAGAGTGCGCCGGCAAACAGCGTGATCGTCCCCTGGAACACGGCGACGGGCAGGGCGGAGAAAATGCAGCCGCGGCCAAGCGACGCCGTCATGGTGCAGACGATGATGCAGTCCAATGCGCCTTTCAGGGCAAGCGTTGACCAGTCACCGAGCAGACCGTCCTGGATCGATCCCACAATGGCCATGGCGCCGATACACACGGTGAGTGAAGTCGAGACAAAAGCGTTGGTGAACTCGTTATCGCCCTCGCTGCCGGTTTTGCGCCTGAGCCATTCGCCAAGGTTCTCGATGGCAGCCTCCAAGTTGATGGCCTCGCCGATGAGCGAGCCGAGGGCGAACGAGACGATGAGCATGGTGGTGCCGGTGGTCGCTAGCGCCTTCCCATCGATAAGGAGCATCTTTTGCATGGTGCCGCCAAGGCCGATAAACAGGACGCACAGCCCCGATGCTTTCATGAGCGTGTCTTGGATGCGCGGTGTAATGAAGCGGCCGCCCGCTAATCCCAAAAGACCGCCCGCAACTAAAAGCACAACGTTGATGATTGTTCCCAAGCCCGGCATGAGCCCTCCTGTATTGATGCCAACGTGGCAATCGTAGCAGAACGAAATGCGAGGCACATCGCGACTCATCTAATACGTTATATAAGTGGTGCTAGGAATGATGTGCAGCATTTAAGCCTCAGGTGGTTGTCGGGACATAGGGATAGTATTCAAAGCGCAGTGTCATAAGCCGCTGTGGGGATTCAATAGCCGCGGCGATGATATTGGCATCGCGGGCACGATCAAACCCTTCGAGTTCGATCTGATACGAGACGTCTTGCATAATGTCCAGACGTCGCCAGGCTAGGAGTGTGTCACCATCGAATTCCAAGGTCTTGCCTCCGTCTGGAGCAACGGCGTATAGACGCAGCTTGGCGGTGGTTGCAGGGTCGACAACCGTGACCTTTTTAATTTCGTTTCGAGTATTCTTGGCGCCCAACAAGGTGAGCAGTGTTGGGGCCACGACCTCGCCCGATGGCAAAAAGACGACTTCGATGGATTCAGGAAATGCGATGATAGCCGACTTGCGGACGGGCTGATTGGCGGCGGCAACTTCGATGTTCGCAGCGTCGATGACCTCCGTGTGGTCGAGCGCGGCAAGCACGCAGCAGTTACCTTCATCGATCTCTTGAGGATCAGCAAGCCCCAGGCTGTCCGCGAACTCGGGATCGTTTGGATCGGCAGCGGGCTCATTCGGCGCTTCGAAAGAAGCTGGGACGCTGTTTGTCGGCGACGGCGTGTCGCCCGCACCTGCTTCTTTGACCGCGCTCTCCTCTTGTATGGTTGTGTTGATGGGCTCGTCGTTTGAGGGGGGCGTCTTGGCGTCAAGCGCGGAGGGGAGAATTCCGATGGCTCCGGATCCGTTCCACTCCATTTCGAGAAGCGCCGGGTCGGCAAGAATGCGTTGCCTGCTTTGCGCGCGGGCATCGATTTCAATAGGGCCTGCCTCTATCCCTCGTGTAAGGCTGAGTGATCCGGCTGGCTTCTCGAAATGAGCGTCTGTATCTTTGGCGCTGACGGCGTAGAACAGCAGGGACGCTTCTCCCGCCGCGATGGCATCGGTACCGGCTTTGGTCAGCCGCAACGATGCCGTGAATGAGAGGGTGGGCTGCGTGTCGTCTGCATTCGCGGCGGCGCAGCCCAGACATATACCGCCTCCTTTCTCAAAAAACGTACCGTCGAAGGCGACCTTCGCTCCGTTCGCCGAGTCATCGACCGAAGCGATGTCGATGCGCAGCTCTAAATTGCATGGATCGCCATCTGCATCGAGCACAACCGAGCGCCACGTGCAGACGGCGCACCCCGCCTGGGAGCCGTTTGCCTTGTTCGAACGATTGATATCCACGACTATCGAGCCGTCCGTATTACGACGAAGGCATCCCGAGGTTGAGATTGCGGCCTGTGCGATCGAAAAACGCTTGCACGCAATGGCGCTCGACGGATTTGGTGCGGAGCTTAGGGCCGCTGGTAAGGAGTCTGCCATGACAGGAGTCGCCCAAGCGGCGACAGGCGTTCCGGTTGCGAGCGCGCCGCAGAGTGCGACGACGGGCAAAAGGTTCTTCGATGCCATGGGGTCTCCTTAGCTAATTTAGTGCGGCCTGTCCGTGTTTTGTTTCTGGCTGTGTTTGATGTGCAGACCGAGGCCGGCGGTTCCCGCGCCTGCTGCTGCGGCGCCTGCTGCCAAGAGCCATCGTTTGTCGCCTGTCTGCGCCAACGGTTCCTCGCGGTCGCTGCGGTCGAGCTCCGAGAGGTCGACCGTCACTTGCGTGGCGGCCTGCGCCTGTTCTTGCTGGGCAAAGGCCATGGCTGGCCCAAACGCTAGGATGCTGACGGCGGCGGCCAGGGCGACGGCCTTATGCCGTGTGCGCACCGGGCTCGACCGTCCAGGTGATCGTTGCAACCTGATCGCCTTCGCCGGTTACGCGGAAGATGTCGCGCGTGACGCGGGCGACGTTTCCGCTTGTCTTGAGCTTAATTTTGTCCGTGCCGCCGGCAATGCCCTGGTAGCCCATGTCGAAGGCTGCGTTCTTGGAAAGATCGAGGCCCGTTCCCTGCATTGCGGCGCTGGCGTTCTGGAGCGCGCCGTCGGGGCCGACCTTAAAGTCGATGGAGTTCTGCGCGGTTCCGGCCTTGGCGTCGGCGGCAATGGTCCAGGTGTTCATGGCGTCGATCTTCATGTTGGTGACATGGATGCCGTAGGCCGAATGATTGTCGATGGTGGTCGCGTCTTCTGAGGGGCCCTGAAGCGTGCCGTCGGCCTTGGCGACGAAGGGAATAACCGTCGGAACTTTGAACTCAACGTTGTCGATCTCGGTCCTGACCATTACCTTCGTGGTTCCAACGCGCCCGGCTGCCATAGCTGGCGTCGGGGCGGCGCCCATTGCGAGCGCGAGCGCGAGCCCTGCGCCCACGGCGAGCGCTCTGGCTCCGTTCATGTTCCTGGTGATGTCCATGGTCGTTCCTTTCTATTCGCCGCGGGCCGTCCCCGCGATGATTGGACGAATGCTGGTGAATTGCGTGCGGTGCCGCGTCGGCCGGAAAAGCTAGTTCTCGGCTTGCTCAACCCGCACCTTGACACGTGTCGGATTGCCGTGGCTGTCGAGGGTCTTGGCATCGAGTGCCTGGATCTCGATGTACGCCTCGCCTTCTTTGATGTCGCCGGCGGGGCACGTTTCGATTGTCTTGCCGGTCTCGACCACACCGGATTCGTACATGGTCTCGTCGTTTTGGATGACGCGGAATCGCTGGGGAAATTTATTGTCTTGGACGTTTTGCACGTTGACGCGCAGCTTGCCGTCCTCCTGCAGCTGAGCGACCGGTGCGACCGAAATCGTCATCATGTTGTCGCGGGCGATGGCGTCGAGCTCATCTTGGATTTCCTGGCGCGTTTTGCCCTCGGCCGTCGTAACCGAAGCGCCCGCCTCGGGTACGGGCTGCGACTGCCAAGCGTATAGTCCTACGGCGACAAGGGCACAGACGATGGCCAAGCAGGCAACGATGAGCTTCTTGCGACGACCCAGGCCTGCAAAGTGGCGCGGCTTCTTCGCGCTCATGCGGCATCCTTGGCGGTATAGACACGCGCAAAGGTGGACGGATCCGCTCCAAAGAGCATGTGAAGCATCAGGCGGCGCGAGTAGACGAGCTCTTCGAAGTCGGGAGGGAGCTCGATGTCGTGGATATGCGCGATGCGGTGGGCGAGCGCCGAGAACGACTCGGGGTCGCAGATCACATCGGTGGTAACGTGGTAGACCGTCGTATCGGGGAATGCCTCTTCGTCGAAAGGCAGGAGATGGGGATCGTCGTCGACTTCGATGGCGATGCCGTACTGGGGCCAGTAATATGCCATGGGAACCTCCCTGCTTCTGGGGCCAAAACTTCTGTCGATTTTGGCTGTCGATGCCGACGGTATCAGCCACTACTTGACCAATTGCTGACCAAATGCTTGACGGATTGGTGTCTCCGCAGGTAAAAGGCGGCAAAAAATACTCCAACTTTTTTCGAGCGACAATCGCGCGGTCGGCGACGGCGGGGCCATATGTGTCAAAAGCATCGTCTGCCGAGGAAATCAAGCCGCTCGCCGAATTGCACGAACGTAAAAATCGCCAATTATGGAGACGGTCTCGAACACGTCGACGAAACGATGCGGTAACATCTCCCTGCAAACACTGTAGTTAGCTAAAGGGGGAGTTCGCGTGTCTGCAACCATCAAACCCTTCACCGACGAGTTCGAAGAGTATGGTCGCGATGAGTCTCGCGCATCGGGCGAGGCCTCGAGCATCTCGTTTCCGACAACGGAAGACGAGGTCCGTGCCATTTTGGAAAAGCTCCATGCCGAGCGTGTCCCGGTAACGGTTCAGGGCGCCCGAACCGGCCTTGCCGCCGGTGCCGTGCCCCACGGCGGGCATATCCTCAATACTTCCCGTATGAATCGCTACTTGGGCCTTCGCCGCGATGAACAAGGCCAATTTCTGCTGCGCGTGGAGCCGGGCGTTGTGCTCTCGGAGCTGCGCAAGCAGCTGAGCAAGAAGGTGCTGCCGACCGCTGGTTGGGACCAGGCATCGCTTGAGGCCTACGAGGAGTTCCAAGAGGCTCCCGAGCAGTTTTTTCCCACCGATCCCACCGAGGCGTCTGCCTGTCTGGGCGGCATGGCGGCATGTAACGCCTCCGGTGCCCGCAGCTACGCCTACGGCCCCATGCGTCCACATATCACGGGACTCCACGTCGTGCTGGCTGATGGCGATTTGCTTGAGCTTCGGCGCGGCGAGGCTTTTGCCCAGGGCCGCCACCTGTCGCTCGTGACGGCAGAGGGCCGTACACTCGAGCTCGATCTTCCCGGCTATACCATGCCCAAGACAAAAAATGCTTCGGGCTATTTCGTTGCTGACGATATGGATGCCATCGATCTGTTTATCGGTGCGTGTGGCACAATCGGCGTCATCACCGAACTCGAGATTGCCCTGCAGGTGGCACCCGCGGTCGTTTGGGGCGTGAGCTGCTTCTTCGACAGCGAAGACAAGGCCGTGTCCTTCACCGATTCTGTGCGTCCCGTCCTGTCCCATGCGGCTGCCATCGAGTACTTCGATGCTGGCGCCCTGGATATTCTACGTCGCCAGCGCGAGCAGTCGACGGCGTTTGCCTCGCTGCCGGCGCTCGACAAAGACGCCAAGGTCTGTGTCTACGTGGAGCTCGACTGCGACGACGAAGCCCAGGCGACTGAGGAGCTGTATCACTTGGGGTGGGTACTGGAGCTTGCGGGCGGCAGTGACGATGCGACATGGGTCGCGCGCACCGAGGTCGATCGCGAGTGTCAGCGATTCTTCCGCCATGCGGTGCCCGAGAGCGTCAACATGCTCATCGACGAGCGCCGCCGCATGGATCCCACCATCACCAAACTGGGTTCGGACATGTCGGTGCCCAACGCGCACTTGGCCGATGTTATCGCCCTCTATCGCCGCACGCTGGCGGAAAGTGGGCTTGAATCTGCCGCCTGGGGGCATATCGGTAACAACCATCTGCATGTGAACATTCTGCCGCGCGATGCACAGGATTATCGCCGCGGCGGAGAACTCTTTGCCCAGTGGGCTTCCGAGGTCACGGCCATGGGCGGTGCCGTCTCCGCAGAACACGGCGTCGGCAAGATCAAGGCGGGCTTCTTGGAGACGATGTACGGTCACGAGGCCATGGTCGAGTCGGCGCGGCTCAAGCTCCAGCTCGATCCTGCCGGGCAGCTGGGTCGCGGTAACCTGTTTTCGGAGAAGCTCTTGGATGAGCTCGTCCAGAAAGGGGGCGCGTGAAGATGAGCGATTTCCATATGGTGGTGTGCGTCAAGGCCGTGCCGGGCAGCACCGAGGTCAAGATGGACCCCAAGACCAATACCATCGTGCGCGATGGCAAGCAGGCGGTCATTAATCCCTTTGATGCGAGCGCTTTGGAATGCGCGCTGGCGCTGAAGGACGACTTTATCGGCTTTGGCATGGACGTGCGCGTGACGGTGGTGTCGATGGGCATCCCCGCGACCGAATCGCTGCTGCGCGACTGCATCGCTCGAGGCGCCGACGACGCGCTGCTGCTGACCGACCGAGCCTTTGCGGGCGCCGATACCCTGGCAACCACCTATGCCCTCAAGTGCGGCATCGAAGCGCTCGACGAGGACTTCGACCTGCTCATCTGCGGCAAGATAGCGGTGGATGGCGATACGGCCCAGATTGGCCCCGAGCTTGCCGGCGCCTTTGAGATTCCCTGCGTGACCGATGTGAGCTGCGTGCAGAGCGCAGGTTTTACGACGTGCGGTGCGCTTTCGCTCGTTCACGGTTGCGATGCCGGCGAGGAGACGGTCTATCTTGAGATGCCGTGCGCGATGACGACTGCCAAGGAGATTGGCCAGTTGCGTATGCCGAGTATTGTCGGTATTCGCGCGGCGGAGGAGGCGGACGTGCGCGTGGTCAGTGCCGCCGACGTGAACGCCGACCCCGCGCGTTGCGGTCTTGCCGGGTCGCCGACACAGGTCGTGCGCTCGTTTGTGCCCGACCGTGACCAAACGTGCGAGGCCGTTGAGGGGACGGCGTCCGAGCAGGCGGCAAAGCTTGCCAAGATTATCGAGGGGATGGCATAGATGAGCGGACTGATTATCGATAGCGAAGCCTGTATCGGCTGCGGTCGCTGCGTTCGCGCCTGTGCCTCGGGCGGCATCGTAGTGGAAGGCGAGCGACCCAGCCGATGCGCCCGCGTAACCGACGGCTGCATCCTATGCGGTGGGTGCGTCGACGCCTGCCCTGTCAACGCTATCTCGATCGAGCGTGACGAGGCCGCTGGTGCGGTGGACCTTGATGCATATCGAGACATTTGGGTATTCGCGCAGACCGACGAGCACGATACGGTGACTCCCGTTGCCTATGAGCTTATGGGCAAGGGCCGCGAGCTTGCCGATGCTCGCGACTGCCGTCTGGTGGCACTGATCGGTATGGGTCCCGAGGGTTCTCTCGGCGACCTGGAGCATCTGGTTTGCGCGGGCGCCGACGAAGTCCTGGCCTGTCGCGACGAGCGCCTGCGCCAAAACGATGCGGAGGTCTACGCCCGCTTGATCTGCGATTTGGTAGCCGAACGCAAACCCGAGGCCATCCTATACGGTGCGACCGCTTTTGGCCGCGAACTGGCACCCGGCGTTGCCGTGCGCTTGCAGACGGGCCTTACGGCTGACTGCACCGTACTTTCGATGGATACGGAGACGGGACTGCTGCAACAGACGCGTCCGGCGTTTGGCGGCAACCTGATGGCCACCATCGTCTGCCCCAATCATCGTCCCCAGATGGCAACGGTGCGCCCCGGTATCTTTAAGGCTCCCGACTTCGACTACGGCCGCTCCGGCACGATCACCCAGATATCGCTTGCGGATGATGCTAAGGCTCGTGTCGAGATCTCGATTCCCGCCGAGGAGTGGAGGCAGCAGGCCTCGATCGCCGATGCCGAGCGCTTGGTCGTGGTGGGCCGCGGCATTGGCTCCAAGAAGAATCTGCCCCTGATGCGAAGGCTCGCCGAGGCTCTGGGAGCCGAGCTTGGTTGCACGCGACCTGTCGTGGAGGCCGGCTGGTTGGAGTATCGCCATCAGATTGGCCAGACCGGCGTATCGGTTTCGCCCAAGCTTCTCGTGAGTATCGGTGTTTCGGGCGCCATCCAGCATCTTGCCGGCATCGGTGGGGCAGAGTGCATTATCGCCATCAACGAGGACCCGGATGCCCCCATCTTTGGTGCTGCCCAGTACAAGGTTGTCGGTGATGCCGTCGAGGTCGTCGAAGAGCTGCTGGCCCAGCTTGAGCGCTAGGCGCGCGCCAGCCAGTCGCGCATCTCGTCCTTAAGGCGGCTCCAAGTCGCCTGCGTGGCGGGGTCGGTAAAGGGCCGCGTAATGCCAAAGGGCGCGTCGAGCAGGCGGTAGATATCGCCCTGCTCGCGCGCCAGCGTGCGGCTCGCTGGATAGACGAGCTCAAACATAAAGCAGATGAGTCCCACCAGGTAGTCTGCGGGCTCGTTGCGCTCGTCGCGCGCGACGCAGCGGTGCTCGTCAAAGGCGGCAAGCGTCGGTACCGAGAAGCGACTGGCTAGAAACGCGTCCTCATCCACCTTGAGGATGGTATCGACGGTACTGTCGGCGATGGTGCGCATAATGTCGATCTTGTCGCCATCGCGCACGATATCGCAGAAGCACCGTGTACGCTCGTCGAGTTGTGCCGGCAGGCGAAAGTCGCTGTGATAGGCGATGCTCGCTCGGATGAGCTCGTCATGCGCACCGGTTTCGATAAAGTCACGGATGTTTGTCGTGGCGGGTGCATCGGCGGGATTCTCGCCAAAGAGGACCTCGATGCCCAGCGCCGCATGGCTCATGCTCTCGGCGTCCTTAAAGGTGTCCCAGCGTCGCAGCTGCTCAAAGCGGCCCATATCGTGTAACAGGCCGCAAAGCCATGCCAGGTCAATATCTTCTGACGACCAGCCCTGCTCGCGCGCTACGGCATCGCATGCCTCGGCCACGTGGTACGTGTGCTCGATTTTGAGCGCGATGCGTGGGTTGGTGGCGTCGTAGGCATCGGTGTAGCTTTTGAAGGCCGCGCGCGCCCGGTCTCGATCGATAGCTGTCATAATGACTTCCTAAAAAGTTGTGTCTTTCGATCCGGTGGCAATTGTAGGTGAACTCGGTTGCTGTCGGATGATGATTCTGCCGTATCGCTACATGCGGCTCGGAGACCTTGTCAGGATGAGAAGCGTATGGTGTTCAAAATCGTTAGAACCGTCTGGCCGGTGATGCTTACCTATGTTGCAATAGGCGCGCCGTGCGGAATGATCATGGGCCAGACGGGAATGGAGCCCTGGATGGTCTTTGCCCTGAGCAGCACGTTTGTGACGGGCAGCGGCCAGTTTATGATCTGCAATCTTTGGCTGGCGGACGTACCGGCACCTTCGATTATCGCGAGCGTTGCCGCCATCTCCTCGCGTTTTGCGCTTTACTCGGCATCGATCGCGCCGCATCTGACGGGTGCCTCGAAGCGTCAGACGCTGGCTGTTGCCGCGACACTTACCGAGGAGGCATATGGCATCTCGCTTGCCAAGTTGGTTGAAGGGGAGGATTGGGGCCCGCGCGAGTCCTTTGTGCTCAACGTGATCCTTATCGCAACATGGGGCGTTTCGTGTACGATGGGCGCCATCGTCGGCGCCGTTGTCGATGTTCCCACCGCCATTGCAGCCTTTGTCTGCACCTCGCTCTTTATCTGCCTGCTCTTTTCGCAGCGGCTGTCGCGCGGCAACGTTGTCGCGGCGGTTTCGGGCGCGGTGTCCGTCGCCGTATGCAAGTTCTTGGGCCTCACGAATATTGCCGTGCCGGCAAGCGTCGTGGCCGGCATTGCCATTGCGTTGGCGTGCGATGCTGTATTTGACGGAAGAGGTGCCCGCTATGCCCGTTAACGAGTTCTTGGTTCTGTGGCTGTCGTCGTGGGCTGCTATCGCGTTCTTTCGCATCGCGCCGGCGTTCGCCTTGCGCGGGCGGACCCTGTCGCCCCGCATTACCGAGGCCCTGGGCTATATCCCGCCCGCTGCCTTTGCCGCGCTGGTCGCCAACGACTTGGTGAGTCCCGGCGCGTTCGACGCGGGACTCTGGCCTGCCTTGGTTCCCTGGATTGCGGCCGTCGGCGTCGTGGTCGTGGCGGTCAAGACAAAATCGATGCTGTGGTGCTGCGTCTCGGGCATCGTACTCTATATTGTCTTGAGCCTTATATAGGGGTGGCGTCGCGGGCGCCGAATCTCGTTCCATCTCAACTTGTCGGATTTTTCACCGAGCTGGTCTATTTCTTCTGGTACCATGGTCAAACTTTACTGTAGCAAAGCGTGACGTGGGCTTTTGTACCCCGTCAGCGGAAATGGGGTTTCATGGCACAGGAAGCAACCACCAACGAGCAAAAGAAATTCAAGGTCCCGCGCATTCCGGGCGACATCATGATCTATCCGATGATCGTCGGTCTTTTGCTCAACACCTTCTGCCCGCAGGTTTTTGAGATCGGCGGCTTCTTTACGGCTGCCTGTCGCGGTGGCTCCAATACCATCGTCGCCGCGATCCTGCTGTTTGTGGGCGCCGGCATCAGCTTCAAGTCCACGCCGGGCGCCATCAAGACCGGCATCGTCGTGCTGATTCCCAAGCTGGTCGTCGCAACGGCTCTCGGCCTAGGCGTGGCATATTTCTTTAACGACAACTTCCTGGGTCTGAGCTCCGTGTCTATCATCGGCGGCATTACGTTTTGCAACATGGCGCTCTATACGGGCATCATGGGCGAGTTCGGCGATGAGTCCGAGCAGGGCGCCGTCGGTATCCTGTTCTTTACGGCCGGCCCCGCCGTCACCATGATCATCCTCGGTGTCTCGGGTCTCGCCAACATCCCCGTCGGCACCATCATCGGATCCATCCTGCCGCTCGTTATCGGCATGGTTCTGGGCAACCTGTTCCCGTTTATCAAGAACCTGCTGGTTCCCGGTGCCAATCCCGCGATTGCCGTCATCGGATTTCAGCTCGGTGCGTCCATGAGCCTGTCGAGCTTTATCACCGGCGGTATTTCCGGCATCTTGCTGGGCCTTGTCACGCTGTTTGTCGTCGGTCCCATCACCTTTGCGTTCGAGCGCCTGTGCGGTGGTAACGGCAAGGCTGCCGTGGCTTGTTCCACCATCGCCGGCACGGCTATGACCACGCCGGTTGCTCTCGCCGAGGTCGCGCCTCGCTACGCCGAGCTTGCGCCCACCGCGTACGCCCAGATCGCCACTGCCGTTATCATCACGGCAATCATGGCTCCGATTCTGACCGGCTGGGTCGACAAGAAGTTCTGCCAGGGCAAGGAGGACCTGTCGCTTGCCGGTGTCGAGGCCATCGAGGAGGCCGTTGCGACCGACATCGACGGCGAGTAACGGCCGTTACCGATAATTGAATCTGGCGTGCAATTCGCGCCGTCCGAGCGCCCGAACAGAAACTGTTTTGCAGTGATGTTCGGGCGCTTTGCTATGATTCCCTTTACCCCTGCGGAGTAAAGGGGTGTTTATTGCCCTGATTCGAATTGGGCGATTCTGACCATTCGGATATTGAAGGGATGGCGTCTAGTGGTTAAGGCACTCAAGATTGAGATATTCCTGCTATGCATGATTGTTCTTATCGGGCTTGCCGCGCGAAGTCGTCGCTCCTTGTTCTCGAGCACCCTGCAGCTATTGTTTAGCATGCTTGGCTACACCTCTGCCGCGTACATATTATTCGATATGATCTGGACGCTTTCGGATGGTGCGGACGGCACGTTGGGTATTGCTGCCAACTGGATTTCCAACGCGGTTTCGTTTTCGCTCTTTGCCATCGCGTGTCTCATTTGGTTTATCTATTCCGAGACGATGCAGGGCTCTCGCCTTGTGACCTCGCGCTATAGGGTGGTGCTTGTAACGTTGCCTACGGCTCTGGTGGTCGTGCTGGCTTTTACCAGTTACTGGACGCACGCCTTGTTCTATATCGATTCGCAGGGCGTGTATCGTCGCGGCTTTGCCTATATGATCCAGCCTATTGTCAGCTACTGTTACGTTATACATACGTCCCTGCATGCGTTTGTGCAATCTCGCAGGGTCGAGAGCCTGCAGACGAAGGCTATCTATCGAACCTTGGCATTTTTCGCCATTCCGGCCCTGGTGGGCGGTACCTTTCAGATCGTATACTCGGTGCCTGGCCTTTGTGTCGGCATAATGATTAGCATGTTGCTGCTCTATATCATCTGCCAGGAGCAACTGATCTCGACTGACCCGTTGACTGGACTCAACAACCGCAACCGTTTTGAGACCTATATGCTGTCGCTCTTTTCAAATGTGGATCAGGCCGAAGATGTATATCTGCTTATGATGGACGCCGACGGCTTTAAGCAGATTAACGATCGCTATGGACATGTGGAGGGCGACCATGCTCTTCAGGTTGTTGCGACGGCGCTCAAGGATGTCTGCTCGGCGTCTGGTGGCTTTATCGCGCGTTATGGTGGCGATGAGTTCGTGGTGCTCCAAAAGGCAGCGGCGGAACAGGATATCATGCATCTGTGCGCGACAATCAACGACGAGCTCGCGCATGCCGAGGTGCCGTATGCATTGCGGATGTCCATCGGTTGCGCGCGGGTCGGCGATAGTGTTGATACCTGGCAAGACTTACTTCGCGCTGCCGATGCGGAGCTCTATCGCGTCAAGGCCGAGAAAAAGAAAGCCGGCGTACAAATACGCTAGAAAAGGGGCATACGACCGCATTGATGGTCGTGCGCCCCTATTGCGTTGGCGGGATTAGTAGCGGCTGTCGAAGATACGCCTCGTCTTTTTCTTGGAACGAGGCAGTTCGCTAGGCCTTTTTGGGCTTGTTTACGATGATGATGCCGCCGCAGACCAACAGCAGGGCAACGATGACGGTAATGGGGCTCGTGCCAGCGCCCTCGCCGAGCAGCAGCGCGCTCAGCAGCACACCAAAGACGGGGTTCATAAACCCAAAGACCGAGACGCGGCTGACGGGGTTGACGGCAAGCAGGCGCGACCACAGCGAGTAGGCGACCGCGGAGATAAGCGCCATGTAGATGATGAGCGCGATGGCGGGGGCAATCGCCGTGGGGGAGAGCGCGCCACCCATCAAAAAGCCGATGGCGGTGAGGACCAGGCCGCCGACCAAGAACTGCCACCCGGCAAGCAAGACGCCGTCGTGCTCACGCGAGAAGATACCGATCAGGCAGGTCGAAAGGGCACCCGCGACGGTGGAGGCTAGGATAAAACCCTCGCCGTCGAGCGTAAAGCCAAAGGTGCCGTCCGCGCCCGAAAGGTTGACGAGCGCGACGCCGGCAAAGCCCAGTACGCAGCCGAGCACTTTGGCCGCATTGAGCTTCTCGGTGTGAAATGCCAGGGCGGCAAAGAGGATTGCGAGGAAGTTGGCGCTGGCCTCGATGATGGAGCTCGACATGGCGCTGGCGCGCGAGAGGCCCAGGTAGAAAAAGAAGTACTGCCCGATAGTCTGGAAGAGCGACAAGATGCAGATGGGCTTGATATCGCGCGCTTGCGGAACGAGCGGTCGGCGCTGGGCCACGCTCATGCCAACAATGACCAGCATGCCGGCAAGGGTGAAGCGCAGGCCCGCGAAGAGCAGCTGCGAGGCGCTGTCGTGCGCGGGAATACCAAAGAGGCCGTAGCCGATCTTGATGCAGGGGAAGGCGGAGCCCCAGAGCGCGCAGCAAACGAGACAGCCCAGGATGAGTCCGGGCAGGGTGGCGAGATACGGCTTGCGGCTTTCCATGATGTCCTTCCTACATGCGCGAAGCAAAAAAGAACCCGCCACCGGATGTGTCGGTGGCGGGTGTTGTTACCCGAAGGGATTGTACCCGATGGGAAAGGTTTAAGCGAAGTAGGCCACGCCGCTCTCAAAGATCGGCATGAATTTGTCGCCGGGGACATGCTCGGGCACGTTGCGGTACAGGTTGTCGCCGCGACGCTCGGCATGGCCCATCTTGCCCAGGACGCGGCCGTCGGGGCTCGTGATGCCCTCGATGGCGAGTGCGGAGCCGTTGGGGTTGACGGAAAGATCCATGCTGGGCTTGGCGTCTTCGCCCACGTACTGCGTGGCGACCTGGCCGTTGGCGATCAGCTGGGCGAGCACTTCGTCGTTGGCGACAAAGCGGCCCTCGCCGTGGCTGATGGCGACGGTGTAGGGGTCATCTAGGCTGCACTGCGACAGCCACGGGGACAAGTTGGACGAGATGCGGGTGCGCACCAGACGGCTCTGGTGGCGGCCGATGGTGTTGAACGTCAACGTGGGCGCATCGGGTGTGGCGTCGACGATGTCGCCGTAGGGCACCAGGCCGAGCTTGATCAGGGCCTGGAAGCCGTTGCAGATGCCCAGCATCAGGCCATCGCGGGCCTTGAGCAGGTCGCGGACTGCCTCGGTGACCTCGGGAGCGCGGAAGAACGCCGTGATGAACTTGGCGGAGCCGTCGGGCTCGTCGCCGCCCGAGAAGCCGCCGGGGATCATGACGATCTGGCTTGCACGGATGCGGCGGGCAAGCTCGTGGGTGCTCTCGGCGACGGCCTCGGGCGTGAGGTTGTTGATCACGAAGGTGTCGGCTTCGGCACCGGCTGCGCGGAAGGCACGTGCGCTGTCGTACTCACAGTTGTTGCCGGGGAACACGGGGATGATCACGCGCGGACGGGCGATCTTGGCGCCGCTGTACACGTGGATGTCCTTGGCACGGAAGTCGATGGTTTCGACCTCGGGGGTCTCGTCGGCGCTGCGGTAGGCAAAGACGCCCTCGATGCCGCTCTCCCAGGCCTCCTGGAGCTCGGAGAGCTCGATGACCTCGGAGCCGGTGTCGATGACATAGCCCTCGACGGTGGTGCCCAGGGGCTCGACGACAACGCCGTCGGCGACCTCGGGCAGCTCGGCATCCTCGGCGAGCTCGACGATAAAGCTGCCGTAGAGCGGGGTGAAGAGGCTCTCTACGTCTACATCATCGGCAAGCTCGATGCCGATCTGGTTACCGACGCACATCTTAAAGAGGCTCTCGGCGCCGCAGCCGTAGCCGGGCGTGGAGATGGCCAGGGCGTTGCCGGTAGCAGTGAGCGCCTCGACGGCGTCAAACGCGGCGAGCAGCTGCTGAGCGTCGGGACGGTAGTCCTCGCCATAGGTAGCGGGGGCGATGCGGACGACGCGGTGCGTGAGGCCCTTGAACTCGGGCGAGACGGCACGGGCGGCTCTGCCCACGGCGACGGCGAAGCTGATCAGGGTCGGCGGAACGTTGAGCTCGCCGGCCTCGTCCTCAAACGAGCCGCTCATGGAGTCCTTGCCACCGATGGCGCCGGCACCCAGGTCGACTTGGGCCATGAGGGCGCCCAAGACGGCTGCCGTGGGCTTGCCCCAGCGCTCGGCCTCGGTGCGCAGACGCTCGAAGTACTCCTGGAAGGAGAGATAGGCGCGCTTGTGCTCAAAGCCGGCAGCCACGAGCTTGGCGATGGACTCGACCACGGACAGGTAGGCGCCCGCAAACTGGTCGGCCTCCATCAGATAGGGGTTGAAGCCCCATGCCATGGCACTCGCCGTGGTGGTCTCGCCGTCCACGGGGAACTTGGCGACCATGGCCGAGCTGGGGGTGAGCTGCGTCTTGCCGCCAAAGGGCATGAGCACGGTCGCGGCGCCGATGGTGGAGTCGAAGCGCTCGGAAAGACCCTTGTTGGAAGCGACGTTGAGGTCGGTGACGAGCGAGGTCATGCGCTCGGCGAGCGTGGTGCCGGCCCAGCTGGGCTGCCACACGCTACGGGCGCACACGTGGGCGACCTGGTGCTTGGGTGCGCCGTTGGAGTTGAGGAACTCGCGGGACAGGTCGACGATGGCGACGCCGTTCCAGGCCATGCGCATGCGCGGCTCGGCGGTAACCTCGGCGATAACGGTCGCCTCCAGGTTCTCCTCGGCGGCGTAGCCCATGAACTCCTCGACGTCACCGTCGGCGACGGCGCAGGCCATGCGCTCCTGGGACTCAGAGATAGCGAGTTCGGTGCCGTCCAGGCCGTCGTACTTCTTGGTCACGGTGTCCAGGTCGACATACAGACCGTCGGCAAGCTCGCCCACGGCGACCGAGACGCCGCCGGCGCCAAAGTCGTTGCAGCGCTTGATCAGACGGCAGGCGTCGCCGCGGCGGAACAGACGCTGCAGCTTGCGCTCGACCGGGGCGTTGCCCTTCTGGACCTCGGCACCCGAGGTCTCGATGGACTCGGTGTTCTGGGTCTTGGAGGAGCCGGTGGCGCCACCGATGCCATCGCGGCCGGTGCGGCCGCCCAGCAGGATGATCTTGTCGGTGGGGGCGGGGCACTCGCGACGAACGTGGTTTGCCGGGGTAGCGCCCACGACGGCGCCAACCTCCATGCGCTTGGCCGCGTAACCGGGGTGATAGAGTTCGTTGACCTGACCGGTGGCAAGGCCGATCTGGTTGCCGTAGCTGGAGTAGCCGGCGGCGGCAGTGGTCACGAGCTTGCGCTGCGGCAGCTTGCCCTCGAGCGTCTCGGAAACCGGGACGGTGGGGTCGCCGGCACCGGTGACGCGCATAGCCTGATACACATAGCTGCGGCCCGAGAGCGGGTCACGGATAGCGCCGCCCACGCAGGTGGCGGCACCGCCGAAGGGCTCGATCTCGGTCGGGTGGTTGTGGGTCTCGTTCTTAAAGAGGAACAGCCAGTCCTGGTCCTCGCCATCGACATCGACCTTCACCTTGACGGTGCAGGCGTTGATCTCCTCGGACTCATCGACATCGGTCATTACGCCGGTCTTCTTGAGGTACTTGGCGCCGATGGTGCCCATGTCCATGAGGCAGACGGGCTTGGCGTCGCGACCGAGTTCGTGGCGCATCTCCATGTAGCGGTCGAAGGCTTGCTGCACCACGGCGTCGTCGATCGTCACGTCGTCCAGGACGGTGCCGAAGGTGGTGTGGCGGCAGTGGTCGGACCAATAGGTGTCGATCACGCGGATCTCGGTGATGGTGGGGTCGCGGTTCTCATCGCGGAAGTACTGCTGGCAGAAGGCGATGTCCGCCTCGTCCATGGCAAGGCCGCGATCGGCGATAAAGGCGGCAAGGCCGGCCTCGTCGAGCTCGCGGAAGCCGTCGAGCACCTCGACGGGCTGGGGCTCGGGGGTCTCCATGTACAGCGTCTCGGGCAGGTCGAGCGAGGCGATGCGCGCCTCGACGGGGTTCACCACGTAGTGCTTGATGGCCTCGATGGCGGCTTCGTCCAGAGCGCCCGAGATGATATAGACCTTGGCGGAGCGCACGGCGGGGCGCTCGCCCTGGCTGATGAGCTGCACGCACTCGCTGGCGGAGTCGGCGCGCTGGTCAAACTGGCCAGGCAGGAATTCGACGGCAAAGACGGCGCCATCGCTTGCGGGGAGCTCGTCGTAGGTCACATCGACCTGGGGCTCGCTAAAGACGGTCGGCACGCAGGAGCGGAAAAGCTCCTCGTCGATGCCCTCGACGTCGTAGCGGTTGATGATCCTCAGGGCCTCGATGCCCTTGATGCCGAGAATTTCGGTCAGCTCGCCCTTGAGCTGCTGAGCCTCGACGTCGAACCCGGGTTTCTTCTCCACGTAGATACGAGAGACCATTGGTTCCTGCCTTCCTGATCGGTTGGGCGTACGGTACGGTATGCGGCAGCGGTCGGTTTGCGGGGTCTGCCCTGCGGTCGCCTTGAGCCACATGTTTGTAAACCTCACTATGATACGACAGCTCGCGGCGCGTTGAGGACGGCGAGGGTGCTACAGTGAAGCGCAAACAAGAGAAAGGCATCACATGGCATTCGTTTCGCTCGCCATCATCGCACTCGTGGCCTTTGCGAGTCCTTTTATCGCCTCGGCGATTCCCGGAAAACCCGTTCCCGAGACGGTCTTTTTGCTCGTGCTCGGCGCGGTGCTGGGACCCCATATGCTCGGCGTCATCCATGTAGATGCTGAGGTCTCGCTTGTGTCCGAGCTGGGCCTGGCCTTCTTGTTCCTGCTTGCCGGCTTTGAGATCGACCCCAAGAGCATCACGGGCGTCGAGGGGCGCTACGGCTTGGCGACGTGGGTCGTCACGTTTGGTATCGCCTGGCTTGCCGTGCGCTTTACCCCGTGGTTCTCAGTCAGTCATTTCGACGGTATCGCCGTGACGCTTGCCCTCACTTCGACGGCGCTCGGCACGCTCGTGCCCATCATGCGTGAGCGCTCGCTCACCGGCACGCGTGTGGGCGACTCGATTCTCGCGTATGGCACTTGGGGTGAGCTCGGCCCTGTGCTTGCCATGTCGGTGCTGCTGTCTGCCCGCACCGGCATCCAAACGCTTGTGATCCTTGGCTTGTTTGCGGTGGTCTGCGTGTTGCTGGCCGTGGTCCCGAGCCGCTCCAAGCGCGTCGGCAGCCGCTTCTTTGCGTTTGTCGAGGAACGCGCCGATACCACGTCGCAGACCTTCGTGCGCCTGACGGTGCTCATCCTGGTCACGCTCGTGGCGTTCTCGGCTGTCTTTGATCTCGACATCGTGTTGGGTTCTTTTGCCGCCGGCTTTGTCTTGCGCTACATCATCCCCGAGGGCAACCATACGCTCGAGACCAAGCTCGATGGCCTGGCCTACGGCTTTTTGATTCCGGTATTCTTTACCGTATCGGGCGCAAAGATCGATCTGACGGCCGTGGCGTCGCGCCCGGGTCTGCTCGTGGGCTTTATCGTGGCGTTGTTGATTATTCGTGCCGTTCCCATTCTCATCTCTATGAGCATTTGTCCTGCGACGCGCGATGTGTCGGCGTATGGTCGCATTACCGTGGCCCTGTACTGCACCACGGCCCTGCCGATCATCGTTGCCGTGACAAGCGTTGCCGTCAACGCGGGCGCGCTGTCGCAAGATATTGCGTCGGTCATGGTTGCCGCCGGTGCCATCACGGTGTTCTTGATGCCGTTGCTCGCGCAGCTCTTCTACCGCGTGGTCGACGCCGCGCCGGTCGCCGCCGTGGCAGAAGTTGCCGAGCATCCATCCGATGCGCTCGACATCCTGCGCGCCCATCACGATTTGGCGAGCCTGCTCGCACGTGAGCACGAGCTGCTGACTTCGCATGGCCATGGTCGCGTATTCGAGGGCTTGCCTACGCTCGATACGATTGCCGAGCGTCTTTCCGCCGAGGCGGCGAGCGGCCATATCGATGCCCGTATTGTGGACGCGGCACATCTTCTTGCCGATAAGACCTATGGAGACGAGGTCGACCCGTCCGAGCTGACTCCGCGCGAGCGTCGCCGCCTGGAGCGCGCCAAGCTCGCCGTGCGCGAATACCGCCGCCGCATGCTGGAGCTCTATGCAAGAGAAGAAGCCGAGGACGACGACGGCAAGTAGTCGATACTCTCTCGGGGAAGCCGCGTCCTGCTTTGAAGGCTCGGAACGGGATGTGGTTTCCGAAACGGGGGCCGTTGGGAAACTGTGTCCCGGAATGGGCGCTCAGAGTGGGATGCAGTTTCCGCGAGAGACCCGTTGCGGAAACGGTATCCCAGAATCGGCGTTCAAAACGGGGCGCTCTTTCCGAAACATGGCCCTGAGGGAAGCTGCGTCCCGGTCTGAGTCGGAATTCCGGGACACAGCTTCCCTTTCAAACAGAAGAAGGCGCGCTGCCTGCAGTTGATGCAGACGGCGCGCCTTCTTTGTTGGACTATGTTGAGGCTGGGAGCTGAGGCTTGTGGTCCCTTAAGAGCGGGCGGCTCCGTCGACGGGGAGCACGGCGCCCGTGACATAGGAGGACATGTCGCTCGCTAGGAAAACAAAGGCGTTGGCGACATCCTCGGGCTCGCCCATGCGACCCAGCGGAATGGTGGCGACGATGGGCTTAATAACCTCTTCGGGCAGGTTGGCGACCATATCGGTTTTGGTTACGCCGGGTGCAACGGCATTGACGCGAATGCCCACGGGGGCGAGCTCGCGCGAGAGCGACTGGACCATGCCGTTGACGGCGAACTTGGACGTGGGGTAGCCAACGCCGGAGGGCTGACCGTACTTAGCGACCATCGAGCTCGTGGTGGTGATGGTGCCGCCGTGGCCGGCCTCGGTCATGATCTTGGCGGCAGCCTGGTGGCCATTAAAGACGGCGACGACGTTGAGGTCCATAACCTTAGCGAACTCCTCGGCCGTGTAGTCCAAAAGGGGTGAGCGCTGGGAGATGCCGGCATTGTTGACGACTGTATCCAAACCGCCCATATCGGCTGCAGCCTGGGTAAAGGCCTCGGTCACGGCCTCGAGCGAGGTGAGGTCGCAGGAGCGGCCCCAGACCTTGGCGTCGGGATAGGTGGCCGCCAACTTCTCAACGGACGCGTCGGCAGTCTCCTGGCGTGAGCCAAAGACGGTGACGGCAGCGCCTTCCTCGATAAAACGGCAGGCGATCGCATAGCCGATACCGCGCGTGCCTCCGGTGATGATTGCTTTCTTGCCCTCGAGCAACATGGTGCTTCCTCTCATCGCGGGCGGACATACGCAGCTCAGCGTAGCGGTAGCCGGAATCGGCCGCGTTTGCATATCGGTGAACGGTAGCCCGCGTTACCGATGAGCGGCTCGCGCAAATATGCTCTGCCGTTGTGCTTACGGCAGGTGACAAAAGGGCTCCCGTCCTACATCGGACGGGAGCCCTCAAGGCGCGTATTGCTAGGCGAGCGTTGGGCTAGTTCGCCATAACGCCTTCGGTCCAGGCCTCGACGTCCTCGATACGCAGGACGTTGGCGACCTCGGCAACGCAGTCGACGCTGGCAAGCTCGGCGGCGGCAGCCTGGACGTCCTTCTCGAGCGCGCGGTGCGTCAGGAAGATGACCGAGCAAGTATCGCTGGCGCCCGACTTGCCGTCCTCGACCTGGTTGATGAGCGAGATCGAGATGTTGTGCTTGGCAAAGATGTCGACCGTCTCGGACAGGGCACCCACGCGGTCGGCGACCTTCAGGCGCACATAGTACTTAGTCTGGAGCTCGTCCATGGGCTTAAAGGCGAGGTTGTGACCATAGGGCTCAATCTCGGGCAGCGGAGCCACGCCGCGGCTGATCTGCTCGGAGAGCGACAGAATATCGCCCACGACGGCGCTCGCGGTGGGGAAGGAGCCTGCGCCGGCACCGTAGAACATGGTTTCGCCCACGGCGTCACCCACCACGTAGACGGCGTTCATGGCGCCGTTGACCTTGGCGAGCATATGGTCTGCCGGGATGAGCGTGGGATGCACGCGGACGTCGACGCCGGCGTCGGTGTTGCGTGCGATCCCCAGCAGCTTGATGGTGTAGCCGAGCTCGCGGGCCTGGGCAATGTCCTCGGCGCCGATGGTACGGATACCCTGCTGGTAGACATCGTCGGTGGTCACGCGGGTGCCAAAGCCGATGGAAGCGAGGATTGCTGTCTTGCTGGCGGCATCGAAGCCGTCGACGTCGGCGGACGGGTCCGCCTCGGCATAGCCCTTGGCCTGCGCGTCGGCAAGCACGTCGGCGTAATCGGCGCCCTCGGCGTCCATGCGCGACAGGATATAGTTGGTGGTACCGTTGAGGATGCCGGCGATGGTCAGGATCTTGTTGCCCACCAGGTCGTGCTCAAGCGTGCTCACGATGGGGATGCCACCGCCGCAGCTGGCCTCGCACTTAATCTGCACGCCGCACGCGCGCGCCTTCTCGGCGAGCGTCTCAACATGACGGCCCAGCAGGGCCTTGTTGGCAGAGACGACGTGCTTGCCGTTTCCGAAGGCGGTGGTGAAGATTTCGGTCGCGGGGTGCTCGCCGCCGATGAGTTCGACGACGATGTCGACGGCGGGGTCGGTGACGACGTCGTGCCAGTCACTCGTAAAGGCCTCGCGCTCAATGCCTGCCGCCTCGGCCTGCTCCCAAGCAAGCGCGCAGGCGCGGGTCAGCTTAAGGTCGATGCCGTAGGCTGCCAGGTACTCATCGTGGTGGCTCTTGATCAGACGGGCCACGCCGCCGCCGACGGTTCCCAGACCGATGAGGCCGACGTTCACGGTGCGCAGGGGTTCGCTCATAGATAGCTCCTTCGTGCATCTTATGGATGGATTAACCGCTTAAAGGTTGAGTGCATTCTAGCGTGAACCGAGGGCGCGTGCTCGCCAGGCAACAGGAGTCGCACAAAACGGCACCCCCGAAACGCTGCGGAAACATTGGAAACATGCTCGCTACAAACGGAACTCCGTAACAAACCGTCAACGTTTGCACCATAAGGTTTGCCCTGTACCGCAAGACGGCCGCACCGCGGCCAGCGAAAAGGGGGACACCATGTTTAGCATCAACAACGTACTTAACCGCAGGAGTTTCTTGGTTGGCGCCGCGGCGCTCGGCAGCACCGTCGCGCTTGCCGGTTGCTCGTCGGGTGGTTCTGACGATGGCTCCGCCGATGACGGCAAGACCTTCAAGATCGGTGTCATCGGCCCTCTGACCGGCGCCGCGGCAACCTATGGCGTTTCGGCCGAGAAGGGTGCCAAGCTCGCCGCCAAGGATTTCTCGACCAAGGACCTCAAACTCTCGCTTAAGTCCGAGGACGATGTCGCCGACGGCGAGAAGGCTATCAACGCCTTCAATACCCTGTGCGACTGGGGCATGCAGGCGCTCGTCGGCCCCGTCACGACTGGTGCCGCCGTCGCCGTCTCGGGCGAGATTGCCGATGACATGCTCATGGTTACGCCTTCGGCCTCGTCGCTCGACGTCACCAAGGACAAGACCACGGTCTTTCAGGTTTGCTTCACCGATCCCACCATGGGCGCCAGCGCCGCGAAGTTCTTGGCCGAGAAGTACGCGGATGCCAAGATCGCCCTGTTCTACAACTCCGGCGATACGTATAGCTCGGGCGTTGCCGACGCTTTTGCCGAGCAGGCCAAGACGTCCAAGCTCGATATCGTCGATACCGAAACCTTTAAGGACGATTCTTCCACGAGTTTTACCAACCAGCTGACCAAGGCCAAGGAGGCCGGTGCCACGCTCATCTTTGCCCCGATCTACTACACGCCGGCGTCCGTTTTGCTCAAGAACGCCAAGGACATGGGCTACGACATGACGCTCATGGGTACCGACGGCATGGACGGCCTGCTCTCTGTGGAAGGTTTCGATACCTCCCTTGCCGAGGGCGTACTGCTCATGACCCCGTTTTCGGCTGACGACGAGAAGAATGCCGACTTCGTCAAGGCCTATAAGGATGCCTACGACGAGACGCCTAACCAGTTTGCCGCCGACGCCTACGATTGCGTCCACGCAATCGTCGAGGCTATCGATAAAGCGGGCATCGACCTTACGGCCGACGATGCCGACATTGCCGACGACCTTGCCAAGGCCATGCGCAAGATCAAAATCGAGGGCCTGACGGGCGAGCTCACGTGGAACGACGAAGGCCAAGTCGAGAAGCCCGCTACGGCCTATGTGATTCAGGACGGCAAGTACATCGCCGCCTAAGTGCATATAACGAGACCGGTGGGGCCGTTCTATGCAAGGCAAAGACGCTTGTAACAGAACAGAAACATTACTTTCACATAATAAAGTGGCTAAACTGCATAAACTGATAGAAATACGCATAAATATGGATAAATGGACAAAGCAAAAGAAAAGTTGAAATAATCGCCACTTTTCTCAACTAAAGCGTCTACTATTTTGCGAACGCCGAACACGGCGAAGGATGGCCTGTCGGGTAACCGAAACCCGACGAGATTTGAGAGGAGAGCCGCATGTCGAGCCTCACCGGTAAGTCATTGAACCCTGTTATGAATCGCAGGAGCGTTATCGCGAGCGCAGCAGGTCTGGGGGCGATGTCCATTCTAGCTGGCTGCTCCTCCAACGGCGGCGACAGCGGTTCCGCGTCGGGCGACGCTTCGTTTAAGATCGGCACCATCGGCCCGCTGACCGGCGCCAACGCGTCCTACGGCAAGTCCGTTACACAGGCTGTCGAGCTTGGCTGCAAGGATTTCTCGACTAAGGAGCTGCCGCTTGTCAGCAAGGCCGAGGACGACCAGGCCGATGGCGAGAAGGCCGTCAACGCCTTCAACACCCTGCTCGACTGGGGCATGCAGGCCCTCGTCGGTCCGACCACCACGGGTGCGTCGGTCGCCGTTGCCGCAGAGTGCGGTAACGACCCCGAGACGTTCATGATCACCCCGTCCGCGTCTTCCGAGGACGTTACCAAGGGCAAGGATTGCGTCTTCCAGGTTTGCTTTACCGACCCCAACCAGGGTGTCAACGCTGCCAAGTTCTTGGCAGAGAAATATGCGGACGAGAAGTTCGTGCTGTTCTATAACTCCGGCGACGCCTATTCTTCGGGCATCGCAGATTCCTTTAAGGCCCAGGCCGCTAAGTCCAAGCTCGAGATTGTCGACGAGGAGACCTTTAAGGACGACTCCGCCACGAGCTTTACCAACCAGCTGACCAAGGCCAAGCAGGCAGGCGCCACCATGATCTTTGCGCCGATCTACTACACGCCGGCGTCCGTCCTGCTCAAGAACGCCAAGGACATGGGCTACGACGTCAAGATGATGGGCTGCGACGGCATGGACGGCATCCTGGGCGTTGAGGGCTTCGACACCTCTCTTGCCGAGGGTCTGCTGCTCATGACCCCGTTCTCCGCCGACGACGAGAAGAACGCCGACTTCGTCAACGCTTACAAAGATAAGTACGGCGATACCCCCGACCAGTTTGCCGCCGACGCCTACGACGGCGTGCATGCGGTGGTCGAGGCTCTCAAGGAGGCCGGCCTGGGTGTCGACGCCGACCCCACCGAGGTTGCCGAGAAGCTTCCCGAGGCTATGCGCAACATTACTGTTGACGGTCTGACTGGCAAGCTCTCCTGGAACGACAAGGGCCAGGTCCAGAAGGACCCGACGGCGTACGTCATTACCGACGGCAAGTACGTACAGGCCTAATAGGCCGCCTTACATAGAGCGGTTTTGATCCCAAGCAGGGGAGGTTTTGGCCTTCCCTGCTTGCTTGGTATCTAGGGACGATGTAACGTCCCTGTTTCATACGTCAACTGGAAACCTATTCGAAAGGGGGATGTGGAACATGACGGTCTTTATCCAATACCTGGTCAACGGCCTGTCCATGGGCAGCGTCTACGCCATCATCGCGTTGGGCTACACCATGGTCTACGGTATCGCCAAGATGCTCAACTTCGCTCACGGCGACGTCATCATGGTCGGTGCCTATGTCTCGTTCTGTGCCACGTCGTATCTCGGCCTCCCGGGCTGGGCATCTGTAGTTCTCTCTTGTGTGGTCTGCACGGTTCTCGGTGTTCTCATCGAGGGTCTGGCATACAAGCCGCTGCGCCAAGCAGGCCCTCTGGCCGTTCTGATCACGGCCATCGGCGTGTCTTACTTCTTGCAGAACGCCGCGCAGCTTCTGTGGGGCGCCACGCCCAAGAACTTCACTTCGCTCGTCACCTTCCAGGTGCCGGAGTTCTTGGCCAAGTTCAACGTAAGCGCCGTCTCGCTCGTCACCATCGTCGCCTGCCTGGTTATCATGGCCGGCCTGATGTTCTTTACAGGTAAGACCAAGATGGGCAAAGCCATGCGCGCCGTGTCCGAGGACAAAGCCGCCGCTCAGCTCATGGGCATCAACGTCAACCGCACCATCTCGATGACGTTTGCCATCGGCTCTGCCCTTGCCGCCATCGCCGGCGTGCTGCTGTGCTCCTACTCGCCGGTCCTGCAGCCCACCACGGGCGCCATGCCTGGCATCAAGGCCTTCGACGCTGCCGTTTTCGGCGGCATCGGCTCCATCCCCGGTGCCTTTGTCGGTGGCATTCTCATCGGCATCATCGAGGCGATGGCGCAGGCTTACATTTCCACGAGCCTTGCCAACTCCATCGTCTTTGGTGTTTTGATCATCGTCCTGCTCGTCAAGCCTGCCGGCCTCTTGGGCAAGTACGTCCCCGAGAAGGTGTAGGTGAGCGTTATGAAGTTTCTTAAAGACAAGCAGACGCGTCACGACTTTGTCACGTACGCCATGTGCATCGTGGCCTTCGCCATCGTGTTCTTTATGCAGTCCAACCACATGATCCCGCGCATGATCGCCGGTCAGCTGGTTCCCATCACGGCCTATATCGTCATGGCCATTTCCCTCAACCTCGTCGTCGGCATCGCGGGCGACCTGTCGCTGGGCCATGCGGGCTTTATGAGCGTCGGTGCCTATACGGGCATCGTCACCGCGGTCGCCCTTGAGAGCGCCGTTCCCTCCGATCCGGTGCGCCTGATCATCAGCATCGTGGTCGGCGCCTTCGCTGCCGCCATCCTGGGCTTCTTGATCGGTATCCCGGTCCTTCGTCTGAGTGGCGATTACCTGGCTATCGTGACGCTGGCCTTTGGTGAGATCATCAAAGAGATCGTCACCTGCCTTATCGTGGGTGTCGACTCGCGCGGCCTGCACGTGATCTTTAACATCACGGGTAACTCCACGATCGACGACCTGCATCTGCTCGAGGACGGCACCGCCATCATCAAGGGCGCGCAGGGCGCATCGGGTGTGTCGACGTACTCGACCTTCCTCGCCGGTGCCATCCTGGTCATGGTCGCGCTCGTGATCGTGCTCAACCTGGTTCGCAGCCGTACCGGCCGTGCCATTATGGCCGTGCGCGACAACAAGATTGCAGCCGAGTCCGTGGGCATCTCCGTCACCCAGTACCGCATGATCGCCTTCGTGGTTTCCGCCGCCCTCGCCGGTGCTGCCGGAGCTCTCTTCGGCGGTAACTTCTCGCAGCTCTCCGCCACCAAGTTCGACTTCAACACGTCCATCCTCATCCTGGTGTTCGTGGTCCTGGGCGGTCTGGGCAATATGCGCGGCTCCGTCATCGCGGCGGCATTGCTCACGGTGCTTCCCGAGCTGCTCCGTCAGTTCTCGGACTACCGCATGCTCATCTACGCCATCGTGCTGATCCTGGTCATGATTTTTACCAACAACCCGCAGCTCAAGGCGTTCTTCGGTCGCGTCAAGGACCGCTTTGCTTCCAAGAAGGAGGTGGCAGCCGATGCCCAGTAAATTTGAGTTTAACAAGGGCAAGATGGTCCCGTATCCTTCTGGCGCCATCGTTCCCGACCGCGACCTGGGCGAGCGCCCGGCGCTCGAGTGCATCCACCTGGGCATTGAGTTCGGCGGTCTTAAGGCAGTCGACGACTTTAGCCTGACCATCGGCAAGACCGAGATCGCCGGTCTCATCGGCCCCAACGGTGCCGGCAAGACCACGGTCTTCAACCTGCTCACCAAGGTGTATCAGCCCACGCACGGCACCATCCTGCTCGACGGCGAGGACACCTCTGGCAAGTCGGTCTATCAGGTCAACCGCATGGGTATTGCCCGTACATTCCAGAACATTCGCCTGTTCAACACCATGACGGTGGAGGATAACGTTAAGGTCGGCCTGCACAACCAGGAGCGTTACTCCGGCTTTGAGGGCGTGCTGCGCCTGCCGACGTATTGGAAGCACGAGAAGGCCGCCCACGAACGCGCCATGGAGCTGCTGTCTATCTTTGATATGGAACATCTGGCAAATGAGCAGGCCGGCTCGCTGCCTTACGGCGCTCAGCGCCGCCTGGAGATCGTCCGTGCACTTGCCACCAACCCTAAGCTGCTGCTGCTCGACGAGCCTGCCGCCGGCATGAACCCGTCCGAGACTGCGGAGCTCATGGAGAACATCGTTAAGATTCGCGACACCTTTGGCATCGCCATCATGCTTATCGAGCACGATATGTCGCTCGTTATGAACATCTGCGAGGGCATCTGCGTGCTCAACTTTGGTAAGGTCATCGCCAAGGGCACGGCCGAGGAGATCCAGAACAACGACGCCGTTATCGAGGCGTATCTGGGCAAGCAGGATAAGGGGGAGAACTAAATGGCAGAGCCGATGCTTTCCGTCTACAACATCAACGTCTGGTACGGCGCCATCCACGCCATCAAGGACATCTCCTTTAACGTCAACGAGGGCGAAATCGTGGCCTTGATCGGTGCCAACGGTGCCGGCAAGTCCACGACGCTTAAAACCGTCTCAGGCCTGCTGCGTTCCAAGACCGGCTCCATCAAGTTTATGGGCGAGGACATTACCCATACGCCCGCCGATAAGCTGGTTGGTAAGGGCCTGGCTCAGGTCCCCGAGGGCCGTCGCGCCTTTTTGCAGATGACGGTCGAGGAGAACCTGGAGATGGGCGCCTATACACAGCCCAAGTCCACGGTCGCTCCGGGCCTTGAGCGTGTCTACGAGCAGTTCCCGCGCCTTAAGGAGCGCCGTCGCCAGGTCGCCGGCACCCTTTCGGGCGGTGAGCAGCAGATGCTCGTTATGGGGCGCGCCCTTATGAGTAACCCCAAGCTGCTCATGCTCGACGAGCCTTCCATGGGCCTGGCGCCGATTCTGATTGAGCAGATCTTCCAGATTGTCGAGGACCTGCACAAGGCCGGCACCACGGTGCTTCTGGTCGAGCAGAACGCGCAGATGGCGCTCTCGATCGCCACACGCGGCTACGTGCTCGAGACCGGCAAGATCACCATGACCGGCACCGGCCAAGAGCTGCTGCACGACGATAACGTCCGTAAGGCCTATCTGGGCGGTTAATCCATTCAACAAAGGGGGCGCTGACCAACCCGGTCAGCGCCCCCTTTTAAGTTGCGGTGAAATAGGGACTAAATGGGGGCGCTAGACGCCAAAACAGTCCCTATTCCACCGCAACTTCATGGGGATGTGTGACAATGCCCGTCGGAAAACATCTGCTGTCTTTGGGGGTCTATCTATGCTGTACGAGTTTTGTGCCGAGAACTTTGAGCGGGTGCCGGCGGCTATCGAGGCCGGTGCAAGGCGCATCGAGCTGTGCGATAACCTTGCCGTCGGTGGTACCACGCCCTCGGCCGGCGTTATCGGCGCTACGACCAACTATGCCCACGAACACGATGCACGGGTGATGTGCATGATCCGTCCGCGTGGCGGCGACTTTCACTACAACCAGGATGAGCTGCGCATGATGGAGATGGACTTGGGCCTTGCCGTGAGTGCGGGCGTTGACGGCTTGGTCTTTGGCTGCTGCAAACCCTGCGCTGGCGGATGGGCGCTCGACGAACTTACGCTTGGCGCCCTCGTGATGGCTGCGGGCTGCGCGACCGAGGAATGTAAGCGTGATCCCATCGACATCACCTTCCACATGGCCTTCGACCAGCTCTCGCCCGAGGTTCAGCTCGATGCCGTCGACACACTCGCCGACTGCGGTATCACGCGCATCCTGACGCATGGTGGCGCTGCCGGAACGCCGATCGAGGACAACCTGGAGCACCTGTCGCGTCTTATCGAGTATGCGGGCGACCGCCTGACCATCCTTCCCGGCGGCGGCATCACTACGGCAAATCGCGACGCGGTCGCGGCGGCGCTAGGCGTCTCCGAGCTCCATGGCACCAAGATCGTGCCGCTGGAGGTATAACCCGTGGCGCTGGTATTTGACGTTCAGCAGGCGAGCGGTAAGCCCGACGATAATCGTCGCCCTGGCACCGCGTGCCCCTTTTGCGACACGGAGGGACTTGCCAACATCATCCAGCGCGATGGTGACTGTATCTGGCTCGAGAATAAGTTCAAGACCTTGCGGGCCACACGTCAGACCGTATTGATCGAGTCTGCCAATCACGACGCCGACCTGGTGACCTATGAACCGGATGAGCTGCATCATGTGATGCGGTTTGCCCTGGGCTGTTGGCAGCAGATGATCGATTCCCAACAGTACCGCAGTGTGCTCATGTACAAGAACAAAGGCCCACTTTCGGGCGGCAGCCTCGTCCATCCACACATGCAGATTGTGGGCCTGGAACAGGAGGACGGCTATGCGGCGCTGACCTCAGCCAACTTTGAAGGCATCAGTGTCTGGCAACAGGGGAGAATCTCGGTCGACATCTCAACCGAACCGATCATGGGGTTCTTTGAGGTCAACGTTTCAGCCCCGCAGAGAATCGCCGCCAGCGATGACACGAGAGACCAAGCCGAGACGGACCTCTTCGCCGATGCGATTCAGGTAGCTCTGCGCTATATCCTGAACGAGCACCATGGTGGTCGCGCAGAGTCGTACAACTTGTTCTTCTACCACATGGACGGTCGGACCATTGCCAAGGCGCTGCCGCGTTGGGTGGTTTCGCCCTACTTTGTCGGGTATCGGCTGGCTCAGGTCAATGCTGAGACCACGCTCGATGTCGATGCGGAGCGACTCCGCGCACATCTGGAGGCGCTCACATCGTAAAGTGAGCGCCCGCACACTGCGGACGGTTTAGCGCGCCATTGCATCGCGGCCGGCCTCGACGCGCTTGCGCTGGGCGGCGCGCTCCTCGCCGGTCAGACGCTCAAAGAAGTGCCCGATAAGCGAGGCGAGCACCTGCTGAAACAACGTTCCACACATGACGGGAAACACAACTTCGCCCGGAAAGTATTGCGTGGCGATGACGGCGCCCGAAGAGATATTGCGCATGCCGCAGGTAAAGCACATGGTGGTCGTTTCGCTATATGGCAGATGCAGCGCGCGGGCGACCAGAATGCCCGCGACAAAACCGCTGATGGCGAACACCAGAATAAAGAGGGCGACTTCCAGGCGCACCGCGTTCATGTGTAGCACGTACTCGCTCATGGCGGTGGAGTTGGACGCGATGACGCCCATCATCATAAATTTGCAGGCGGGCGAGAGCGCGGGGGAGAGTTTCTCGTGTCCCCAGCCGTGCGTGAGCTCGTTGATCACGATGCCGAGCACGGCGGGGATGGCAATCATAAAGGCCATGTTCTGCATCATGCTCGGCACGTCGATCGAGACGGTGGCGCCCAACAGGAGCTTGAGCGTGAGCGGAATCGTCACGGGCGATATAACCGAGGACGTCAGGATGATGGTGAGCGCGAGCGGGCCGTTGCCGCCGAACATGCTGATCCACATAAAGGCAGTGACTGCCACGGGTACGCTGTACTCGAGCACGATGCCGCAGACAAGGTTGGGGTTGGAACCAAAGAACAACGATCCCATGGCATAGGCCGCGATGGGAATAAGCGCCGCCGAGACAAATAACGCCAAAATCAGATGCAGGGGACGGTGGAACACCTCAGCCACCTGGTGGAAGGTGTTGCTGAGCGCGCCTTGGAACGTCATAAAGGCAAACAGGGTGGGAACGATGGGCTTGAGAACGCCGATCTGCTGAGGAAAGAGCACGCCGAGCGCCACGCAAATCGGAACGATGACCTGCATATGTCCTGCGAGAAATTTGCCCAGTCCAACCCATTGCTTCATATGCTCTTGTGACTCCCTTTGCTCGTGAATCCGTTTTGAATGGATATGCTAGACGCTCGCATGCGTCCGTGTGGCTGAAACGCTCGATTATTTCGAGGCTATTACCGCCCTCGTTTATCGAAACCACGGCGTGCTGGATGTTGTGCGTCCGCGCTGCACGGTATAATAAATCCGTTCAACAGATCTGCCTGCCGAAGCGGGCATGCACAGAGGACTCATCGCTATGAACCGTGAGAGGTATCGCGGCGACCTGCCCCTATCGGGGGTGGGCGCCTATGTCATCGCTTAAGACGACGCATCGCTGGGCGGTCGCTCAGCAAAACCCCGAGCTCGAAAAGGAGCTTTCGGCTGGCCTGGGCATACCCGGGCTGGTGGCGCGCATTATGGTTGCGCACGGCATTACATCCATCGAGGAAGGCCAGCTGTTTTTGACGCCTTCGCTCGATCGCGACTGGGCGGACCCACTCGTTATTCCGGGCATGGTGGTCGTCGCCGACCGCGTTGAGCGTGCTATTCGCAGCCACGAGCGTATCGCCGTCTTTGGCGATTTTGACGTCGACGGCATTACGTCGACTTGTCTGTTGACCGAGGCGCTACGTTCGTTTGGCGCCAACGTCACGCCGTTTATTCCGCACCGCTTTGACGAGGGATATGGCCTTTCGCGCGCGGCGCTCGACCGCGTCAACAAGCTCGCCCAACCCAATCTGATCGTGACCGTCGATAACGGTATCGCGGCCAAGGAAGAGGTCTCCTATCTGGAGAGCCTGGGAATCGATCTGGTGGTTACGGACCATCATGAGCCGTCCGACCAGGTGCCGCAGGGCGTGCCCCTGACCGACCCTAAACTCGAGGATGAGGGGCCCTCGCGTGAACTTGCCGGTGCCGGTGTGGCGCTCAAGCTGGTGCAGGTTTTGGGTGAGCGTTTGGACAAGCCGTCGTATTGGCGTTCGCTGATTGAGGTTGCGGCGCTGGGCACCGTGTCCGACATGATGCCGTTGACGCCCGAGAACCGCGCGCTGGTCGCTGAGGGCATCCAACAGATGCGCGTGACGGCTCGTCCCGGCTACATTGCGCTTGCAGCGCTCGCCAAGGCCGATCTGACTACCATTACGGCGGACGGCCTATCGTTCTCGCTCATTCCCCGCTTAAACGCCGCCGGCCGCATGGCCGATCCAAAATTGGCGCTTGACCTGCTGCTTGCCCACGACCCCATCGAAGCGAGCGCGCTTGCCGCCGAGCTCGAGGAAATCAATCGCCAACGCCGCGAGATCGAGGCCGAGCTCACGCGCGATGCCATGGCAAAGGTCGAGGAGACTTATGACGGCGGGCGCGCAATCGTCGTGGGCGGCGAAGGTTGGCACGAGGGCGTCAAGGGCATCGTGGCAAGCCGTCTGACCAACCGCTACCACGTGCCGGCGCTGCTGTTCTCGATCGAGGACGGTATCGCGCGCGGCTCTGGTCGCTCGGTGGGCAAAGTTAACCTGTTTGACGCCATCGAGCGCTGTTCCGACCTGATGATTCGTCGCGGCGGACATGCCGGTGCGGTGGGTGTGACTATCGAGGCATCCAAGCTCGACGAGTTCCGCCGTCGCCTTTCGGCCGTGCTATCGGAGCTTCCCGCCGAGGACTTTGAGGACACTGACGAGGTTGCCGCCACCGTTGACCTCTCCGAGCTAAATATCGAGACCATCGAGCAGATTTCCCGCCTTGAGCCGTTTGGCCAGGGTAATAAGGTGCCGCTGCTGGCTGCCGAGGGCGTGACGATGTGTGATCGCGCCGTGGTGGGTAAGACCGGCGAGCACATGCGCTTCGTGGCGACGGATGGCGCCGCGAGTGTGCCGGCCATCATGTTTCGTGTACCGCAAATCGATAAGCTCATCAACTGCGATAGCGCTGTCGATTTGGTGTTCGAGGCCGTTGCCGAGCATTGGCAGGGTCGTGTGAAGCCCAAGCTCATGATCAAGGATGTTCTGGTCCGCGATACCACGCTGCCCAGCATCGACGATCCGGCATGCGAGCTTCGTCGTGGCGTGCAGCCGGCGGATTCCGGCCTGCGCCTGGAGTCGCGTAAGCGCGAGACGCTCGCCCAGCTTTCCTATACCGAGCTCACGCGCTCGCTTATCCATAGCTTTATCGGCTCGAACCAGCCGCACCGCGCGCAGGTCGAGGCGCTCGATGCCCTGGCCGATCACCAAAGTGTTCTGGCCGTTATGGGAACGGGGCGCGGCAAGTCGCTCATCTTTCATGTGCATGCCGCGCGCGAGGCGGTTCTTCGCGGGCGTGCGAGCATCTTTGTCTATCCGCTGCGCGCGCTCGTTGCCGACCAGGCCTATCACCTCTCGTCGACGATGGCATCGCTTGGCATTGGCGTTGGCGTGCTGACCGGCGAGACCGTGGAGGCCGCACGCGATGACGTGTTCGCCGGCCTAGCTTCGGGCCGCACCGGTATCGTGCTCACGACGCCCGAGTTCCTATCTATCCACCGTGACCGCTTCGCGCGTTCGGGCCGCATCGGCTTTGTCGTTATCGATGAGGCGCACCACGCCGGTCTTGCCAAGGGCGGCGACCGCAGCGCCTATCTCGACATGCCCGATATCCTCAAAGCCCTGGGCGACCCGGTCGTTATGGCTGCGACGGCCACCGCGACGGCTCCGGTTGTGGCCGAGCTTGCTCGCATGCTGCCGATCACTCGCACGGTGGTCGACGAGACGGTGCGCGAGAACCTGCAGCTCGAGGACGACCGCGATCTTGCAAGTCGCGAGAACCGTTTGGTGTCGATTGTGGCGACGGGGGAAAAGACCGTCATCTACGTCAATTCGCGCGACCAGTCCGTGGCGCTCGCCAAGACGTTGCGCAAGCGTGTGCCCGATTGCGCAACCCATATCGCGTTCTATAACGCGGGGCTTGCGCGTTCCGATCGCCGTCGCGTGGAGGAAGCATTCCGAGACGGCAGCCTCAGCTGCATCGTTTCGACCTCTGCCTTTGGTGAGGGCGTCAACCTGCCCGATATTCGCCATGTCGTGCTCTACCACATGCCGTTTGGCAGCATTGAATTTAACCAGATGAGCGGACGCGCCGGTCGCGACGGCCAACCTGCCGTGATTCACTTGCTCTATTCGTCGCGTGACGCTCGCATTAACGAGCGCCTGCTCGACTGCTACGCGCCCGAGCGCGATGAACTCGTCACGCTCTATCGAGCGCTGCAGACTATGTGGCGCTCCAACCGCGGCAAGACCGGAGACGACTCGTTTAGCGCGAGCGATATCGACATCGCGCAGATGTGCCTTGCCATCGATGCCCGCACGCCGGTCGACGAGCGCTCGGTGGAAAGCGGCCTGGGAATCTTCGAAGAGCTTGGTTTCTGTCGCGTTTCGGGGCTTGACGACACCCGTCGCATCGCGATGGCCGAAAACCCCGGCCGTGTGCAATTGAGCAGGTCAATTCGCTATTTGGAGGGCTTGCGCTCGCGCATGGAGTTCACGGCTTTTCGGAGCTGGGCACTCGATTCGTGCGCTTCTGATATGCTAGCCAAAGTTAACCGCCCGATCGTACCGCGGGCCTAGGGGAAGGGGACCTCGATGGATGCCGCAGCCCGTATCGCCCATGATTCCACCCTCCAGCCGTTTTCGGAGATGGAGCACTATAAGCATGCCGATGAGCTGCCACCCGAGATTATGGCGGACAGCTACGACAAGCTGGAGCGCCTGTGCCTCAAATATATGAATGAGGATGACTTCTCCAAGGTGGAGCAGGCCTACTGCTTTGCCGCCGAGAAGCACTGCAACCAAAAGCGCCGCTCGGGCGAGATGTACATTAACCATCCCGTCGAGGTTGCCATCATTCTGGCCGACCTCAAGATGGACTGCGATGTGGTGTGCGCCGCGCTGCTGCACGATACCGTCGAGGATACCGAGACCTCGCTTACCGATGTTTCCGGCCTGTTTGGCGAAACCGTGGCAGAACTCGTCGACGGCGTGACCAAGCTTACCAACATCGAAGTCGACAGCATGGACGAGAAGCAGGCCCTCACGCTGCGCAAGATGTTCCTTGCCATGTCCAAGGACATTCGCGTCATCATCGTCAAGCTCGCCGACCGCCTGCATAACATGCGCACGCTTGCCGCCCTGCGCGAGGACCGCCGTCTGTTTAAGGCGCGCGAGACCATGGACGTATACGCGCCTCTGGCCGACCGCCTGGGCATGAGCTCTATCAAGTGGGAGCTCGAGGACCTGTCCTTCTTCTACTTGGAGCCCGATGCCTACCAGCGCATCGCGCGCATGGTAGCCGAGTCGCGCGAGGTTCGCGAGCGTTATCTGGCCGAGACCATCAAGACGCTCACCGATGAGCTCAATCGCATTGGTCTTGAGGGCTTTCAGATCAACGGTCGTTCCAAGCACTATTGGTCCATCTATCAAAAGATGAAGCGCAAGGGCAAGGAGTTCTCCGAGATTTACGACCTGGTGGCGCTGCGCGTCATCACTCATTCGGTGCGCGATTGCTATTCCACGCTTGGTGCCGTGCATACCTTGTGGCATCCCATGCCCGGTCGCTTCAAAGACTATATCGCCATGCCCAAGGTCAATAACTACCAGTCGCTCCATACGACGGTTATCGGCCCAACGGCCCGCCCGCTCGAGATTCAGATTCGAACCTATGAGATGCACGAGCAGGCCGAGTACGGCATCGCCGCCCACTGGCTCTATAAGAAGTCGGGCGGATCGTCTGCGTCTAAGACCAATGATGCCCAGCGTCTAGACGACCAGATTAACTGGCTCAAACATTCGCTCGATTGGGCTGCGTCTGACGAGATCACCGACGCCAAGGAATACCTGCACTCGCTGAAGGTCGACTTGTTTGACCAGGAGATTTTTGTCTTTACGCCCAAGGGCGAGGTCATGGCGCTTCGTGCTGGCTCTACACCGCTCGACTTTGCCTACGCCGTTCATACCGAGGTCGGCAATCACTGCGTCGGCGCCAAGATCAACGGTGCGGTGGCGCCGCTTACGCACGAGATCAAGACGGGCGACCGCGTTGAAATCCTGACCAACAAGAGCTCCAAGCCGTCGCGTGATTGGCTCAAGATCGTCAAGACGCCTTCGGCCAAGTCAAAGATCCGCCGTTATTTCGCCGCTGCGACCAAAGACGATGACGCTGCCGCCGGTCGCGATATACTGGCCAAGGACCTGCGCAAACGCGGGTATGGCATCTCTACGCCGCGATCCACGCGTGCGCTCAACGCCGTGGCGGAGCAGTTTAACTACAAACAGCTCGAGGACCTGTTCGCAGCCGTTGGCGCGGGCAAAGTCGCCCCACGTGCCGTGGGTAACAAGGTCGAGCAAATTTTGGACCCCAAGCCCGAGGAACAGGTCACCAAGGCCGAGGCTATCGCCGAGGTCGTGAAACAGCCGGCTCGAGGCTCCAACCGCAAGCCGCAAAAGCGTGGCAAGAGCGCAAGTAACGGCATTATCGTCAAGGGCGAGAGCAACAGCGGCCTGCTGGTCCGTCTGGCGCATTGCTGCAATCCGGTGACGGGCGACGATATCGTCGGCTTCATCACGCGCGGCCGAGGTGTCTCGGTGCATCGTGCCAACTGCCCCAACGTCAAAGGCCTCATGGAGCACCCCGAGCGCATGATTGACGTGGAGTGGGACGGTGCTGCCGATACGCTTTTCCAGGTCGAGATTGTGGTCGAGTGCCTGGATCGTATGGGTCTACTCAAGGACGTCACCATCGCCATTGGCGATGCGGGCGGCAATATCCTTTCTGCCGCCACGTCGACCAACCGCGAGGGTATTGCAACCCTGCGCTTTATGGTCGAGATCTCGGACGCGAGTGGTCTGGATCCGCTGCTGGCCTCTATCAGCAGCGTTGACTCGGTCTACGACGCGCGCCGTTTGATGCCTGGCGAGGGCGGGGCTCAGCTCAAGCGTCGCGTATAGGCGCGACGAACGCGCGACAGTAATGATATTGGCTACGTTCGAGGCATCGTTTGATGCCTCGACGTTTATAGAAGGAGGGCGTACGCATGGACGCTACGGCTTTGGATTTAACCCCCCGGGGTACGGCTTCGATTGAGGCGCTTGTAAACGGCCCCATCCAGACCAACAGTTACGCCGTGATTTCGAGTGGCGAATGCTTGATTATCGATCCCGCTTGGGAAGGTGAGAGCCTCGTTGCGCATATCCGAGCCGAACACCCTGATGCGCATGTGCTCGGTTCCGTTTGTACGCACGGTCACGCCGATCATGTTGGCGGTGTCGCTGGAGTTCGTGCCGCCGTTGGCGTTGACGCCCTGTACGAGCTGTGCGGCAAGGACGCAGCTGTGCCGCATGCGAATATCGAGGAACAGCGAGCGATGTGGGGCATTGAGACGCCCGATCCGGGCGAGCCGACGCGGCTGCTTGCCGAGGGCGATACCATTGAACTGGGTGACATTTGCCTGCAGGTTATCGAGGTGCCCGGGCATACGCCGGGCGGCATCGTTCTATTTGCCGCAACAGAGCAGGGAAATATCGCTTTCGTGGGGGACACGCTCTTTCCTGGCAGCCACGGCCGTACCGACCTTTCCGGCGGAGACGAGGCGGCGATTCTGCGCTCGCTCTCCAAGCTCGCCCGGCTTCTCCCGCCCGATACCGTTTGCCTAACCGGCCATGGCGATTCGACCACTGTGGCACGCGAGCTTATGCAGAACCCTTTCATGCAGATGTAGCTTTGTAGTCAGCTTCTGAAGCACGAGAAGCGTCCAAACGTCAAGCTATTTTTCCCCAACGGGTCAATTTCGTAGGGCAAACGGTCAAAAAAGTCTGTTTGGGGTTGATTTCCGATCTCAGCCGAACACTTTGAGCGGATAGGCCGTTCCCGCAGCTAGCCGAACGCCCCCGCGGCCCCTCCTGGGGTCCGGGGGCGCCGTTTTCCCAGTT
>CAUAAZ010000018.1 GCA_958427145.1 uncultured Collinsella sp.
GCAGGAAGCTTGGATACGCCTAGGCGCGGTCCAAGAAATCGTCCGCACCCCCAAGTGGGAGATTATCCACTCTCGTTCGATATGTGTCCAAAAATCCACGCTCACCCCTCCGGGTTAGTAAATGGCCTATGCGCACTGGCGGGGCTTTCCGCATGCAATCAATATCGTTGTTCGATAAACTGTTCGAATAACGATAGAGTCGATGAGGGTGAGTGTATGTCTAACAGCGTTCAGCGTATGGCCAAAGCGGGCGAAAATATCAGGAAGCTTGGCTTTTGCATGGCAGCCGTTTTTGCAGGGATGCTCGTCGCTTTTGCCGCGTTGGTTGTTTACGTGATCTGGTATGCGGTTGCAAACGTTGCCTCTGTCGATTCTTTCGGCGTCGTGACGCTTCTCGATGGCGGGTGCATCGTTATCCCAAGCGGACTGTGCCTGGCACTCGTCGTGGGTATTTCGCTTGTCGTTCTGTGTGGAATCAGCCGTAACATCTCGCGAGGCGTCTCGCCCTTTACCAAGACGCATGTGCGGCTTATCCGTGTTCTTGCGCTTGCCTTTGCTGTTAACGCCGCGGTTTCGCTTATTGGTGCCTACGGATCGGTCAATCTTACCATTGGTGGGCTGGAGCTTTACGTCGTGCCTCATTCCTTCGTTATTGAGATTTGCCAGGGCGTTGCCTTTGATGCGGGGTCGCTTATCGGCGCGGCTGTCTGTCTGTGTATCTCGGTGATCTGGAGTTATGCCTCGCTGCTCCAAGAGCAGTCTGACGAGCTTGTGTAGGAGGAAGCATGAGCTATCTCATCATCGAGCTTGAGACGCAGCTACTTAAGACCGGAAAGACCAGTGCTGATCTGATTCGTGCCACGGGGCATACTCCGGCTAATATTTCTAAGCTAAGAAACGGAAAAATTAAAGCTATTCGCCTTAAGACGCTTCTCGAAATCTGTGATGAGCTTGATTGTCAACCGGGAGATATTATTCAGCGCGTGAGTGAGAAAGAGCTTGAGGAGCTTATTGTTGAGCGTGCAAAAAATGTCGTGAGGCAGATGCGGAATGGTGGAGGCAATGAGGCGTCGCTTCCGACATCAGTCTTCGCTGTAGATTTGAGCGACGAGTAGCATAGAGCGAACAGCTATAACGAAATATCAGTGTAACGGGACCCGTGTCTAACACGGGTCCTTCTTTATTAATTATCTTGACAAATATGAGTTATCGAAAAACAATAACAACTATGAAAAACGATAAAGAAAAGAAGGAACGATATGAGCGGTTTTGCTATCAAGCAGAACGGGAGGCCAATGAACGCATCAGCGATAAAGCTATCAAAGGTGTCAAAGCGCTACGGGAAACGGCGCGTTTTGCATGACGTTTCCTTCGAGGTGCATCAGTCTGAGCTCTGTGCCCTTGTCGGTGCAAACGGTGCGGGCAAAAGCACGCTTATTAAAATCGTCTTGGGCCTCTGCGAGCCATCGTCGGGGAGCGTGGAGCTCTTTGGAGGCAAATCAAAGAGAGAGCTTAGCCTGATGCGGACGCGTGTCGGCTATGTGCCAGATTCCAGCGGAGCATACCAGTCCCTCAGTGCGGTTGAGAATCTTCGGATCCGATGTGCGGAATGGGGGCTTGATGAGAAACGTGAGGTTCCTCGCGTTTTGAGTCTAGTTGGACTGGACGTCGAAGAGAAAAAGAGCGTAAGCAGTTTTTCTCTGGGAATGAAACGGCGGCTGGATATAGCTACGGCTTTGTTGGGTGACACTGACCTGCTTATTTTTGATGAGCCAGCAAACGGTTTGGACCCGCTGGGCATCGAGAGTATATGGGCCCTTATCGGTCGATTGAATCGAGAACAGGGTAAGACCATGCTCATCTCTAGCCATGATTTGGATGAGTTGGCATCAGTTGCAACAAGTTGCGTGTTTATTCATGACGGCGAACTGCTGAAAAAGGAATCGATGGACGTCATAAGGGATGAGGCGTCGTCCCTAAAAGAGTATTACAGGCGCTTGATGAAGGCGGTCTCGCTATGAAGCGGGCGATCCATCCCATAAAGGCAGATATGATGCGTTTGCACAGGATGTTTCCGGCGAAGTTTGGTCTTGCGCTTATTCTGGCGTTCGGCCTTCTCTTCGGTGTCTTTCTAAAAAACGGAACAACGTTGCTCGCCTTTGGCAATAGCGTTTTTGGGGAGGATATTGGTTTCTGCTGGAATGTAATCGATCCTTCTGCACCCGATGAGTCCCTTGTGCGCAGTGCTTTTGCCGGCACGTCTCTGTTCGTTCCGCTCATCGTTTGCCTGGCGATTTTACAGGAGCGCGGCTATGAAGAGGGACACCGAATTTCTTCAGCAAGAGGTCTTACCCGCTTTAATGGGGTCCTAGCACATGTGCTTTCGTCTGCTTTAATAATTGGCGCAGCATATAGTGCGCTTTGCCTTCTTCTTTTTGCAATAGCGATAACACGTGGAGGGCATAACTACTCGCACGACATGCTAACTGTATTTTTGCCCGCATTGATAGTCAACGCCGTATTGGTGATATCGGTTGCGTTGGAGACGACGACCATCTATCGGATTACAGGCAGCGCTGTATTGAGCGGGGCTGCGATAATTATTGGATTTGTCATGAGCTTGACGCTCTACGGAACTTACCTTCAGACGCCCATACCGTCCTTGCGATGGATCTTCTTTCTTCCGGGGCCGTACCTTGGAGTCGGATGTGCCCTTGGGTATAGCGATATGGGGCAGCTGACGCTTCTGGGGTATGGCGCGGCAGCCAGCTGCCTATCGGTATTGATTTACGCTCTGGTGAGCTTTCGTGCTGGGGGTGTGCTCAATGGCTCGTCAGACTAGAAGATTCCTTCATTCAGAATTGAAGCATGTGAGCAAATGGACGTACGCCTTAATCCTGGTAATTTATGCGTGCATGGTGGTATTGCAGCTTAATTCTTTCCCGATGTGGTTCTGTAGCCTTCGTGAGAACAGTTTCTTGGGCTTTTTCCCAGACCCGACGCTTCGGCTATCGGCAGAGGATGTCCTTCTATTTGGTAATTCAGAGGTTTTTCGCGGTCTGCTGTTCAACGTAGCCCCGTTGGCTCATGCGTTGTTCTTTCCGTTCATCGCGGCTTGCATTGTGCCGCGCTTTGTCAGTTCGGGCTTTATTGAGGAGCCGTGGGGGTTGTCGGAGGCTCGGGGAGGGAAGCGTGTGTGCGCTATCGTTGCGCGAGTGGTGCTGTCTTCTTTTGCCCTTTTGGGCGCTTTTGTCTTGTCGAGCGTCGTTTTGTACTGCCTTAACTGCGCAATCGTTTTGGATGCTCAGCAGTGTTTCAACCTGAATATGTTTTGCGATCGACTTCTTCTGGCGAGTGTCGTCTGCCTTGCATACGTGGTCTCTGGCGTGATTGCTGTTTCCTATTTTGGATCCGGCTTCGGTCCGATTGGCATGCTATTGCTTGTCAACGTTGTAGCGATCTACATACAGATCGGGGCCAATTCCATGCTTCCGCTTCCAGCCTCGATGCTCATGTGGATTTGTGGCGTGACCCCGTTGGGGAATAGTCAATGCATTTCGATTCTAATTGACTGCCTAATAAACGTAGCAAGCGTTTTTGCCATTTGCTTTACCGTCGACCGATTGCGGTCGAGATTTCTTTGATTGTTTGTGAGGGATAATCATACCGAGCATACCAAATACAGGTGGGCGGGCACCGTGGCTGGTGCCCGCCCACCTGTTTAGGAGGCTATAACCTGAGTGGTTTGCGAACTAACGGGCCTGCTTAACCTTGGCCGCTGCCTCGACAAACGACTTCCACAGGTTAAAGTCGGTCTCGAGCGTCTTCCACGTGTACTCAGGGTGCCATTGTACGCCCAGGCAGAACGGCTGGCCTTCGACTTCGATGCACTCGGGAACGCCGTCGGTTGCTTTGGCGACCAAGCGCGTGCTTTTACCCAGACGGTCGACGCAGCAGTGGTGTGCGGAGTTGGTCTGGATTAGTCTGTGCCCGCCAACCGCGCGTTCCAGCAGCGAGCCCGGCACGACCTCGACGGGGTGCACGGGATCGTTGAGCACGTGGGTGTGACGCCACTGCGTGCGACCCTCGCGCGCACCCAGGCTCGGCACGTCCATGCACAGGGTGCCGCCGGTGGCGACGTTGAGCAGCTGCGTGCCGCGGCAGGTGGTAAAGAGTGGCTTTTTGGCGCGGAGCACCTCGTTAACCAGCTTAAACTCAAAACGGTCGCGAATCTCGCAGCACAGTGTGGGGTCGTAGGGGCGCTCGTCGCCCCAGCGCTTGGGGTTGACGTCCGGGCCGCCGGGAATAGCGATGCCGTCGGCGATATCGACGTAATGACGGATAACCTCAATGTCCTCGGTGATGGACATCTGCAGCGGCAGGCCGCCGGCGGCAAGAATGGCATCGACAAAGACACTTGCGATTTCCTCGTTGGGGGAGAGCGTCTCGCTCAAAAACGGCTTTGCCTCTTCCCAACGCGGTGCGACGAGGATGAGTGGGCGGTCGGCGGGGTCGACGTCGACATGCGGGTTGTAGGACGATGAGGTGCGGGTTCCGATCATGGTTGCGGCTTTCGAATCCGGGTGGACATGGCACAGGGGTGGCGCGGGACAAACGTTACTGATGAATTTGCCCGCGTGGCAATTGGGTTAGTGGCCCTTGATGGAGTTGAGGAAGTCCTGGGCGCGCTTGGTCTGGGGGTGGTCGAAGAACTCGTCGGGCGTGCCGGTTTCTACGATCTGGCCGTCGGCCATAAACACGACGCGGTCGGCCACGCGACGGGCAAAGTTCATCTCGTGCGTGATGACGATCATCGTCATGCCCTGCTGGGCCAGACGGACCATGACCTCGAGCACCTCATTGATCATCTCGGGGTCAAGGGCGCTTGTGGGCTCGTCAAAGAGCATGGCCTTGGGTTGCATGGCGAGTGAACGGGCGATGGCCACGCGCTGCTGCTGGCCGCCCGAGAGCTGTGCGGGCACCTTATCGGCCTGCTCGGTCACACCCACGCGGCTCAGCAAGTCCATGGCGCGCTCGCGGGCCTCCTCCTTGGACACGCCCAGCACATCGACCGGCCCCAGCATGACGTTCTGCAGTACGGTCATATGTGCGAACAGGTTGAACTGCTGAAATACCATGCCCAGTTCGGCACGCATGCGGGCAAGATCCTTGCCTTCCTGCGGCAGGGGCTCGCCCTCGATGAGGATCTCGCCTGAGTCGATGGTTTCCAGGCGGTTGATGGTGCGGCACATGGTCGACTTGCCCGAGCCCGAGGGTCCGATCACAACGACGACTTCGCCGCGGTCGACCGAGAGATTGATGTCGTTGAGGACGTGTAGATCGCCATAGTGCTTATCGACGTGCCTGAGCTCGATCAGCGGCTGATTGCCGGTGGAAGAGGTGCTCTGTGCCATGGTGCTCGGCTCCTTATGACTAGAAATGGTAAAGCGTTAGCGGATGATGGTCGCGCCGGTCTTGTGCGAAACGTAGACGGCGGCCTTGTTAATCGCGACGTTGATGAGAATGTAGATGACCGCGATTACCAGGTAGACCGACACGAGGGCGTCGTAGTTGGTAATGAGCACGCGGGCGTTTTGCATGAGGTCGGGGTAGCTCACCACGTAGGCGACGGTGGTGTCCTTGACCACGACTACAAGTTGTGAGATCAACGACGGAATGATAAACCGAATCGCCTGGGGCAATACGATTTTAAAGGTGATTTTAGCCTTGGAGAGACCGAGCGCCTGGGCTGCCTCGACCTGCCCGCGCGGTACGGCGTTGACGCCGGCGCGGAAAATCTCGGCAAGTACGCCTGCCGCGGCGAGCGCGACAGGGAGCGTGAGCATCCAAAACGACGGCAGCGCGATCTTGTACTGGGGCAGCACCAAAAAGAAGAAGTAGATGAACAGGAGGCTCGGTACGCCGCGGAAGAAATCGGTGAGCACGCGGCAGACCAACTGCAGCGGCTTAATTTCGCTGGTACGGCCGAGCATAAGGGCTAAGCCCAGCACCAGCGCGATGGCGCCGGCGGTGAGTGCGACTTTAACGGTGCCCTCAAAGCCGGCAAGCAGGAACTTCCAGGTGGTGAGGTGTGTAAAGAAATACCAATAGTGGACCGAAAGCTGGCCGGTCACATAAAAGCGCTGCAACACGAGGACGACGAGCGCGGCGACGGCAACAAGCGAGATGGCGGTACCGATGCGAATCTTGGCGCGCATCTTGGGGCCGGGAGCCTCGTAGAGCGCATCGCGCATGGTGAGCGCAGAGGTGGAATGCTTGCTCATCGGAGGATTCTCACCTTCTTATCGATATAGTTGCCAATGTGGCTCACCACAAAGGCCGTGCCCAGGTAGCCGAGCGCCGAGATAAAGAACGCGGCGACGCCGCCGAGCGAGCGCGCGTTGATATAGCTCACCACGCCGGTGAGCTCCTGCGGCTTAAGCGGCACCTGACTGCCGAGCGCGGTGGTAAGCATGACGGCGATAAAGAGGTTGGTCATGGGCAGCACGCTCGAGCGCAGTGCCTGCGGAATCACGATCTTGGCGAGGATACGGTTAAAGCTCATGCCGAGCGAACGTGCTGCTTCCACCTGGCCGACGCCGACGGTGTTGATGCCGCTCATAAAGTTCTCGGAACCAAAGGCCGAGCCCAAAAGGACCGTGGCGACGATAACGCAGGTGCGGTAGGGCAGAACGACCTTGAGCGGCGGCAGCGCATAGACGACGATGATGAGCAGTGCGATGCCGGGGATGTTGCGGAAGACCTGGACATACAGGTCGCCAAAGACGCGCAGCGGCTTGAGCGGCGACACACGCATCACGGTGACGGCGACGGCCAGCACCATGGCGATGGCAAACGACTCAAGCGTCATGCCCCAGGTTGCTAGCAGCGCGTCGATATAGTTCTGGCCATAGAGCGACCAGAGCTCGGAGAGACTCATGCGGACCTCCTGCCGATAAGGAAAGGGGCTCCCGTGTGTACGGAAGCCCCGACAACTCAGTGAGGAAACAGTTTACCGCAATAAAGCGCATCATGCGTTTCCATATGGTTTCGTTGCGGCCGTTACCAGGCTCGCTGCCTAGGCCCCGATCTCGGGCAGCTCGGGAACATTGGTGTCGCCCGTACGGTCGCCGATGCAGATCTGCCACAGCTCGGTCCAGGTGCCATCGTCCTCGATCTTCTTAAGGAAGTCGTTGACAAAGGCGACGCCGTCGGAATCGAGCGGCAGACCGATGCCATAGGGCTCCTTGCTGCCGAAGGGCTTGCCGGCGATCTTGTACTTGCCGGGCTCGCGGACCAGGGCGCTCTGCTGCATGTTGTTATCGATGACGTAGGCGTCAACGCGGCCCTGCTGGAGTGCCTGGCGGGCCTCCTCGTCAGTCTTGAACTCCTGCTGGCTGGCCTTGGGGGCGAACTCCTCCAGGATGGCGGGGCCGTTGGAGCCGGACTGGACGGCGACGTTCTTGTCGGCCAGGTCGTCGACGCTCTTGATGTCGTCGTTATCGGCGAGTACCAGGATGGCCTGCTGGGTGTAGTAGTAGGGACCGGCAAAGGAGACGAGCTTCTTGCGCTCATCGGTAATGGTGTAGGTGGCAAAGACAGCGTCGACCTGGCCGTTCTGCAGGACGGACTCACGCGTGTCCGAGGTTACCTGGGTGATCTCGACCTTGTTCTCGCCCAGGATGTAGTTGGACAGGAGCTGTGCGATACCGGCGTCGAAGCCGCGGGTCTGACCGTCTTTCTCGTTGAGGAGGGAGAAGAGCGTGGAGGTCTGAACACCACCGATCTTAAAGACGCCGGCGTCCTTGACGGCCGTGGCCCAGGTGCTGGCGGCGATGGCGTCGTCATCGGCCTTGGGGCCGTTGTCGACGAGCTTGTCGAATGCCTTAGCGTCGAGCGTGGTGGAAGCCTCGGTATCATTGGAGCTCTTGGAAGAGCCGGCGGCGGAACCCTTGTCGGCCTCGGCGCTGGTGTCGGAGCAGCCGGCAAGACCAAGGCCGGCGACGGTTGCGAAGGTGGCGGCAACGAAGCCGCGGCGGTCGAGAACGACCTGCTGGGAGAGGTTCTTGCTCATGGTAGAACACCTTTCTCAATAAAATCCCTAGCGGTTGAGTAGAGTTATACCCTATCGCGCTCAAATGGGTCAACACGAAATAACTCAGAAACATACTTGCCTTATGGGTAATTCTACCTACCAAAAAGGGACAGGTTTATTTTGGCAGGTTTTATCTGGGAAAACGCCGAATATTGCAGCTGAGAATGCGCTTTGAAGACGGCATGATCGCTCACAGCGGTCGCTATAATGGCGACAACGAAAACCACCACAAAGGGGACAGGCACCTTCGTGGTGGTTCTGGCCGATGCAGTGGTATGCCTTACTGTTTTATCTCAATCTGTAACATCTGGACGGCCAAAAGGTCTCTATCTGTTACAGATTGAGACAAAGGTCTGGGACTAAGACGTCTTATCTAGATCTGTAACAGTTAGACGGGAATTCGGGCCCTAGATGTTACAGATTGAGATAATTGAGCTGTGAAAACAAAAACCTCCGCAGGGGTGCTTCCCTTGCGGAGGTTTTCTTACTCGTTGAGTAGCCTTACGGCTTCGGCGGCTATGTTCTCGACCGTCATGCCGTTCTGCGCGAGCAGTTCGTTGGGGTCGTAGCGGTCGGGGAAGCCCTTGGCGATGCCGAAGGTGCGCGTGCGCAACTGCGTGCATGCCAGATAACATGCCACGCGCTCGCCCCAGCCGCCGTCCAAGATGCCGTCCTCGAGGGTGACGACAACGCGATGCTCGGCAGCAAGGCTATCGAGGAACTCGCGGTCAAGCTCGGTTGCAAAGCGAGGGTTGACGAGCGTGGCCTCGATACCGTACTCGGCAGCCAAGCGGTTTGCCACGCGCTCGCCCGGCTCAAAGAAATCGCCAAGTGCGAGCACGGCAACGTCGCGACCCTGGCGCACCACGTTGTAGCGAACGGCGCTGTAGTCGGTGTCTTCGGCGGGCGCAAGGTCGGGACGGCTCACTAGGCCGATGCCCGGTACGCGGATCGCCACAGGATGCTCGCGGTGGTCGAGCGACCAGCTCAGCATGGACAGGTATTCTTCCATGCAGGAAGGCGCCAAATAGTGCATGTTGGGAAGACCGCCCAGCATGGAAATATCAAAGAACGAGAGGTGCGTCTCGGACGTGGTGCCAAAGATCGACGCGCCAAACACCAAGATGGTTGCGGGGGCGTCGTTGAGGCACAAGTCGTGCCACAGCTCGTCGTAGGCACGCTGCAAAAACGTGCCGTACACGCCAAAGACCGGCTTGGCGCCCGAGCGCGCAAGCGCGGTGGCGAAGGTCACGGCGTGCTCCTCGGCAATGCCCACATCGACGAACTGTTTGCCGGCGGCAGCGCGAAGCTCGGGTGTAAAGCCCATGATGTAGGGCGTGGCGGCCGTGATGCCCACGACCTGCGGATCGCGCTCGATGGCGGCGCTGAGCGCCTCGCCCGTAATGTCGGCATAGGTGCGCGGCGCAGGCTCGCTCGGATGGCCCGGGCAGAGCTTGCGCCCGGTCGCCATGTCAAACGGGCCCACGTGGTGCCAGCGCTCGGGGTCGTTCTGGGCTGGTTCAAAGCCCTTGCCCTTGGCGGTGGAGACGTGCAGCACGATGGGGTGATCGATATCGCGCAGTTCCTGCAGCGCGTCGACCAAGGCCAACACATCGTTACCGGAGTCCAGATAGCGGTAGTCGAGTCCCATCGCGCGGAAAACGTTGCGCTCACAGGTGCCGTTGCTGGCGCGCAGCTCGGCTAGATTGCGATAGAGGCCGCCATGGTTCTCGGCAATGGACTGGTCGTTGTCATTGACGATGATGATCAGGTTGCTGTCGAGCTCGGCGGCGTTGTTAAAGCCTTCAAACGCCAGACCGCCCGAAAGCGAGCCGTCGCCAATGATGGTGATGACGTTGTACGCGTCACCCGCCAGGTCGCGAGCGTGCGCCAGGCCGCAGCCCAGGCTTACCGACGTGGAGGTGTGGCCCATGGCGAACAGGTCGTGCTCGGACTCGTCGGGATTGGCAAAGCCAGAAGCCTCACCATAACGCTCCGGATCGATATAAGTGTACGCACGCCCGGTCAGCGCCTTGTGGGCGTAGGTCTGGTGCGACACGTCAAAGACAATTTTGTCGGTGGGGGAGTTAAACACGCGATGAAGCGCAACCGTAAGCTCAACGACGCCCAGGTTGGGGGCAACGTGCCCGCCGACGGCGGCGGAGCTTTCGAGGATTGCCTGACGGATCTCGCCGCAGAGCAGCGGAAGCTCGGTGCGGTCGAGAGCCTTGACGTCCTCGGGCGTTGTCGTTTGCGTAAGCAGCATCGTTGTGGGTTACTCCATGCGAATCGAGCGCCGGCGCTCCCTCGGCCGGCACAATTGCACAAGACAGTCTCGCACATTTTGGCGTTTGATATGTGACGGCGGCGCGGTAATTCGCCAACTGGTGGGGCAAAACGTTTTGTCCGATGCCATACTAATGTGTTCCATGATGTTTTTATCGATTGTGCACAGGCCGTAGCTTGTCGCCGTGAGTCGCTGGAAGGAGACAGCATGTCTGATGTCGTTCGTGCCGAGAAAATCGCGTGCGAAGTAGACCATGCTGCCCGCCAGCTGGCCCAAACGGGTCGCTTGGGCCTGACGCGCGAGTTTATCCAGCATGGCGATGTGACGGTGTATACGCATGTGACCTCGGTGGCGCGGGCGAGCCTGTCCTTTGCCGAGCGCCTGGGCCGCGTCGGTGTCTCGGTCGACCGCGCCTCGTTGCTGCGCGGGGCTCTGCTGCACGATTACTTTCTCTATGACTGGCACGATCCCGACCCAAGCCATCGGCTGCATGGCTTTCGGCATCCGTTTTTTGCCCTGGCGCGTGCGGAGGAAGATTTTGAGCTGACGTCTCGCGAGCGGAATATTATCGTGCGGCATATGTTTCCGCTGGTGCCGGTGCCGCCGACGTGTCGTGAGGCATGGATTGTGTGCCTGGCCGATAAATGGTGTGCCCTGCGCGAGACGGTCGCCGGTCGCCTGCGGCGCAAAGACGAGACGGTCGATAGCGTGAGTAGCGAATCGAGCGAAAAGAGGAGAGGGTAGACGGTGGAAACCGCGATCGACATGGCGTTTAGCGGCGCGACGCTTGCCGCCTGTCCGCTCTCGGCACTGGTGCTCTCGTTTGCCTTCTACGGTTTTTGCGGCTGGGCATGGGAGTCGACGGTCTGCGCCATGCTCAATCACGGACGCTTCGCCAACAGTGGATTTTTGCTGGGACCGTGTTGCCCTATCTATGGTGTGGGCGGCATAGCCTGCTGGCTTTTGCTGCGCGGGATTCCGGATGCCCCGAGCCAGTTTGTCGCCGCGGCGCTTGTATGCAGCGTAATCGAGTACAGTGTGGGCCTTCTATTGGAAAAAACAACAGGCGCGCGCTTTTGGGATTACTCGCACCTGCCGTTTAATTTGCATGGACGCATCTGCCTGTACTGGGCCTGTGCGTTTGGCCTGGGTGCGCTGTGCATTTGCCGTTTAGTGGAGCCGGCATTGCTGGGGCTGCTTGGCCATCTGCCGGTGCTGATTGTGCGGCTGTCCGCCTTTATCGTCGCGGTCGCGATGATGGTCGACGCGGTGTGCTCTTTGGCCAGTTGGCGTCGCCTGTCCGATCAGCTGGAGCGTGTGCGTGCCGACCTTGCCGACCGCATCAACGAGTCGCTTGCCGATGCGTCCGACTCCATGCTCGAGCGCATTCCCGATTCGACGATTGACTCGGTGGCACAGACGCATATCCGTAGCCGTGCCGTTAACGCGTGGCTCGCCGAGCTGGGTGACGCCGCGCTCGATGCCCTGCGCGAGAAGGCTTCGATGCCGACGTTTATCGCGGATGGTGCTCGCGGCCTGGCACTTGCCGCCCGCCGCGTGGCCGATGCCGCGCCGAGCATGCCGCGTCCGTCGCTCAGTCGTCGCCTTGCCGGCAAGCGCATGAGCCGTCCGGTGCCGAGCGTGTCACTCAGCCGCCGCGACCTACGCTTCTTTAACGCCTTCCCGCGTCTGCGCATCAATCACTACGAAGGTGTCATTCGAGCAACTCATCTTCGCGACCGCGCCCACGAGCTGTTTCGGCGCTAGTCGGGACGGGCGCGCTCACGGCTCCCTTGCTCGCGTATTTCCCGTCCGTTTCGCGCCCGTTGCCGCGCCGTTTCCAAGATTGCGGCACCGTTTCCATTCGACAACGCAGCGTTTAACAACGCCGTATCTGGTGTACACCAGTTGCCCCTCGGCCGCATTATGGGCGCCGACAACGTTCATGCGACCAAGGGGGAGCGAATGTACGATACGGGATCGACAACGTTTATGCTCATCTGCACCATGCTCGTATTCTTAATGACACCGGGTCTGGCGTTTTTCTATGGCGGCCTGTCCAGGCGCAAAAATGTCATCAACACCATGCTTATGTGCTTTGGCGCCATTGGCCTGGTCGGTGTGTTGTGGATTGTTGCCGGCTGGTCGCTGGCCTACGGCGGCGACGGTTCCAGCCCGTTTATTGGAGGCCTTGACCAGCTGCTGTGCTTGCCGGTGCTCAACCAGGTGCTGCAGGCGGCCGAGGGCAATGTCGCGGACGGTGCTGTCTACCCTCAGATCATCAACATCGCCTTCCAAATGGCGTTTGCCATGATCACTGCCGCTATCGTCACGGGCAGCCTGGCCGGCCGCGTTAAGTTTGGTGCCATGGCGGCCTTCCTGGGCATTTGGCTGCTCGTGGTCTATGCGCCGCTTGCCCACATGGTTTGGGGCGGCGAGGGCTCCTTTATCGGCGACATCATCGGCGCGCTCGACTTTGCCGGCGGCGACGTGGTACACATTTCGTCCGGTCTGACGGGCCTGATCCTCTGCTTAATGCTCGGCCGTCGTCGCGGCTTTGGCATGGTGAGCTACCGTCCGCATAACGTGCCGTTTGTGGCGTTGGGCGCCGGCCTGCTTTGGTTTGGCTGGTTTGGCTTTAACGGCGGCAGCGAGTTTAAGGCCGATGCCGTGGCGGCGCTTGCCATCCTCAACACCGTGACGGCCAGCGCGGCGGGCATGGTCTCGTGGCTTGTCGTCGAGCGCGTGCATACCGGTCGCCCCACGCTGGTGGGTGCCAGCACCGGTTTGGTTGCGGGCCTTGTGGTGGTCACGCCCGGCGCGGGCTTTGTCGAGCCGTGGGCGGCGCTGGTCATGGGCCTGATCGTCTCGCCCGTTTGCTACCTGGCTATTAGCCATCTCAAGACCAAATTTGGCTACGACGATGCGCTCGACGCGTTCGGTTGCCACGGCGTTGGCGGCATCTTGGGCGGCGTGCTCACGGGTTTGTTCTGCGTGCCGGAGCTTTCGTGGACCGGTAAGGGGGGCCTGTTCTACACGGGCGACGTGTCGCTGCTCATCTCGCAGATTTTGGGCATTGTGGTGACGGTCGCTCTTGTGCTGGTGCTCGATTTGGTGATCGCCGCGGTGGTCAAGGCGCTGTTCCACGGCAGCCTGCGCGTGGACGAGGCCGACGAGGCGCTGGGCCTGGATGCGAGTCAGCATGGCGAGAGCGCGTATCCCTCCTTCTCGGGACTCGATTAGCAGCTTCCCCAAGCTCCGCACCTTGCCGTTCAATCGTCGCGCGGCTTCCCCAGGCACCGCACCTTGGGTTTCAAACCGTCGCTTGCGTACAAAAGTACGCGGCGCTCCTCTTTCAACCCAATCTGCGGCACCTGGGAAACCCGCGTCATTGAATGGCAATTCATTTCTTTATTAAAGAGAGGAATTCATTATGAAAAAGATCACGGCTATCGTGCGCCAGGAAAAGCTTGAGGTTCTTAAAGATGCGCTGTTTGCTGCTGATGTTCGTGGTATGACCATCAACCAGGTGCAGGGCTGCGGCGCGCAGCATGGCTGGAAGGAATACGTGCGCGGCAACGAGTTACTCGTCAACACAATCCCTAAGGTGCAGTTCACGCTCATTTGTGCCGACGAGCACGTCGACGGAATTGTTGACATCATCTGCAACGCCGCTCGCACCGGAGCCGTCGGCGACGGCAAGATTTGGGTCGAGCCGGTCGAAGAAGTTATCCGTATCCGCACCGGCGAACACGGCCCTGCCGCGGTGTAGGACAATCTTTCGCCTGACGGGCGTGCCTCTCTTGGGATGCGCCCGTTCTCGTCTACAATATCGTGCAGACGAAGGAGAGGCATGCCCATGATCAAGATGTTTGCGAGTGACTTAGACGGAACGCTGTTGAATGCCCTGCACGAGGCAGACGGGACCATTCGCCGTGCCATTCGCGAGCTGACCGAGGCTGGCCTGCATGTGGTTCCCGCGACCGGACGCTCGACGCTGCCGATCGGCGAGCATGGCTTTACAGGTCTGGCACTCGACGCCTGCTGCTCCAACGGATCCATCGTGCGTGACAGCCATGGCGAGGTGCTCAAGACCTGGACCATCGACCCGCAGGTTACCGAGGAGCTGCTCAAGGCGTTCCCGGACATTTGCTTCGACTGCTCCACGCCCGACGGCATGTTCTCGAGCGGTTCGTTCGAGATGCACCAGGCGGGTTTTAAGAAGGACAGCCCTATCAAGCGCATCGTGATGCGCTTGATGCGCGCGCGTGGCGGGTATCACGAGGAGCAGTATTTCGATCAGTCGATCGGCGACATCCTGCGCCACGATGTGTGTAAGATCAACTGCCGCGTGACCTCGCCCGAGCTGGAGCGCGATCTTAAGGCATATTTGGCCGAGCGATCGGACCGTGTGGTCAACGCGCCGTTCGATCCGGTGATGTTTGAGATCACGGATGTGGCGTGCAACAAGGGCGAGAGCGTGGCCTGGCTGGCGGGCTACTACGGTATTGCCGAGGACGAGGTCGCGGTTTACGGCGACGGCGGCAACGACATCGCCATGCTCAAGCGCTTCCGCCACAGCTACGCGACCAAAAACGGCAGCGATGCAGCTAAGGCCGCCGCGAGCGCGACTATCGGCAGTTGCATGGTCCACGCCGTCCCCAAACACATGCTCGCCACCATGCACAAGCAAAACTCCCGCGCCGTCATCGAATAATGTGACAAAGGACTGCCCCTTCGTCACATCCAAAATATTGCCTTTACGTGTTGATGCACACGGTGTGCAATAATACTCGCACTGTGCAATAGCGCACAGGCTGAGTAACAAGGAGGACGCTTGTCCCAGCTCGAGAAATGCGATCGCCGGTCCCTTCGCTCGCAGCGTGCCCTTCGCCAAGCGCTTGCCAGCGAGCTTGCCGAAAGCGGCGACCTTTCGCGCATTAACGTCGCGTCGCTCACCGAGCGTGCCGGCCTTACGCGCCGCACGTTCTATTCGCACTACCGCGATATCCCCGACTTTATCAATCAAATCGAGGACGGCTTGCTGGCCGAGATCCGTGAGCGCATTGAGCTCATCACCGCAGCTCAGCTGCCTGATCTCTATCACAACATCGATGAGCTCGAGCCGGCGCCCGGTTCGGTTGAGCTGCTGCGTTATCTTGCGGCCAACCGCGACTTAATCGGTGCGCTGCTGGGTCCGGGCGGCGACCAGGCCTTCATTAAAAGGATTATCGATACCGCGCGTGAGGCTGTGGTGCCGCGTGCGCAGACGGGCATTTTGGGCCTGGCGCTGGGCACGTTCTTTGACTACTACGTCACCTACGTCGTGAGTGCCGAGGTCGGCATGATTCAGCGCTGGTTTGAGCGTGGGCTCACCGAATCGCCCGAGGCCATGGCGCGCATTATGACGGTGCTCGCTTTTGTGCGCCCTGGTGACCTGTATGGCCAACCCATCGATATCAACGTACCGGAATACGGCATGAAGCTATTGAACCTGCAGCTCGAGGACGCGGCCGACACCGCCGCAGCCGTCGAGTCCAACAACTAAGAGGAGAGACAATGAGCAAACTCGTCGAGGGCATAAAGGGCCGTATGGTCGCTGCCGCGCGTGAAGCTGCACCCGCCGTGGTGGATGCCGCGCAGAAGGCCGCGACCGCAGCTGCCGAGAAAGTTGCCGAGGCAGTTGCCGATGCCAAGAACGCGGCAGGGGAGACGTCCGTCGCTAGCGAGCCCGCCACCGCCGCTGAGCCCGTAGCCGCCGCCCACGCCCCCGAAGGCGCGATCTTCAACCCCGAGAACGCTCGCGGCAACCTGCACCTGGGCATCGACGTGGGCTCCACCACCGTTAAGCTTGCCGTGCTCAACGACGACAACCAGATCGTCTACGCCAAGTACCAGCGCCACCACACCGACGTCCGCGCCTGCGCCCGCGACCTGTTCGAGGGCGCTGCGACCGTGCTGACGACGGCCCAGATGACCTGCGCCATTACCGGCTCGGGCGGCCTGCTGCTGTCCCAGTGGCTCGACCTGGAGTTTGTCCAGGAGGTCATCGCCAGCAAGCGTGCCGTCGAGACCCTCATCCCGGCCACCGATGTCGCCATCGAGCTGGGCGGAGAGGACGCCAAGATCATCTACTTCGACAACGGGATCGAGCAGCGCATGAACGGCACCTGCGCCGGCGGCACGGGCGCGTTCATCGACCAGATGGCCACTCTGCTGCACACCGACGCCAGCGGCCTCAACGAGCTCGCGGCCAACGCCACCACCATCTATCCCATCGCCAGCCGCTGCGGCGTTTTTGCCAAGACCGACGTCCAGCCGCTGCTCAACGAGGGTGCCCGCCCCGAGGACGTGGCCGCCTCCATCTTCCAGGCTGTCGTGACCCAGACCATCTCGGGCCTGGCGTGCGGCCGTCCCATCCGCGGCAACGTCGCCTTTCTGGGCGGCCCGCTGCAGTACCTCTCCGAGCTGCGCCACCGCTTCTACCTCACGCTCAACCTGGACGAGGAACACCGCATCGTGCCCCAAAACGCTCACCTGTTTGTGGCGAGCGGCGCCGCCATGGCGCACGAGTCCAACAAGCTCAGCACGTTCCCGCAGCTCATCGAGGCCATCGATGCCCTGGGTGACACGCAGGGTGCCGAGGTCGAGCGTCTGGATCCGCTCTTTGCCACCGACGAGGATTTTGCTGAGTTCAAAACCCGCCACGACACTGAGGTCGTCCCCAAGGGCAAGCTCGAAGGCTACACCGGCCGCGTGTTCATCGGCATCGACGCCGGTTCCACCACCATGAAGGCCGCGCTCGTGGGCGAGGACGGTCAGCTGCTGCACACCTGGTACGGCAACAACAACGGTGACATTCTGGGCACGGCCAAGGTCATCATGGCCGATTTCTACAACCACATCCCCGCCGGCTGCACTATCGGCCACGTGACTACCACGGGCTACGGCGAGGCACTGCTCATCGAGGCCCTCAAGGCCGACTCCGGCGAAATCGAGACCGTCGCTCACCTGCGCGGCGCCAAGGCGTTCCTACCCGGCGTCGAGTTCATTCTGGACATCGGCGGCCAGGACATGAAGTGCCTGCGCGTCAAGGACGGCGTTATCGAGCACATCATGCTCAACGAGGCCTGCTCGTCGGGTTGCGGTAGCTTTATCGAGAGCTTCGCCGTCTCTATGAACATGGACGTGCGCGCGTTCGCCAACGCCGCCATCCATGCCAAGGCCCCGGTCGACCTGGGCAGCCGCTGCACGGTCTTTATGAACTCGCGCGTTAAGCAGGCGCAAAAGGAAGGCGCCACGGTGGGCGACATCGCCGCCGGCCTGTCCTATTCCGTCATCAAGAATGCCCTGTTCAAGGTCATTAAGCTGCGCGACCCCAAGGAGATCGGCAGCCAGGTGATCGTCCAGGGCGGCACCTTTATGTCCGATGCCACGCTGCGCGCATTTGAGCAGCTCACCGGCGTGCATGCCGTGCGCCCCGACATCGCCGGCTGCATGGGCGCCTACGGTGCGGCCCTGCTCGCCCGCGATCGCGCCGGTGCCGACGGCACTTCGACCATTCTTTCTGCCGAGGACATCGCGCACCTCACCGTGACGCAAAAGCATGTCCGCTGCGGCCGTTGCTCTAACAACTGCCAGCTTACCGTCAACGACTTTGGCGGCGGCAGGCGCTTCATTACCGGCAACCGCTGCGAGAAGGGCGCCGGCCACAAAAAGCAAAAGACCGAGGCCCCCAACCTCTTCAAAAAGAAAAACGAGCTGCTCTTTAACCGCGAGGTGCTGAGCCCCGACGAGGCCCCGCGCGGCACCGTCGGCATCCCCCGTGCGCTCAACATGTACGAGAACTACCCCTTCTGGCACGCGTTCTTTACGCGCCTGGGCTTTAGCGTGCAGCTGTCCGACCAGTCGAGCAAGAAGACCTACCAGGCGGGCATCGAGTCCATGCCGTCCGAGAGCGTGTGCTATCCGGCCAAGATGAGCCACGGCCACGTGATGAACCTCATCGACCGCGACGTCGACTTTATCTGGATGCCGTGCGTGCGTTGGGAACGCAAGGAGGACCCGACGGCTGGCAACTGCTATAACTGCCCCATCGTCATGAGCTACCCCACGGCGCTGGCGCTCAATATCGACGAGATTCGCGAGCAGAACATCGAGTTTCTGTACCCGTTTGTGCCCTATCACGACAAGACCGAGCTCAAGCGCCGCTTGTACCAGGTGCTCGCCGTCGACCGCGTGGCCGATGCTGAGGCCGGTCGCGGTCGCGTGCGCGGTCCTAAAATCACGCGCTCCGAGGTCGATGCCGCCGTCAACGCTGCCTTTGAGGCCGATGCGCGTTTCCACGAGGACATCCAGACCATGGGCGAGGAGGCTCTTAAGTGGGTCGAGGACCACGGCGGTCACGGCATTGTGCTCGCCGGCCGTCCTTACCACAACGACCCCGAGATCAACCACGCCCTGCCCGAGCTTATCTCGAGCTTTGGCTTTGCGGTCTTTACCGAGGATTCGCTCGCGCATCTGGTAAAGCCCGAGCGTCCGATTCGCGTTGTTGACCAGTGGATGTACCACAGCCGCCTGTACGCCGTCGCCCGTTTTGTGACGATGCGCAACGACCTGGACCTGATCCAGCTCAACTCTTTCGGCTGCGGCCTGGACGCTCTGACCACCGACCAGGTGCAGGAGATTCTGGAAGCCAGCGGCAAGATCTACACCGTGCTTAAGATCGACGAGGTGTCTAACCTGGGTGCCGCGCGCATCCGCATCCGCTCGCTCATGGCAGCGCTTAAGGACCAGGAGGCCGAGCGCCTGGCCGATGCCACGGCCGCGGGCGAGGCCTACGAGCAGGGCGATGCCGCGCCGGTGGCGCCCTCCACGGATGCCCCCGCGTTCGCGAGCCGCAAGTACACGTTTGAGGCGCAGCGTGAGAGCGCATCGACCGCGTGGCCCAAGGTGCCCTTTACCGAGCAGATGCGCGAGGAGGGCTATACCATCCTGTGCCCGCAGATGGCGCCGATCCACTTTGACCTGGTCAAAGAGGTGTTCCGCGGTGCTGGCTACAACTTGGAGCTGCTGCCCTCGACTGACCACGATGCCGTCGAGGCCGGCCTGCGCTATGTGAACAATGACATTTGCTACCCGTCGATCCTGGTGACGGGCCAGATTATGGAGGCCATCGAGAGCGGCCGGTACGACCTGTCCAAGACGGCTGTGGTTATCAGCCAGACCGGCGGCGGCTGCCGCGCCACCAACTACATCGCGCTCATCCGCAAGGCACTGCGCGAGAGCGGCCACCCCGAGATCCCGGTGATTTCGCTTTCGGCCGTGGCGCTCGGCGAGGACAACCCCGGCTTTAAGGTTACGCCGGCGCTGCTCAAGCAGGCGGTCTACGCGGTGCTCTTTGGCGATGTGATGATGCAGATGCTCTACCGCTGCCGCCCGTACGAGGCAACGCCCGGTGCCGCCAACGCGCTCTACGAGGAGTACATGGCGCGCGCCCGCAAGCTGGCGCCTAAGTTCAACAGGCACAACTACACCAAGCTTGCGCGTGAGGCCATACGCGCGTTCGACACCATGCCGCTCGTGGGCGAGGGCACCAAGCCGCGCGTGGGCGTGGTCGGCGAGATTCTGGTCAAGTTCCATCCCACGGCCAACAACCACGTGGTCGACGTGATCGAGCGCGAGGGCTGCGAGGCCGTGGTACCGGGCCTGCTCGACTTCTTCCTGTACTCCATGAGCAACGCCGAGCTGCAGAAGGACGAGCTGGGAAGCTCTGCTACCACGCGTGCAGGCATGCAGGCGCTCATCAAGCTCGTGGACTGGATGCGTACGCCGGTGGAGGAGATGCTCGAAAAGTCCCGCCGCTTTGAGGCGCCCGAGCGCATCGGCACCATGGCCGACAAGGCCCGTACGGTGCTTTCGGTGTGCAACAACATGGGCGAGGGGTGGCTGCTCACGGCCGAGATGCTCGACCTGATCGACCACGGCGCACCCAACATCATCTGCACGCAGCCCTTCGCGTGCCTGCCCAACCACGTGGTGGGCAAGGCCGTGATTAAGGAGCTGCGCCGCCAGCATCCCGAGAGCAACATCGTTGCGGTGGACTACGACCCCGGTGCATCCGAGGTCAACCAGCTCAACCGTATTAAGCTCATGATCAGTGTGGCAAAGGAGAATATGCGCGCCGGCAAGGGCTTTAAGCTCGAGAAGGTGGCGCCGCTCGCGATGGACGAGGTCACCGGCCAGATGCGTGCCCATGACGGCTGCGTGAGCTGCGGCTCGGTCGATGAGAGCGCCGTGGCGTCGGTCGCTGAGCGCCTGGGACGCGGCATTAAGAAGTAGCTGGCCTGCTTTGGGCTAGATATGAGGCAAACGGGTGGTAGTCGTACCGGCTACCACCCGTTTTTGCTGGACATATGTTGCGTAAACAACCCGGCTATTACCCCTTGCGAACTTAGATTTCGGAAGTATGCGGCAAAATCTGAATAGGCCGAGCATACCGGATATGTACAAGCTCTGTACCTGCGGTTTTATTGGCGGAAAACCGGGGTGTGCTCAAGGGTTCCGGAATTTGCCGCATACTTCCGCAAACGACGTCTCGGTGGCACAAAAAATCGCCCTCGGAACCCTGAGATAATGAACATATGTAGCCGTTCGCCGCAAATTACCGTCCGTTTATAGAACCCACCCCCAGCGTGCTGTCCCCTTACGGTTGAATAAATACACATCTATGGAATTACGTAAGAGAGGACTGTTCCTATGAGCTACAAGACCGTTTGCGTTGCCGGCGGCGGCGTGCTGGGAAGCCAGATTGCCTTTCAGGCAGCCTACTGCGGCTTTGATGTAACGATTTGGCTGCGCAGCGAGGGCAGCATCGGCCGTACCCAGCCCAAGATCGATCATGTGCGCGAGGAGTACATCGCTGCTATCGAGGGCATGACGGACGGCACGGGCGAGTGGTGCGCCGGTATCGCCGATAGCGGCAAGCCCTTCGACAAGGAGGCGGCACTCGCCGCCGTCGAGCGTGCCTACTCCACGCTCAAGCTGGAGCTCGACCTCGCCGAGGCCGTGGCCGACGCCGACCTGGTTATCGAATCTATGGCCGAGGACACCCAGGCAAAGATCGACTTCTACAAGAAGCTCGCCCCGGTTCTGCCGCAAAAGACCGTCATCGTGACGAACTCCTCTACGCTGCTGCCGAGCACCTTTGCCAAGTACACTGGTCGCCCCGAGAAGTACCTGTCGCTGCACTTTGCCAACTCCATCTGGAAGAACAACATGACCGAGGTCATGGCCCAGGACCAGACCGACAAGCGCTATTTCGACGAGCTCGTCGACTTCGCCAACGACATTCGCATGCTGGCACTTCCCGTCAACAAGGAAAAGAACGGTTACCTGCTCAACTCTATGCTGGTGCCGTGGCTGCTCTCGGGCCTTGACCTGTATGTCTCGGGCGTCAGCGACCCCAAGAGTATCGACCTCGCATGGACGCGCGGCACTGGCGCTCCCAAAGGTCCGTTCCGCGTGTTCGACACGGTGGGCATCCAGACGGCCTACAACATCGTTATGCAGTATCAGAAGGTCCCGGGCCTGGTGAGCCCGCTGCTCAAAAAGATGATGATGCCCTACAACTTTAAGGCTATGGCGTCCGTCCTCAAGAAAATGCTCGACGAAGGCAAGCTGGGCGAAAGCTCGGGCGAGGGCTTCTTCAAGTACTAAAAAATGACCTCTCGGGGACGGAGGAAAACGGATCATTTTCGTCCGCCAACAGTGAGAAGATGGATCCAGAAATAGAAAGGAGTGGCAATGGGCCGGTTCGGGCTTTGAGGACAAGTTACTGCAGGCCCAGGGCGATTTTTCGCTCAATGCGGGCCAGCACAGCGTGACGTATCTGCCGAGTTCTGACATGGCAACGACTGGTCGCTACCAGGTGCTGCTGTACGACAACAACTTTGGTGCGGCTGAGAGCTATCCCAAGTTCGACTGGGGCCAGCTGGGCGCCGCGGTGGTGACCGACTACAACAAGGGCACGCATTCGTTTGGGCGCATCTTTACAGTGGACGAGACGGCGCGCACCTACGAACTTGAGGACCAGATCGCCGTGCTGTTTTCGGGCTATGTGAGCAGCGCGCAGCGCGTCGGCAATTCGAATAGTATGCTCGTGGCTTCGGGCCAGGCCAAGACCTTTACCGAGTACGATCGCTATGGACTGCCCATCGCCACCTACGAGATGGAAGCCGAGAAGTACATCTATCGCGTGTACAAGTACGAGCTGTAGAGCCGCGCTTAGGTTTGACCACTGGAGTATGAAAACACGCCGTTCGCCGATGCCCCCTCCGCGAGTGGCAGCCATATGGTTTGATGTTAGAAACATATAGTTGTCGTCAGCCTGCTGGCGACATTCCCCCTGATATCGGAGGTTCCAGGTATGTTTCGCGCTCCGTTAAACAACTATCGATTGGGCTAACATGGGCCGCCGTGCTATTTCGATAACCCTTGCAGTGATCTGCCTGGCTGTGCTCCTGGGCGCTACAGGGCTGTTTGCTATAAGCCGAGAAACGTCCTATATGCAGGAATGCGCTTCCGAAGGGTTTGCCATTGATGGTTACTATCGGGATGACAAAACGAGTCGGGAAACCCTGGCTTTTCTTGAGGAGGACAACTGTCGATGGCAGCTGGTCGATCAAGACGGAATCTGCACAGACGGGCAGTTTAAGCGTACGGATGACCCCAACATCCTGATATTAAAGAAGGAAAACGGCGAAGAATTCGGCACGGTTCACGTTGCGTATATATCGCGCCGACGCAATCAGGGGCAGATTTACCTAATTAGAAATACTGAGGTGACCCGATTTTATCTTGTGAGCACCGATCCGGCGTTTACGGTGGAGTCTGGCGATGTCGATGCGGACGTCTGATTCACGGCAATAAAACAGCGAGCGGGGCGCGAGTGTGAACTGCACCCCGTTATTTGCTCGTGTTCGTATCGCGTCTGCGCCGCGCCGCGACTTGCGCCTGTGCGCGAGAGCCATTCCATGCTCCGCATTACTCCACATCAAATTCCACGCGATCGAGTTCGGGCACGTTGAGGTCGATGAGCTTGCGGGCGATACGGCGGTCGTGTGCCCCAAGCGCCTCGCTCGTTGTCACATGGGCGACAATCTCGCGCTCGACAATACCCTCCTCATCGCCTTCGGTGGCCGAGGTTTCGACGGCGACGGTGTAATCCTTAAAGCCTGGCAGCACCGCGGCAAGCTCGCGCGTGGTTTCGGTGACGCCGTAGCCGTCCTGCACGCCGGCCTGCGCCGAGCCAATAGAGCCCGCCGTTATAACGATGCAGGGGATGGCAAAGACTACCGTGCCCACAATGATGCGGCGGCGCACCTTGCGCGATAGCTCGTCGACCTCGGCATCTTCCTCGGCAGTCACAATGCCGTCGCCGTTGAGGTCGCGCTTGAGCGGCACGCGCAATAGAAGCAGCACGGCTTCGGCAGCCAGCGCGATAAAGACCACGTTGATGCCAAACTCATAAAGCGCCGAGAGAAACAATGACCCGCTTGCGATGGCGATGCCATAGCCCGCCGCGCACAGGGGCGGCATGAGTGCGGTCGCCACAGCCACCCCGGCGATGAGCGTGGCGGGTTCCTGGTCGCGCGAGTTGCCCAGGCCACCCGCAAAGCCGCCCGCGAGCGCGACGGCAAGGTCCCACACAGTCGGTGTCGAATTGTCGATGATGGCGGCCGTGGTGGTGCCAAGGGGCGAGAGCTTAAAGTACAACGTGGACGTGACCAGGCAAAAGGCCATCTGCAGAGCCAAGCTCGCGACGGCCTCAAGGGTAATCTCGCGGTCGAGCGTGGCGATGCCGTATGCCATGGCAAGGACCGAGCCCATGAGTGGGCAGATGAGCATGGCGCCTACAATGGCGATATCTGAGTCGATATCGAGGCCGATGCTCGCGATCAACATGGCAATGATCAAGATGCATAAGTGTGAGCCAGTCAGGCGCGCCCCGTTTACAAAGCGCTTGCGAATCACGTGATAGGGCGCGCGTCCCTCGCGAATGTTGAATGCCCGCTTTAGAAAGCGGCTTGCGTTCTCCATGGCCTCGCTGTGGGCGGGGCGGATGCCATGGCGCCGATGATGGCGCTCGCGCAGTCGCTTGAGCTGTTGTTTATCGAGTTCCATGTCCACCTCGTTCTGGCACGTGCCGCGTATCCCGCCCGTCGTCTTTACTCTACACCGCGTTGAGCGAGGTGTCAGACAGGGTTTGTTGACCTGGAAGTCAGACCAATCGGCATGACTAAAAACGCCGTGATGATCATAAGAGTCAAATAGACAAAAAAGCGCGGGGTCGGATGGTCTCCGACCCCGCGCTCTGCACGGGTGCGTTGTTATTGGGTTTAGCCCAGCAGGCTCAGGCCAACAGAGACAAACGCCAGGATAACGCCGACGATAGACTCGCCGCCCAGCAGGCCGCTGGCGACAACCAGGCCCTGCTCCTGGAAGGCGGCGTCCTTGGCGGCCTTCTCTTCGTCCGAAAGACCGGCCTCGGCGTCGCGGTGAGCGGCCCACTTGTCGTAGACGAGCTTAACGCAGGAGCCCAGGAAAGCCGTGAGCGACATATAGAACGGCAGGTACACGCCCAGGCCGATCATCATGGCCGGAATGCCGAGCCAGTACATGACGATGCCGGCGATAAAGCCGCCTGCGAACCACGGCACGCTCGGGATGCCCGAGACCATGGTGGCGACCACGCTTGCCTGCGCGGCAACGAAGCTCTTGTCGGGGCCGAAGGCGTCCGAACCATAGGCGGTGACGAGCGCGACCATGACGGCGGCGGCGACCAGGGCGCCCACGATGCCGCCGATGGCCTGGCCGACCCACTGTGCGCGCGGATTGGTGCCCAGCACGGCGCCGGCCTTAAAGTCGTTCATGACGTCGCCCGCAAGGCCGCACGCCACGGCCACGATGCCGGCGATAAAGAACAGTTTGACCTGCGCGAGCTGTGCGAAGGCAGCCACGATGAGCATGACGATGAGGCCAAAGATCTCCATGGGGTCGATACCCGTCTGACCGCAGCTCTGGGCGCTCATGATGGTGGTGACAAAGGTGAACAGCGTGACGATGACGGCCGGGACGGGACCAAGGTCGAGCGCGATGGCAACGATCACAGCGATGGCTGCGGTGCCCAGGCCGATGATGCCGGCGTCGAGCTTAAGGGAGCCCGAGATGAGCGACTGCTCGTCGGTGTCGGTGGAGCTGTCGGCGGCGAGGCCCCGGACGATACCGGCGACCTGCGGCAGGATGTCCTTGAGGACGACTGCGACGCCAAAGCCCATCATAAGGCCCATGCCGAGGGACTTGACGATGCCCTGCGCGGTTACGACGTCGAACAGACCGGCAGCGGTACCGCCGACGATGATGCCAAAGTTGCCCAGCAGCGCGCCGGCAAACCAGAACGCGACGGGGGCGAAGCCCACCAAAAAGCCGATGGACAGCAACATGGGCGAGTTGTAGATGGCAAAGGTCACACCGGGGATATTGAGCGTGCACAGCATGCTGGGCACCACGCCCAGAGCGTCGCGAAGCACGCTGTAGATGCCTGCGATGGCCATGGAGCCAAAGAGCTGCTTGCCGGTCTTGCCGCCGGCCTCGGTAGCACGCAGGGTCTGAGCTGCGGCGTTGCCGGTGGGGAACTCCAGCGCGGCGTCCACGATAAAGTGACGGTGGATGAGCGCTGTCGCCAGAAGGCCCAAGACGGTGCCGGCGAGCGCCACGATAAACATGTCGAGCCAGCTGATCTGGTCGGCATAGCCCAGCATCCAGGCGCCCGGGATGGTAAACGCCAAACCGCCGGCGACCATGGCGCCCGCGGACATGATGGTGTGGGTGACGTTGGCCTCGTTGAGACTGGCGTTGCCCATGAGCTTCAGGAAGAACAGCGAAATGACGGCAGCGAAAATGATCGGCCAGGGGAGGGCGCCCATCTTGAGGGCGGTATAGGCCGAGCTTGCCGTGATGATCACGCAGCCAAGGACGCCGATGACGACGCCGCGCAGCGTGAGTTGCCCGCGCATCGAAGCACGGTTCGAGGGATTGCTCATATAGAACTCCTTTGCGTATATCCGCTTCCCCCGGGAGCGCCGTTACGGATACGGCGCGGGAAGTCGGGTTACCAAGGGCCGCCGCGTGAGCTCGCAAACGACCGCGCACCAGTATAGCGGCAAGGTAGTCATTTTGGGACGGGGCTATTTTAGCTACCCTTTGACAGTCGACGAATTATCTGGGATTGGGGCAAATATCAACCGACATATTGGGGTAGCTAAAATAGCCCCGTCCCAAAATGACTACCTGGGATGGCTGGTTCGGGTAGGCGATATACTGCTGGGCAGACGAAAGGAGCGCCGACGATGCTTAATGGGTGCGCATATATATTGACGGTCGACGTGGGCAACACGTCCATTCGCTTTGGCCTGTTTGCCGAGGATTCGGCCGCGGCACAGGAATGCCCGCTTGCGACGTGCGAGATCACGACGCCGTCGAGCATCACAGCCGACGAGGCGCGCATGCGTCTCGTGCAGGTCATGGCCGCACTGGCGGCCGATGCGGGCATGCCGGGTGCGCTTGTGCCCGCGGCTGCTGTGCTGAGCTGCGTGGTCCCGGCGCTCGAGCGCCCGTGGAAGGAAGCGCTTTCCCGTACCTGCTCGGGGCGCGTGCTCACGGTGGGGCCGGGACTTAAGACTGGCATGCCCGTGCACTACGACGATCCGGCCGAGATCGGTTCCGACCGCATCGCCGATGCCGTGGCGGCCCGCGCCGTCTACGGCTCGCCGTGCATCGTGATTGACCTGGGCACGACGACCAATATCGAGGTCATCGACGCGCACGGTACCTTTGTCGGCGGCGTTATCGCGCCAGGCCTGGCCCTCGGCGCCCGTTCGCTTTCGGCGGCAGCAGCGCGCCTGCCTCAGGTTGAGCCCTCGGCGCCGACACACGTCATCGGCCGCAACACGCGCGAGGCCATGCGCTCGGGCGTGGTTTTGGGCGAGGTAGCCCGCATCGACGGCATGCTCGACATGGTGCTTGCCGAGATGCGTGCGACCAAGGCCGCGGGGGAGGGCGATGCGCCCATCGTCATTACCGGCGACGATGCCAAGGCGCTTGCGGCGCTGGTCGGCCATAGCCTGACGGTCGACGATGCGCTGACGCTGCGGGGTCTCGCCGAGCTCTACCACATCAACCAAAAGCCCCGCCGCGCGTAGGGCGGGGGCTGGTGGGATAAGCGCCCCTACCTTTCACCTGCTACAATGGGTCAAACTATTGCGATTTCGGAGGTGTCTGCCATGTCGGACGATCTTCATCAAACCGCGTCGGGCAAGCGCCGCGACGTCATTAGCTGGGATGAGTTCTTTATGAGCGTGGCCATCGCCGCGCAGCGCCGCAGTAAGGACCCCAACACACAGGTGGGTGCGTGCATCGCCAACACCAACCACCGCATCCTTTCGGTGGGCTACAACGGTACGCCCTCGGCGCTCAACGACGACTTTTTCCCGTGGGGCACGAGCGACGACCCGTTGCAGGATAAGCACAACTACGTGGTGCATGCCGAGGCCAACGCCGTGCTCAACTACCGCGGCTCGCTCAAAGACCTTGAGGGTTCCACGGTCTACGTCACGCTATTCCCGTGCCACGACTGTGCCAAGATCCTGGCGCAGGTAGGTGTAGGCGAGGTTGTCTACCTGGACAACAAGTATGCCGATACCGATGACGGCCGTATCAGCCGTCGTATCCTCGATTCCTGCGGCATCAGCTACCGCCAGGTCATCGTCGATGTCCAGATTGGTACCGGGGGACAGGCTTAGCAGTAGCGCGTGCCAACGCCAGCTGGCGGCAATACAGCCAAAAGAGCCCCGTCCCAAATTGACTACTCGTGAAAGTCGCGTCTGCGCGCATGGACGGCTCGTGAGCGGGTACATGGCTGTAGTAACATAGCTTCTGTCCGCGGGCGTGCCCGCGTTATTGTGAGAAAGGAGCCCCTGTGGCTGTTAACGAAGAGCTGCTTAAGAAGGTTCTTGAAGAGATCCGCCCCAACCTGCAGGCCGACGGCGGCGATATGGAGTATGTGGGCGTCGACGACGAGGGTGTCGTCAAGCTGGAGCTGCAGGGCGCCTGCGCCGGCTGCCCCATGAGCTCGCTAACCCTTTCCATGGGCATCGAGCGTATCCTGAAGGAGCATGTGCCCGGCGTTACCCGCGTTGAGCAGGTCAATGCTTCTGGCGAGGCCGAGGACCTGTACGACGAGTACGCGCCGTTCTAAGATGCGAAAGCTGCGGACGGCACGCTCCGCATAGACGTTACGCCCAGATATGCGGCTGCGAGCACAAGGCCCGCGGCCGCATTTGTATGTAGGGAGCAGGGGATCGATATGCTCAACGACCTCTACCATATGCTTGATCCCGTCGCGATCTCGGCGGGCCCCATCACCATCTACTGGTACGGTCTGGCCTACGTGGTCGGCGCTCTGCTCACGGCGGTCGTTATGTACCGCACGCAGCGTCGTTGGGGCTTCGACATTACGATTGATGACCTGACGAGCGTCGTGGTCGGCGCGGTCTTTGGCCTTATTATCGGCGCGCGCCTGTTCTACGTCGTCTTTTACGGTGATGGCTACTATTTGGCCCACCCGCTCGAGATCTTTGCCACCAACGAGGGAGGCATGAGCTTCCACGGTGGCCTGGTGGGCGGCATCTTGGGCGGCATCATCGTGTGCCGCATGTACAAGCTCGACGCCTGGACTTTGGCAGACCTCGCGGTCATCGGTGCTCCGCTGGCCCTGTGCCTGGGGCGCTGCGCCAACTTTGTCAACGGCGAGCTGTGGGGCAAGCCGACCGATCTGCCCTGGGGCGTGATCTTTGGCGGCACCGCGGGCGATATGCCGCGCCATCCCTCCCAGCTCTACGAGGCGTTTCTTGAGGGCATCGTGCTCTTTTGCATCCTGCAGGTGCTCAGCCGCAAAAAGCCGCTATTGCCCCAGGGTACGTTTATGGGCGTCTTTGTGATGGGCTACGGCATCGTTCGCTTTTTGATTGAGTTTGTGCGCGTGCCCGATGCGCAGCTGGGCTATCTGCTGGGCGGCGTCATCACCATGGGTCAGCTGCTGAGCCTGCCGCTCGTAATCGCGGGCCTGGCGCTCATCATCTTCGCCCGGCACCGCAACCAGCCCCAGCGCGTCTACCTGGACGCCTAACCACCAAAACCACCACAAAGGGGACAGGCACCTTTGTGGTGGTCTTGCCGAGTTTGATAGGTTTCTAGAAAGGCTTTCGGACTGTGAAGGATTCCGACCTCTCCACAACGGCTGCGCGCGACGCTGCCCGCATCGTCTGGTTTAAGCGCTACCCCGCCAAGCAGACGCTCATCGCATTTTTGCTCGCGCTGTTGGCGACCACGGCGTTTTCCATCGATCCCGCCCCGGTGTCGAGCAACGCAGTCTTGGCAATTGACCCCAAAGCCTCGGGCATGCTGTACGTGTGCTACGAGGTGCTCCTCTCGTTTGCCGGCCATACCGACGCGGTCATGCTGCTTGCGCTTGCCTGCCTGCTCACGCTGCCGTTTCGCTACGTATTCTTTGGCCGCGGCGACGCCTGGCGTCCCTCGGTGATCCTTCCGTCGCTGTTCTTTGCCGTCTGCATGGTGTTTGGCCGCAGCTACGACCTCACCGATTCGGCCGAGATCGTGCTCGGCGACAAGGCCCGCATTATCTGTGCCTGGATAGGCGGTGCGGGCTGGATGCTCTTGGCGGTCGTTGCCTTCTACCTTGCCTTTGAGTGTCTAGATTGGCTGAGCTCTCGGCGCATTCCGTTTTCCGAAGCGCACTTTGGCCGCGTATGGCGTGTGGCTCACGCCGTGCTCTCGGTCCATCCCTTTGCCGGGCCCTTCCTGGTGCTTATGATCGCCTGGGCGCCCACGCTCATCGCTTCGCTGCCCGGCCTTTTTATGGGAGATACGGGTGCGCAGATTCGCCAGTGGTTCAACTACCCCAATGGCACGAGTGACTACCTGCGCCTGCTCAATCCCAATGTGTTGCTCAACGGACATCACCCCGTGGTGCACACGGCTATCATCGGTTTGTGCGTCCAGCTGGGGCTTTCGCTGTTCAATAGCGCCAACGCAGGTCTTGCCATCTACACCTGCGCCCAGTTCGTCATTACGGCCGCCTGCATGGCCTATTCCATCTCGTCGCTGCGCAAGCTGGGCGTGAGCCTGCCGGTCCGCGGCGTGATCTTGCTGTTCTTTGTGTTTATGCCCATGTTCTCCAACTACGCGGCTCTGCTTACCAAAGATGTGCTGTTTGCCGACGCGTTTTTGGTGCTGTTGGTGCAGACCGTGAAATTCGTGGCCTGCGGCCTGCCCCGTCGCGATGCCAATGCCGAGCGTGCGGGCGAACAGAGGCCCGTGCTCTTTGCGCGCCATGACTGGCTGCTGCTCGCTCTGGGCGCCATGGGTTCCACGTTCCTGCGCAACGGCGGCCTGGTGTTTCCCCTGGCGGCATGCGTAATCGCGGCGGCGTTTTGCGCATGGGACGTGCATGTGGCACGTCGTGCAGCCAAGCAGGCTGGTGCTGCGCCTTCGGGCGCCATCCCGCGTTTCCGCTGGGTTGGCGTTCTCGCGGTGCTCGCGCTCTGCCTTGCCTCTAATATGTACTTCACCAAGGTCTTTATGCCGGCGCACGATATCACGCCTGGTTCCAAGCGCGAAATCCTTTCGATTCCGTTCCAGCAGACGGCTCGTTTCGTCCAAAAGCACGACGGCCTCAACTCGGGCGTCAACCCTACGGTTAAGGAGGACGGCACCATCGTGGAGGCTCCTTGCGACGGTTTGGTGACCGACGAAGAACGTGCCGTGATCGATTGCGTACTCAAGTACGAGAACCTGGGCCGCCGCTACAACCCCGACAAGTCCGATGCCGTCAAGAACTGCTTTAACGAGTACGCCTCGCAGGAGGACATCGATGCCTATTTTGAGGTATGGGCCCAGATGTTCAAAAAGGATCCCGAGTGTTATATCTCGGCGCTTATCAATAACTACTACGGCTACTTTTATCCGAGTGCCCGCGATGCCTGGGTCTACAGCACGGCGCGTAGTGCCGAGATCATGGCGCGCCCCGACAACCTCAAATACTTCGACTTCCATCCGGTTGACAGCAACGTGGTGCGCTGGTGCGACCACCTGATCAATCTGTACCGTGTAGCGGTGCAGCGCATCCCGTTTATTTCGCTCACCATGAGCTCGGCCACCTATGTGTGGATCATGATCGCCGTGGTGGTCTACCTGTTGCGCCGCCATTCGTGGCGCGGGCTGGCCATTTGGGTGCCGCTGTTGGGCGTGCTCGCCGTGTGCCTGATCGGTCCCTGCAACGGCTCGACCTACATGCGCTACCTGTATCCGGTCATCGCCTGCATGCCCTTTGCCATCGGCGCCACCATCACCCGCAGCGACCTCCTCTGGTCCTAATTTGGTACATTGGGGTCAGGTTGCTTTGCACTAAGGGGCTGCATCATCACGACGCCTTCATTTTGGGGTTTATCTCGCAGGCCAGTAGGTATATCATAACGACGTTTGTTTATATTGCCCGAGCATCTGCGCTGGGCTTTAGGTCGAAACCGATAGGAGACACGTATGTCCGGACACTCTAAGTGGGCCACAACCAAGCATCGTAAGGGCGCGCAGGACGCCAAGCGTTCCGCCCTCTTCTCCAAGCTGAGCCGCAACATCACCGTTGCTGCCCGTCTCGGCGGTGACCCGCTGCCCGAGAACAACGCCAGCCTCGCCGCTGCCGTTGCCAAGGCCAAGGCTCAGTCCATGCCCAAGGACAAGATCAAGTCCGCTATCGACAAGGCCTTCGGTTCGGGTGCTGACGCCGCCGTCTACGAGAACATCGTGTACGAGGGCTACGGTCCTGCCGGTGTCGCCGTCTACGTCGACTGCCTGACCGACAACCGCAACCGCACCGCCGCTGATGTCCGTTCCGCCTTCTCCCACGCTGGTGGCAACTTGGGCACCTCCGGCTCCGTCGCCTTCCAGTTTGAGCGCAAGGGCCAGATCGTCGTCGCCAAGGAGATCCTGGACGAGAACGCCAAGAAGGAGACCATGATCGCCAACGGTGCTGCCGGTGACGAGGATGAGTTCATGATGGCCATCGCCGAGGCCGGTGGCGAGGACTACGAGGACGCCGGCGAGGAGTGGATCGTCTGGACTACTGCCAACGAGGTCATGGCTGTCTCCAAGGCGCTCGAGGAGCAGGGCGTCCAGGTCAAGGGTTCCGAGACCACCATGGTCCCGACTACCCCGACCGAGGTCTCCGGCGCCGACGCCAAGAAGGTTCAGCGCCTGATCGACCGTCTTGAGGAGCTCGACGACGTCCAGGATGTCTACAGCACCATGGACATGACCGACGAGGTCATCGCTGCCCTCGAGGAGGAGTAGCGCCCGCACGGATTGAGCCGTGCATATCTGGGCATAATGAAGCGAGCATGCAAGCCTCGTGGAATAGATGAGCCGGATCCGCGTGCAATGAGGCACCGGACCCGGCTCTTTTATAATGATGCGAATCGTTTTGCATTCTGTGGATCGAGATTTGAAGGGAGCGCTGCATGCGCGTGCTCAAACGAGCCCTGGCGATCGTGTATCTTGCCGCCGCCGTCGTGGCGCTGGGTACGTTAGTCTGCCAGTTTTGGGGGCCATATACCTATCGCTTTATGCTGCTGATGCGCGATCCGCTGCCTCGCATCGTTGTTACGGCGTGCGGCGGTGTCGTGGCACTCGGCGTGCTCGTGGGTTTCTTCCGCCTGATGTTTGCTCGTCGCGAGCCGTCCTGCGTGCATCCGGCGGGGGAGCGCAATATCGAGGTCACGCTCGCTGCCCTCTCCTCGTGTGCTCGCACCGCGGCAGAGCGCGACGACCGAGTGATGGTCGAGCATGTCGAGGCACGCGTGCAGGGCTCCGACGAATCGCGCGTCCGTTTTAAGGTCGACGCCATCGCGCTCGACGACCGGGATATGGCCTCCCTTGCAGCCGCGATGCAGCAACGTATCGAGGAGGCCTGCGACACCATGCTCGGCACGCCGGGCACGATCGCACGCGTTCGTTTTTTGCCGTCCAAGACTACCGTCCAGACCGTGGAGGTTTCCGGTGAGTGATACCAATCAAGACAAGACCGTTCGCACTCCGCGCCTGAGCATCGATCAGAGCGCTGCGCCGGCAGGCGAGGTCGTCGATCCCAAGGTAGAGGGTACCGAGTCGCACGATGCGGTTGCCGATGATTTTGATGAGGCCATGGGTCTCATCAAGGGTACGGGGGCAGCCATCTGGAGCTATGCCGTCCGTCATCCCAACACCACGCTTGGAGCTGTCGCTGGTTTTGTGCTCGCCGTGCTGGTGCTCACGCTCGGCCTGTGGGATACGCTCGTCATCGCATTCTTTGTGTTGATCGGCGCCGTGATTGGCCAGATCCGAGACGGCGAGAACGGGATCGTCAACTTCTTCGGCCGTCTGTTTGGCGGCCGCTAGCATGTATTCGACCGCCGCGTGTGCGGCAGGCATAAGGAGGAACCATGGCTTTTAACACGAAGGTCGATGTGGCCGATACCGAGCTCGAGGCAGACGAGACCGTCGCCGCCGAGGCCGAGGACGTAACGCTCGAGGACGAGGCACTCGTCGAGGCCGAACCCGCCGACGATGCGGACGAGGACGATGAGGAAGCGGACGAGTCCGAGGATTCGCTGACCTATTCCAACGGTGTGATCGAGAAGATCGTCGCCATGGCCACCCGCGAGGTGCCGCACGTCCTGGGCATGAAGGGCAACCTCATGCACTTTGTGCAGGAGCAGTTTGGTGCCGAGAACCTGACCAAGGGCGTGACGGTCGAGGTCACCGATGACAACCGCGTGGTCGTCAACATTTCCGTCATTATCGAGTACGGCGCCTACGCGCCCGCGATCTTCGACGACGTTAAGGCGCGCGTGACCGAGCGTCTGGCTGCGATGACCGGCCTTGAGGTGGCGGGCGTCAACCTGCGTATCGAGGACGTCATCACCCCCGAGGAGTACGAGCACCGCACCAACCAGCACGAGTAACCTACCAAATAGGATGTTTATTTTGGCAGGTTTATCTGCGAAAACGTTAAACGGCCGGTCGCACGGATGTATGTGCGGCCGGCCGTTATTTGTTTGCCCCCCGATGTGAGCATACCGCTCGTCTAACTAGGGGTTGCAATCGTCGCGTTCCGCGTTACCCTAATGGGCGCATTGTTTCCAAATTGTTAACGAGGGGTTGCCGTAATGGCTGACGAGCACGAAACAGAAAGCAAGGCATGGGCGATTGAGGCCGCCGCGGCAGAGGCGGCATCGCGTGCTGCCGAGGAGGTACATCGTCCTCCCGTGGTGCCGATGGAGCGCGTGGTCGATCGCACCGATATCGAGCGCGGCGAGCGTGCCGGCCAAAAGCGCAGCCAAGAGCCGGGCCTCCCGCGCTTTTTTGCCGAGCTCAATCTGGGCCTGATTCTTACGGCCTTTGCCATCGTTGCGTTTAAAACCCCTAATCACTTTGCTTTTGGCGGCACCTCGGGCGTGTCGGTCATTCTGTCCACGCTGTTCCCGACCCTGCCCGTCGGCGTCTTTATGTGGATTATCAACGCGATTCTCGTCGTTTTGGGCTTTATCTTTTTGGAGCGCAAGGCAATCCTGCGGAGCGTCTTCGCCTCGTTTGCACTGTCCGCCTATGTTTCGCTGTTTGAGCTCTTTATCCCGACCGATATCTCGATGACGGGCGATATGTGGCTTGACCTGTGCTTTGCCGTGATTCTGCCGGCGCTCGGCAGCGCTATCGTCTTTGATATCGGCGCCTCGACGGGCGGCACGGACATCCTCGCCATGATCCTCAAGCGCCGCACTACGCTCGAGATTGGTCGCGCACTGCTGTTGGTCGATATCGGCATCGTGACTATCGCGGCTTTTTTGTATGGCCCGCGTGTCGGTCTGTATTGCGTGCTCGGCCTGTTTGCCAAGACGCTTGTGGTCGACAAGGCCATCGAGAGCATTCACCTTCGTAAGGTCTGCACGATCATTTGCTCCGAGCCCCTTAAGGTTGAGGAGTTTATCGTCAAGCATCTCAACCGCACGGCGACCATCAGCCGCGGCTACGGTGCCTTCTCGGGCAAGTGCGTGACGGTGATCATGAGCGTGCTGAGCCGTCGCGAGGCCGTGCAGCTGCGCCGCTATGCGCGCGAAGTCGATCCGGGTGCCTTTATCACGATTGTCGACAGCTCCGAGATCGTCGGCAAGGGTTTCCGCGGCACGAACTAGCGCGAACGCATTCATCAAACAATCGAAAAGCGCCTCGCGCGTTGCAAATTCGTCATCTAAGAGTATTTGTCCTCACATTGGGTGATAATGATGCCAAAGACATCGTTTGCGATCTAGGTGATTCGCTCTACATACGAAGGGATGATTTCGATGTTCTGTTCGCAGTGTGGCGCTCCTATGGGCGATAACGACAAGTTCTGCGGCGTGTGCGGTGCTCCTAATGCTGGTGCTGCAGCTTCCACCCCTCAGGGTCAGCCTCAGCAATTTGTCCCTCAGCCTCCCATGAACGCGTCCAAGGGCTGTGTGGCTCAGGCGTTTGAGGATATGACCAAGACTCCGGGCGTGCTGCAGCGCGTGTGCCAGATTGCTTTTTTGCCGGCGCTTATCTGTGTCGTGTCGGTGCTCGTTCTGTTCATCCCCGTTATCGGCGGTATTGCAGCTGCCATCGGCTTTTTGGCCGCCTACGTGGCGAGCGTGTGCGGTTCGGGCTTTGGCATCGAGTGGGGTCGCGATCTGTCGCTTAAGATTGAAGACGGTATGGATCGTCCGTTGATGCGTTCCACATCGTTTGGCCTTGGAGTCTTTTCGAGCGTTATTTCGGTCGTGCTCGAGGTTATCGCTGCCATTCCCGTTATCGGTGTAGTGCTTTCGCTGGTGGAGAGCGTGGTAATTGGCGCCGCGGGCTCGTATTCGTATTACGGCTCTTATGCGCTCGAGGCTGCGCTGTTTGGCTCGCTTGGCCTGCTCGTTCTGGCTATGATTGCCACGGCGGTCCTGGGGGTTTTCTTTAAGATGTTCGCCGACATTGCCGTGATGCACTTTGCGGTGACCGGTCGCGTCGAGAGCGCGTTTTCGCTTGATAAGGTCTGGGCGGCCTTTAAGAACAACAAGACCAAGCTGTTCTGTGCTTCGTTCCTTCCCGAGTTTTTGACGGGCTTGGTCGCCAACGTTGTCACATGGATCTTGACGGCCGTCTTTGGCGCCATTGCCTCTGTCGGTATGTATAGCTACTACTATCGTCCTACGGGTATTGAGGCGCTTGTTACCGGCGGTGGCGTCACGCTCGTGCTGTTCTTGGTGCTGGTCGCTTTCGTCACCGTATTTCTTACGGTCTTTGGAAAGATGCTCAAGCACCGTGCCGTTGGCTATTGGGCCGCACGTTATGCAAGCGAGTGGGCCGATGAGGATAAGGACGACGTCCTGACTTTTGTATTGCCCTTCGAGAAGAAGTCCGCTCCCTCGGGTTACAGTGCTCCGGATGTCGCGCCTGAGCCCGGGCCCAAGCCTGAGCCGGCACCTGCACCTGCACCCGCTCCCGCGCCCGAGCCTGAACCGGCGCCCGAGCCTGAACCGGCGCCGGAGTCTGAGACGGCATCTGAGCCCGAGCCTGCGCCTGAGCCTGAGCCTGAGCCGGCACCTGCACCTGAGTCGGCGTCCGAGCCAAGCTCCGACGAGGACCCTCAGGACGAGTAGCCATGCTGCCTGCCATTTGGGGACGGGGTAGAAATGGTAGAAATAGCGCTTGACAAATGAGCGGGGGCGGACGTTTCGAAACGTCCGCCCCCGCTTTGCTATAGCCAGACTGTTATGGATGGGCGTGACGACTACTCGCCGTGCTTATCCTCGTGACGAGCGGCGGCGCGGGCTTCGTGGATGCCCCTGATCGCGGCATGGCGGGCCGTGCGGGCATCATGGATGGCGTCACGAGCCTCGGCGGTCGTCGCCTTGGCAGAGCGCAACTTGGCGGCCAGATCGGGGTTGGTTTCGGCGACCGCGGTGATCGCGGGGCCGTCGAGCTCCTCTTGCGTGGGCTCGGCCAAAAAGTCGATAGCATACTGGGCGGCCACCATGGAGCCCTTTGCCAGCACGGTCTCGTCGATCTTGTAGAAGCAGGAATGTTGGGCGTACGTGGCGCCAATTTTGGGGTTACGCGTACCTACAAAGGCGAGCACGCCCGGTACGCGGCGCAGGTACTCCGAAAAATCCTCGCCCGAAAGCGTGCCACGGTAATGGCCTTGACCGGTGGGGCCCAGGCACTTGATTACGGCCTGACGGCAGCGCTCGCTCGAAGCTGCGTCGTTTTCGACCTTGTAGTTGGCGATGGTGTAGTCGGTGAGCTCTGCCTCGGCGCCCAGAGCTGCTGCGGTATGCTCCACGATGCGGCGCATAAGCTCCGGCATTTCCTCGTGGGTCGAATCGCCGTAGGTGCGCACCGTGCCGGCGAGGTAGGCCGTGCCGGCGATAACGTTGCGCGCGGTGCCGCCGTGCAGCTCGCCGACGGTGATGACAGCCGGCTCGTAGGGGCTGATCTCGCGCGAAACGATGGTCTGCAGGGCGTTGACGATCTCGGCGGCAACCATAACGGCGTCGTGGCCGCGCTGGGGCATGGCGCCGTGGCATGAGGTGCCGCGGACGTCGATGCGGAACCAGTCGGTATTGGCCATGCGCGGGCCGGGCTCGCAGCTTACGGTGCCGGCGTCGACCTCGCTCCAGATGTGCGCGGCGTAGGCACCATCGACGCCGTCGAGCACGCCCGTGCCGATCATGAGTTTCGCGCCCTGACCGTTTTCCTCACTGGGCTGGAAGACGATGCGGACCTCGCCGTGGATGTCGTCGGTCATATGGCGCAGGATTTGCAGCGTGCCGAGCATCATGGCGATGTGGCAGTCGTGGCCGCAGGCGTGCATGCAACCCTCGTTGACGCTGGCGAACTCCTCGCCGGTCTGCTCGGTGACGGGCAGGGCGTCGATATCGGCGCGCAGCAGGATACGGCGGCGCGGCGTGCCGTCCTCGCGGTAGGCATCGGGCGCGGTACCGCGAAGCGTTGCCACCAAGCCTGTCTTGAGCGGACGCTCGTAGGGGATATTCATGGCGTCGAGCTGGTTGGCGATGTCGGAGGTTGTGCGCTCCTCGGCAAGGCTCAGCTCCGGATGCTTATGGAAGTGCCGACGCTGCTTGATGATATAGGGCTCAAACTCGGCGGCGATATCTCGGATGGCCGCGGTGACGTCGTCTGCCGCGCGAGCCTCGGTCGCCGCCATAATCTGCTGTGCCTTGGTCTTCGTCATGATCGATTTGCTCCTTGCTGGGTTGATCGCAAAATCGTACAGGCTCTCTCCAGTATGCCACCTGCCGCTAGGGCTGGCAAAGCTGCCGTTTGCCGCTTGGCATTTTGTAACCGAGACGGGGGAGTACACTCGGGGGTGTTGAATTTCCTGCCAGAGATGGGGATGCCCATGCAACATATCGATCGGATTATCCGCTCCAAGAACGTCTTTACCGCGCAAGACGGCATCGATACTGCTCGTGAGCTGGCGATTGCCATCGCAGGTGACCGTATCGTCGCAGTCGGCAAGCCCGATGACGTGATCGCCGCCGCTCCCGCCGCCACGCCGGTTCTCGACTACGGCGAGCAGTTTGTCTGCCCCGGTTTCCATGACGCTCATCTGCACTTCTTCCATACCTCGGTCGGTTCCTCGCCGTACATGCTCATGGATATGGGCACGTCCGAGGCGGCGCTGGTACAGCACGCGCTCGAGTTTTCCCAGGACCTGCCCGACGACGCTTGGGTTGTGACGCAGGGCTGGCGCGACTACCGTTGGGACCCGCCCGAGCATCCTACCAAGGCGTCGCTCGATGCGGCATTCCCCGATCGTCCCTGCGTTATGTACTCGGGCGACGGCCACACGCTGTGGCTCAACAGCCGCGCACTCGAGGCGCTCGGCGTCACGCGCGACAGCGAGCCGCCGGCGGGCGGCAGCTACGACAAGGACGCAAACGGCGAGCTCACGGGCATTGCTCACGAAACGGCTGCCATGCAGCTGTTGCCGCGCTGTCTTGAGTGGCTGGGCGAAGATCGCATCGCAAGCGCTTACGCCGATCAAATGAGGCGCATGGCCGAGCAGGGCATCACCTCGATCTGTGATATGTCGCTCATGCCCATGCCGGGCTGCGATTTTATCCGCGACGATGTCTACGACAAACTGCAGACGGCCGGCAAGCTGGGCATTCGTGCCCATCTGTTCCCCACGCTGTTGGATGACCAGTCGCGTCTAGAAGAGCTCCAGGTACGTTACGCGAACAACGCGCTGCTTTCGGCGCCAGGTTTTAAGCAGTTCTTCGATGGCGTGTCGAGTGAACACACGGCATATCTCACCGAGCCCTATACCAATCCGCGCTTCCCGGGCGACCAGGGCCGTCTGACGGTCCCGGCTGAGCGCATGCGCAAACTGGTTCTGGCGGCCGCGGAGCGCGGTCACACCGTGCGCATCCACGTCATCGGCGACGGTGCGATTCATGCCGCGCTCGATATCTTTGAGGAGACCGCCGAACTGTACGGCCTGCCCCAGCACGGTCATAACACGCTCGAGCATCTGGAGAACCTTCTGCCCGAGGACATCGACCGCCTGCGCAAGCTCAACGTGGTTGCTTCGAGCCAGCCCTGCCACATTACGCTCGACCCGGGTGGACCGGAGCGCGATCTGGGCTTGGAGCGCAGCCGCATCATGTGGCCGTTTGCGACCTATAAGCAGCGCGGCATTCGCCAAGCCTTCGGTACCGACAGCCCTATCACGCCCGTTACCAGCATGGACGTGCTCTATACGGCTATCACGCGCCAGGACCCCAAAAGCCACTGGCCCGAGGGCGGCTGGTTGCCGAGCGAGCGCATCGATGCGGCAACAGCCTTGCGCAACTACACCCTGGGCAGCGCCTATGCAGCGGGCGATGAGCAAAACCTCGGCAGCTTAGAGCCCGGCAAGTATGCCGACCTGGTAGTCCTGGACCAAAACCCGCTCACCGTTGACCCCCAAGAGCTCCAAGCCACCAAGGTTCAGGCAACCTATCTGGCAGGTAACTTAATCTACGAGCGTTAACCCCACATCCCACCCCTCAGTTGCGGTGAAATAGTCCCTAAAATCGGCCTTCAAGCCCAAAAACAGGATCTATTCCACCGCAACTTAAAAGAGCGCGTCCCAACAACGTGCCCCTATCTTGTGCATTCCATCCGCATCGCCATTTTGCTGCACTGACTTTTCTGAATGCCGGGCCCGAATTAGTTAACCTGGCTCCCGGGGCGGACCGGAGGGCATGAAGTTTGTCGCGAGTTCCGCACGCAAAGGAAAGCACTTAATGTGCTTTCCGTCTT
>CAUAAZ010000019.1 GCA_958427145.1 uncultured Collinsella sp.
TCGTGGCCACCATGGCCGTGGGCATCATCGGCGCGTTCTTCGGCGTGCTGGCGTAAGGGCCCGGCTGCATAGACTGTCATTGCAACCTGGTAAGGGGATGGAGCGGGCCTATGCCCTCCATCCCCTTACTTGTATAGAGGGAGTTCGTATGTTCGCGAAGGATCGCGAAGCAATGCGCCTGACGCCGGCAGAGGTCAAGCTGATTCTTATTGAGTCCCTGCAATGGTGCGCCAACAACGCGGTGTACTTTTTAGGGCTTATCGGCGCGGCGACGTATGATTTGGCTGGCACGGCCTTTTTGGTTGCTGCCATTACGCTCGTACGCAATCTTATGACGTCGGCGGGCAATATGGTGTCGGGCTCGGTCATCGACCGCTTTGGACCGCGCCGGACGTCGTTTGTGACGTGCGTGATTACGGCGGTGCTATCGCTTGGCGTGGGGTTGGCGCCGTTGTCTGTCCCCGGGCTTGTGTTTGCCGCGTGCGTCTTGGGGCTTGCGGGCGGCTTTATCAACACCTGTACGCATGCGTTTCCGGGATACCTGGAGTCGACCACCGAGGGCCGTACCCGCGTGAACGGTCTCATGGTGTTCTACAGCAATATCGCCTATACCGCTGGTCCGCTGCTCGGTGGTGCCATCGTGAGCTGTTTTGCCACGCAATCGGTCTATCTGCTCATGGCGGGCATGATGGGTGTGGCGGCCGTGCTCTCCTTGGGCTGTCACGAGTGTGTTGCTCCCGCAAAAGGGGAGAAGCCGAAGGGCGGCATTCTGGGCGGCATGGCCGAGGGCGCGCGACTTACGTTTCGCGACCACGACCTGCGCCTTATCTTTATCTCGGGCTTTCTGGGCTTCTTTGCGTTTGGCGCGTTCGATTCGCTGGAGTCGTTGTTCTATCGCGATGTGCTCAACGTGGATATCGTCTGGCTGGGCTGGCTGTCCTCGGTCGTGGGCCTCACTTCCTCGGTGGGCGCGTTCATCCTGACCAAGCTTTCTGCCCGCCATGTCAACCTGCGATTGCTGCTCGGCGCGCTCATGGCCGTGGGCATTGGGTCCATGGTGTACGTGGGCACCGATATGCTGGGGGTCGCGATTATCGGTCAGGCGATTAACGGTCTGGCCTGGGGATTCCTGGAACCGCTGCAGATGATCTTGATTCAGGAGCGCGCTGACATCAAATACCTGGGGCGCATTACCGGCTTTGTGCGTTTTGGCCTGATGAGCGCCGGCGTGCTGCCGCTGCTGGCGGCTCCGTTTTTGGCGGAGGCTTTGGGTGTCCAGACGGTACTGTTTGGGGCATCGACCATTATTGCGCTGGTAGGAACGCTGTTCTTTGTCACACAAGGGAGGCGCCAGAGGCGTTAGCTATACATTCAATTCTAATTTAATACCACTCACCAGAGAATTTCGACCGTTCACCGAGGATTGGAGCAGATTGATTAGTGGTATTAAAAACACATTAGGTGTATGTCTATAATTGGTATCGAAAAGAAACGCGATGTATAGAGTTGCGTGCAGGACAGAAAGGAAAAGCCATGAAGGAAACCGAGAAGATCGAGATCATGCACTTTAGCCAGGAGGGCTACGTCGAGGACGGCAAGAACGTCTACGAGACCGGCAAGAAGATGATTGAGCTCGCCGACAAGGTCGCCGACGAGGGCTACGACGCCGTGTTCCTGATGGGCGTCGGCGGCACCTGGGACGAGCTCATGCAGCTTGAGTACCTCATGAACAAGTTCGGCGACCGCGACCTCGAGGTCTACCTGATCCACGCCGCCGAGTGGAACGTCTCCGGCCACAAGCGCATGACCGAGAAGTCCGTCGTGCTCACCGCCTCCGAGTCCGGCACCACCCCCGAGGTCCTCGAGGCCGTCAAGAAGATGAAGGAAAAGGGCATTCGCGTCTACGCCATGACCAAGCCTGAGGGCCCCATCGGCCAGGCTGTCGGCGCCGAGAATTGCGTCAAGATGGCTTCCGATCATGGTAACGGTGGCTGCGAGATGGGCTACTACCTCGCCGACTGCTTCGGCCTGCGCCTGCTCAATCGCCGTGGCTGCTTCCCGCAGTTCGATAAGTTCATCGAGCAGACCAAGGACGTTTGGACCCACCTGGTCGACATCCGCAAGAGCTTCGAGCCGCGCGCCGAGGAGCTCGCCAAGAAGTACGCCCTGGCCCCCTACACCATGTTCATCGGCTCCGGCGCCCTGTGGGGCGAGACGATCCTGTTCTCGATGTGCATCCTTGAGGAGATGCAGTGGAAGCGCACCCGCTACATCACCTCGGCCGACTTCTTCCACGGCACCCTCGAGCTCGTGGAGCCCGGCGTCCCGGTCTTCCTGTTCATGGGCGAGGACGAGAACCGCAAGCTCGACGAGCGCGTCCGCGCCTTCCTGACCCGCGGCGTGACCGGCGACACCGACATCAACATCATCGACACCGCCGAGTTCGCGATCCCCGGCCTTGACGACGAGTTCCGCGTCATCGTCTCCCCGTGGATCCTCTCCTCGCTGATCACCGATCGCCTTGCCGCTTACTACGAGACGGTCACCAAGCACAACCTCAACTACCGTCGCTACTATCACCAGTTCGACTACTAAGAGCAAATAACGTTTGTGTAATCGGGCCTCGCTCCTATATGGAACGGGGCCTCGCTTGGGTTGGAGAGTAATTATGAGCTATCCCCAGCTTGCCGTCATGAATATCAGCCATCGTTATTTTGACCTTGAGGAATTCTTTTCTTCGGCAGCGGCCTCGGGCTACACGTGTTGCGAGCTTTGGACCGGGGCGATGCATCTGTATGTCGATTGCCATGGATACGATTCGCTCGAGCAGGTGCAGGAGCTGTCACAGCGGTATGGGATTCGGATTGTGGGGCTTTGTCCCGAACAGAACAACCCCAAGCCGTGGAATATCGCGGCGCGCGGGAATGAGGCGCGCGCTCGCACGCTCGCGTACTTTAAGAACGTTGTGGATATCGCGGCGGAACTTGGAGCCGAGCAGGTCATGGTCTCGAGCGGCTGGGCATTTTTGAACGAGCCGATCGAGGACGCGTGGGGTCGCAGCGCCTCGATGCTGCGTGCGATTGCCGAGCATGCGGGAGAGCGCGGCGTGCGACTGGTGCTCGAGGCCCTACAGCCGGTTGAGTCGATGATCGTGAACTCGGCGGCCGACACGAAGCGCATGATCGAGGCAGTTGATCATCCGGCACTTAAGGCGTGTCTGGATTTGGGCGCTATGGCGGTGGCAGGGGATACCATCGACGATTATTTCGATCTGCTTGGCGATGATGTCGCCCACGTGCATTTTGTCGATGTTGCGGCAGATGGCACGACGCATCTTGCTTGGGGTGACGGCGACCGCGATATGCGCGCCGACCTGGATAGGCTGGTGGCGCGCGGCTATCGCGGAGTTGTTTCGGCCGAGACCTATGATTGGCGCTATTTCGCCAATCCCGCGGCAGCCGATGCGCAGGTTATGGCGGAGTACCGACGCGCGATTGGCGCCTAAGTGGGACAGGGCGCCGAGTTGGCGTTTGACGCTTTTTGAGAAACGGGACGTGCTTTCCGCTTGAGGCTTCTGGCGGAAAGCACGTCCCAGAACAGGCGCTCAGAATGGGACACACTTTCCGCTGAGGACCTCAACCGGAAACCGCATCCCAGTTTTTGGCTGGCGGGCGGGACGCGCTTTCCCCTATGTTTCCAAATGAATACGGTGTGAGCCGAGAAGGACGATTCTCCCCGCAAATACTCTAGTATGCTAAAGTACCCAGAAGACCGGCGGAGCTATGCCGGTCTTTCGTTCTATATGAAACACAGCATGAGGAGGCTCACCAGATGACGGCCACACCGTGGGGATTCCGGGACATATTGCCCGAGGAGGCTCAGGCGCGCGAGGAGATTGCGCTGACGGTGAAGGGCTGCTTCAGGGAGCATCATTACCTGCCGGTCGAGACGCCTCTGCTCGAGGACAAGGGCTCACTCGAGGAAGGCGGCCGCATTGCGGACACGCCGTTTAAGCTCTTTGATGACGACGGCCGCCTGCTGGTGGTCCGTCCCGACAATACGCTACCGATCGTGCGCCTGGTTTCGACCCGCATGCGCGCGGCCGATCTGCCGCTGCGCCTGCGCTATGAGGCGCCGGTGGTCCGCGAGTGTCAGCGCAATGCCGGCGGCTCGCGTCAGTTTACGCAACTGGGTTTTGAGCTTATCGGCGCGGGCGATACCGCGGGCGATGTCGAGATTGTCTCGCTCGTGGCCGAGGCCGTGCGCAAGTTGGCGCTGCCCGATGCGCGCATTATCGCAGGTAGCGTGCGTCCGTTTAAGGAGCTGCTTGCGGCGTGCGAGGATCGTGAGCTGGCTGCCGAGGCCCTGCGCTGCGTGCATGCCAACGACTTTGTGGGCCTCGATGCCCGCGTGGCGGTAAGCGTCGAGTCCGATGCCGTCAAGGCCGCCATTAGCGAGCTGCCGCGTCTGCACGGCGGTGCCGAGGTGCTCGACCGCGTGGACGCGCTGCTGGAGGCCGCCGGTATCGTCGCGCCGCTGACGCGCGAGCTGCGTGCCCTGGTCGAGGGCCTGGCACCCGAGGACGCCCAGGTGCTGTCGTTCGACTTCTCTATCATGAACTCTTTCGATTACTACACGGGCCTGGTCTTTAAGGCCTATGCCGGCGGCCTGCCCGATCCGGTGGGCTCGGGCGGTCGCTACGACTCTATCTTTACCGGCGCATTTGGCGACGGTATCGAGGTGCCGGCGGCGGGCTTCGCCTTTTCGCTCGAGCGCCTGGAGGCCGCGCGCACCTCGGCCGAGGACGCCGCTTCCGACGGCGATCACGCTGCGGGCCGTGGCGCCGAGGGCCCGCTGCGCATCGCCGTGCCCAAGGGCTCGCTTAAGGCCGACACGCTCGACGTGCTCGAGGCCGCGGGCTTGGACGTCTCTGAGCTGCGCGACCCCGGCCGTCACCTGATCGTGCGCGGCCGCGACACGCGTGCCGGCGAGGGCACGGTCGGCGATATCGAGTTTGTCATCGTGCGTCCCAGCGATGCGCCTGCCTTTGTGGGTTGCGGCGGTGCCGATTGCGGCATCTGCGGCTGGGACTCGCTCATCGAGGCAGACCTCAACCTGCTGCAGCTGGTCGACCTGGGCTATGGCCTGTGCACCTTTATCGAGGCGGAGCCCGCACGGCGCGCCGGTCAGGCCGAGCGCAACTATGCTCGTCGCGGGTCGCTTCGCGTGGCCACCAAGTATCCGCGCATCGCGAGCGCCTGGTATGCCGAGCGAGGCGTGAACGCCGACATCGTTTCGCTGCACGGCAACATCGAGCTGGGCCCCATCGTCGGCATGACCGATCGCATCGTGGACATTACCGCCACGGGTGCCACGCTACGCGACAACGACCTGGTCATTACCGGTCGCATCATGGACTGCACGGCCCGCTTCTTTGTCAACCCGGGTGCCGCGCGTCTGGATCCGCGTGTGCGCAACTTGGCCGACCGCCTGGCGGCGGCCGTGAAGGACAAGCATTTTGAGCCCGTCGCGGGCTCGGCACAATAGCGCGAGCGCGCACGGGCGCCCCAACGTACGGGCTGCGGGCCGATTGGCGCCGCCGCCCGGCCTCTCGTTTTTCGAACACAACCTCGACTGATAGGGGATACCGATATGAAGACCATCAAGCTTGCTCCCGGTGAGCGCCTCGTTACCAACCAGCTCAACCGCAAGGGTGTGCTGCCGCAAAACATCGTCGACGCCGCCCGCGATATCGTGGCCAACGTGCGCGCCAACGGCGATTCCGCGGTGCGCGACTATTGCCAGCGCTTTGATGGCGTTGAGCTGCAGAGCTTCCGTCTGCCGCAAGAGCAGATCGATGCCGCGCTCGAGGGCCTGGACCCGGCCTTTGTCGCCGCGCTCGAGAAGGCCGCGCGCCAGATTCGCGAGTTCCACCAGCGCGAGGTCGAGCAGAGCTGGTTTACCACGCGTGCGGACGGCACGATGCTCGGCGTCAAGGTGACCCCGCTCGCGGCGGCCGGCATCTATGTACCGGGCGGCCGCGCGCAATATCCCTCCACGGTGCTCATGAACGCCATTCCCGCCAAGGTTGCCGGCGTCAAGCGCGTGGTAATGGTGACCCCGCCGCAAAAAGACGGCCTGATCAGCCCCTACACGCTCGCCGCTGCAAAGCTCGGCGGCGTGGACGAAATCTATATGGTGGGCGGCGCTCAGGCCGTGGCCGCGCTGGCGTACGGTACCGAGACCATTCCGCGTGTCGATAAAATCACCGGTCCGGGCAACGCTTTTGTTGCCGCTGCCAAGCAGATTGTCTCGGGCGACGTGGGAATCGACATGGTCGCTGGCCCGTCCGAGGTCTGCGTGCTGGCCGATGCCACGGCCAAGCCCATGGTGGTCGCGGCAGACCTGATGGCCCAGGCCGAGCACGATCCGCTGGCAGCCTGCTATCTGGTGACCTGCGATGGGCAGTTTGCGCGCGAGGTCGAGGCGGGTATCGACATCCTAGTGGCGCAGTCCCCGCGTGCCGAGATTACGCGCGCCTCGCTCGATAACGAAGGAACCATCGTGGTGGCCGCCGATATGGCTGCCGCCGTCGAGGCCGTGAACACCGTGGCGCCCGAGCACCTGGAGCTGCACTGCAAGGATGCGATGGGCCTGCTCGGCGGCATTCGCAACGCCGGCGCCATCTTTGTGGGCGCTTGGAGCTCCGAGCCGCTTGGCGATTATGTTGCCGGCCCCAACCACACGCTGCCGACCGGCGGCACGGCCATGTTCTCCAACCCGCTTTCGGTGGAGGAGTTCGTCAAGCGCTCGAGTGTCATTTGCTATACGCCCGAGGGCCTGCTCTCCGACGCTCCCGCCACACAGCGCCTGGCCGAGGCCGAGGGCCTGTGGGCACACGCGCTTTCCGCCGCTCTGCGTCGCCGCGTGTTGGAGCAGGGTGAGGATGCCGTGAGTGCCGAGTCGCTGGCCGCGGCCGACCTGACCAAGGTCGCCTGGCCGGGCGACGCCGTGGCGACGGTCGCCGAGGGTGTGGACCTGGCGGCTGCAGGCTCGGATGGCGCTGGCGCGACCGGCGAGGAGGCCTAACATGGCCGAACTCACGCCGCGCATGAAGGAACTCGTCCAGCCCTACCTGGCCGGCATCGAGCCCTATGATCCCAACTTTACGCCCACGCGCATCAACCTTTCGGCCAACGAGAACACCTATCCCGTGCCGGCCGGTGTGCGCGAGGCGATCGATGCGGCGCTCGCCGCTACGCCGCTCAACCGCTATCCCGATCCCATGTCGAACGACCTGCGCGACGAACTGGCTGCTTGGCGTGGCGTGACGCGCGAGAACATCTGCGTGGGCAACGGCGGCGACGAGCTGCTCTATAACTATCTGCTGGCGTTTGGCGGCGCGGGGAGGACCCTGCTCAACTGCCCGCCGTGCTTTAGCGAGTATGCCTTCTTTGCGTCTCTGTGCCAGACCGAGGTGCGCGACGTGTGGCGTGATCCGACGAGCTTTGAGCTCGACCAGGCGGCGGTGCTTGCGGCGGCTCCCGAGTGCGATCTGGCGATCGTGACCTCGCCCAACAATCCCACGGGTGACGTGGCGCCGCTCGACTTTGTTGCGGCCCTGTGCGATGCGTGCCTCGGCATGGTCATGGTCGACGAGGCCTACGTTGAGTTTGCCGACGATTCGTTTGGCGCGGCCACCACGGCGCAGGGGCTTATCGCCGAGCATCCCAACCTGGTGATTCTGCATACGCTGTCCAAGGCGTTTGGTGCCGCCGGCACGCGTCTGGGCTATGTGATCGCGGCGCCCGAGGTCATCGACGTGTTCGCGGCGATTCGCCAGATCTATTCGGTCAACGTGCTGAGCCAGGCAGCAGCACTTGCCTGCGTGCGTGCCCGTGATGCGTACGCGCCCGTGGTGGCACAGGTCGCATCCGAGCGCGAGCGCGAGCTGCGCGCCCTGCGCGCGATGGCTGCCGAGGGCCTGCCCGTGGAGGCATGGCCGAGCGCGGCGAATTTTGTGCTCGTGCGCACGCCGCATGCCACGCGCGTGCGCGAGCGCCTGCGCGACGAGTATTCGATTTTGGTGCGCGACTTTAGCTACGCGCCGGGGCTTGCGGACTGCCTGCGCATTACCGTGGGTACCCCGCAGGAAAACGATGAGGTGCTGGCTGCGTTTGCCGCGCTGGTGAAGGAGGAGATGTAGATGGGCCGTTATGCCGAGGTGACCCGCAAGACGGGTGAGACCGACATTGTCGTCAAGCTCGACCTGGACGGGAGCGGCGTGTGCGATATCTCGACCGGCGTGCCGTTTTTCGACCACATGCTCAACGCCTTTGGCCGCCATGGCCTGTTCGATTTGACGGTACATGCGGTAGGCGACGTTGAGGTCGACGCGCACCACACCGTTGAGGATACGGGCATCGTGCTGGGCGAGGCGTTTTGCCAAGCGCTGGGCGACAAGGCGGGCATTACGCGCTTTGCCGACGCGGCGATTGCCATGGACGAGGCGCTCGTGATGGCCGCCGTGGATATCTCGGGCCGCGGGCAGGCCTATTGCGAGCTGCCCGTGCCGACCGAGCGCGTGGGCAGCTTTGATACCGAGCTGGCCGTCGAGTTTTTCTATGCCTTTGCGCGCGATGCCAAGCTCACGCTGCACGTGCGCGAACTGGCGGGCGGTAACTCGCATCACATCATCGAGGCCGCCTTTAAGGCCGTGGGCCGCACGATGCGCCACGCCTGCGAGCTCGATCCCCGCGTGCAAGGCATCCCCAGCACCAAGGGCTCGCTGTAACCTGCCAAAAAAGACAGGTTTTGAATGAGATAAGGGAGGGTCGCGTGGGCGAACCGAAGATCGTGGTGGTCGACTACCACAAGGGCAACTTATCGAGTGTTGTGCGCGGGCTTGCGCGCGCCGGTGCCGCCGCCTGCACATCGGACGATCCGGAGCAGATCCGCAATGCCGACGGCCTGGTCATCCCGGGCGTGGGCGCGTTCTATGACGCGATCGCCTTTATGCGCCAGAGCGGCGAGGCGGACGCGGTGCTCGATGCCGTCGCCGCCGGAACTCCGCTGCTCGGTATCTGCCTGGGCCTTCAGCTATTTTTTGAGCGCGGCAACGAGGGCGTGCCTGCGGACGAGGGCGCGGTTGCCGATGGCAACACCACCGAGCAGGCTGGCGGTCCCTGGGTCGATGGCCTGGGTATTATGCGTGGCTCGTGCACGCGCTTGGAATCGAGTCGCCTGAAGGTGCCGCACGTGGGCTGGGACCAGGTACACATGACGCCCGTCGGTGCGGCCGATCCGCTGCTTGCCGGTTTTGCCGAGGGTGCCAACATGTACTTCACCCACAGCTACGCGGTGGCCGACGATGCCGATGCCGCCGATGTGCTGGCGCGCACGCACTATACGCGGAGCTTCCCGTGCATCGTGCGCCACGGCAACGTGTGGGGCTGCCAGTTCCATCCCGAGAAATCCTCCGCGCTGGGTCAGCGCATCCTTAAGAACTTCGTGAGCATCGTCGAGGGGGCCGGCCGATGATTCTGTTTCCCGCAATCGATCTGATCGGCGGCAAGGTCGTGCGCCTGGAGCGCGGCGACCGGAGCCGCTGCAAGGTATATTCCGACGACCCCGTGGCAGTCGCCCGCTCGTTCGCCGAGCAGGGTGCGAGCTGGGTGCACGTCGTCGACCTGTCTGCTGCCTTTGGCGAGGACGAGGACACGTGTGCTGCCAACTCGGCGGCGATTAAGGGCATCTGCGGCATCGACGGTCTGTCTGTGGACGTGGGCGGCGGCGTTCGCTCGCTTGCACGCATCGACGAGCTGGCCGGCTACGGCGCGCGTCGCATCGCACTGGGCACGGTGCTCGTGACCGAGCCGGGTTTTGCCGAGGTGGCGGCCCAAGGCTTTGGCGAGCTGCTCGTGGCCGACATCGCCGCGCGCGACGGCCAGGTCAAGGTGAACGGCTGGCGCGACGGCGCGGGCGTGGCGCTCGACGACGCCGTGGCGCAGCTTTCCGAGCTGGGCTTTAAGCATCTGGTATATACCGACATCGCGCGTGATGGCATGCAGACGGGCATCGATGTGGCGGCGTATCGCCATGTGGCCGAGGTCGCGGGCTTTCCCGTCGTGGCTTCGGGCGGCATCTCGACGCTCGACGACATCCGTGCGCTGGCCGCGGTGGGTGAGGGCGCGATTGAAGGTGCCATTACCGGTCGCGCGCTCTACGAGGGCAACTTTACGCTGGTCCAGGCGCTGGCCGCCGTCCGAGGGGAAGAGTAGCCTATGCTTACCAAACGCGTGATTCCCTGCCTGGACGTCAAGGACGGTCGTGTGGTCAAGGGCGTCAACTTTGTGAGTCTGCGCGATGCGGGCGACCCGGTGGAGCTGGCGCGCGCCTACGACCGCGAGGGTGCGGACGAGGTCGTATTTTTGGACATTACCGCCACGAGCGACAACCGCGCGACGACCATCGAGATGGCGGCGCATGCTGCCGAGGAGCTGGCCATTCCCTATACCGTGGGCGGCGGCTTTCGCGACCTGGCGGGCATGCGCACCATGGTGGCTGCCGGTGCCGACAAGGTATCGCTCAACTCGGCGGCCGTGCGCGACCCGTCGCTGATCAGCCAGGCTGCCGCGGCGTTTGGCAGTCAGGCCGTGGTCGTGGCAATCGATGCCAAGCGCGTCGGTTTGCCCGGCGCATCCGGTGCCGACAAGTGGGAGGTCTTTACCGCGGGAGGCCGCAACGCCACGGGTATCGACGCGGTGGCGTGGGCCGAGGAGGCGGCTCGTCGCGGCGCCGGCGAGATCCTGCTGACCAGCATGGACCGCGACGGCACCAAGGCTGGCTTTGACCTGGCGCTCACCCGCGCCGTGGCGCGCGCGGTGCCGATTCCGGTGATTGCGAGCGGCGGCGTGGGCACGCTCGAACATTTTGCCGAGGGCGTGATCGAGGGCGAGGCCGATGCCGTGCTGGCGGCGAGCGTCTTTCACTTTGGGACGTTCAGCATTCGCGAAGTCAAAGAGTATATGGCATCGCAGGGAATTCCCGTGAGATTGGATTTTTAAATGGAGCAAGTGACAACTGCGTCCGAGCTCAAATACGACGCCCGCGGGCTGATTCCTTGTGTGGTTCAGCAGTATGACACCGGCGAGGTGCTTATGGTTGCCTGGATGAACGAGGAATCGGTGGGGCTGACGCTCAAGACCGGCACCACGTGGTTTTGGAGCCGCAGTCGCCAGGAGCTCTGGAACAAGGGCGCGACGAGCGGCAATATGCAGGAGGTCAAGGAGCTCTGGGCCGACTGCGATAGCGATACGCTGCTGGTCAAGGTCGACTCGCCGGGTCCGGCCTGCCATACCGGCAACCGTACCTGCTTCTTTAAGAAACTCGCGTAGGGCGGGCGCTCGATTAGACGCTCGGCCACCAGAAAGGATTGAACCATGGGTGTGCGTACCGCGAATGTTCAGGATGGAAATATCGGTGAGACGCTGACAGGTCTGGCCGAGGTGATTCACGGTCGTCGCGATGCGTCGCCACAGGAGAGCTACACCGCTCGTCTGTTGACCGACGTCGAGGACGAGCTGCTCAAGAAGCTTGCCGAGGAGGCGAGCGAGGTCATCATGGCCTGCAAGGATAACGATCACGATCACATCCGCTACGAGGCCGGCGACCTGGTCTACCACCTGCTCGTGACGCTCGAGCGCTACGGTATCACCCTCGACGAACTCGCCGGTGAACTCAACGCCCGCCGCCACTAGTCATTGGGGACGTTCTTAAACGACTAGTCGTTTGGGACAGTCTTTGTTGGTGTAACGGGGTCATGGAAGTTGCGGTGAAATAGGGACTGTTTAAGCGCTTCATCAGGCAAAACAATCCCTATTCCACCGCAACTTATGAAGGGATGGCTAGTCGAGGGGTGTGGGTTCCCATTCGCCGGTGGGGTGGGGGATGTCGAAGGTTCGATAACCGCAGTCGTAGGCGTGGGCCTGGGCCTCGCGGATGATCCAGCAGATGTCGCAGGCGCGGTGCGCGTCCGAGCCAAAGGTGATGGGTACCTCGGCATGGGCGAAGCAGCGCAACAGCCCCGTCGAGGGGTAATAGTCGTCGAGGCCCTTGCGCGGTGCGGCGGTCGAGACCTCAACGCGGCGGCCTGTATCGTGGGCGCATTCGGCCATCTGCTTCCAGAGCGGCGCGAGGTCAAAATCGGGCGCAAAGCCTTCCTTCGAAAAGCGCATGATCAGGTCGGGATGAGCCATCACGTCAAAGTTGAGCGGGCTTTCGCAGGCGCGGCACCAGTCATCGACATAGCGCTCCCACACGCCGTGCACGCCCAGGTTTTCCCAAACGTGCAGGTCGGTGTCGTCGTCGATCCAGCCGCAAAGGGAATCGGGTGTATCGGGGCGAGCGACGTTTTCCGTTCCCGCCGTACCCGCGGCGCCGGCCATGATATCGCCTGGGTTGCCAATCCAATGCACACTGCCCAGGCGCACGACGGCGCCCCGGGACCAGCGCTCAACCAAAGGCTCGCAACCTTCGTACCAGTCGCATTCAAAGCCATAGATAAGCTCGAGCTCCGGCGTGATCTGCGCGGCGAGCTTGCGGGCGTCCTCAAAAGCCAGACGATGCGCCGGCAGGTCGCCCTCAGTAACCTGCACTTCGCAGTTGGCGTCCATGCTGGCGGGCAGGGTGAGATGATCGGTTGAGACCATGACGCGGCAGCTGGCCGCAGCAGCGGCGCGAACGTTGTCCTCAAACGAGGCATGACCGTCCGAGAACGAGGTGTGGGTATGGCAATCGATCAGCGGGCAAGTAGACATGGCGGCTCCTTTGCGTCAAGCGAATCCGCTCCATTGTAATGGCGCAGCTCTCAACACGCCGGGCACGCCGGGGGTCGAAATCGATTGGAAAGGCTGCGCGGCGCGCGGTGCGGCCTCGCTTGCGCTCTCAAAACATGTGCATCAGCCTCCAAACGCTGCAAAAAATGACATGTTTGGAGGCTGACGTACACGTTTGAATGGAGCGGGCCGGCGTTGGAGCGCGCCAGCACTTGCGCCCAGCAAAAGCGCACCTATCCCATGACGCCGCCCCTGCGCCGCCTGCGATGTGCTAGCGTTTGGGTGGACAAAACGAGCCCGCGCGGAAAGGATCCGGACCGTATGCAATGCGATAGCACATCTCCGCTGTCTCGCGAGACCGATGCGCCCGAGACCATCGTCAAGCTGGAATGCGACATCGACGATGCGTCGCCCGAGGTGCTCGCCTACGCCGCCGACCGTCTGCGCGGGGCGGGTGCGCGCGAGGTGCATTGGCTGCCCCTCTATTGCAAGAAAGGCCGCCCCAGCTGGCAGCTACAGGTAATCTGTGCTCACGAGGATATCGAGCGCCTGCAGACGATTATCTTTTTGGAAACCACGACCAACGGCATTCGTCGCCAGGTCATGGAGCGCGTTTGCCTGCCACGCCGCTTTGAGCGCGTAACGACGCCATGGGGCGAGGTGTCCGTTAAAGTGGCCACCCTGCCCGACGGCAGCGAGCGTGCAGCGCCCGAGTACGAGGACTGCGCCCGTCTCGCTCGCGAGCATAATGTGCCGCTCCAGCGCGTGATGCGGGCGGCCCAGAGCGCGGCACTGCGATTTGAATAACGCGGCTGGTGGCGACATCCTGCGCCTAGCCATATCAACCCCATTCGAAAGGATCTCCCCATGAAATACCTCATCGCCTCCGACATCCACGGCTCGGCATACTGGGCCGAGCGCCTCTGCGCCGCCATCGAGTCCGAGCAGCCTGACCGCGTCGTGCTGCTGGGCGACCTGCTCTACCACGGTCCACGCAACGACCTGCCACGCGATTACGCTCCCAAGCGCGTTATCCCGCTGCTCAACGCCCTGGCCGACCGCATCATCGCGGTGCGCGGCAACTGTGACGCCGAGGTCGACCAGATGGTGCTCGACTTCCCCATCATGGCCGACTACGCCACGCTGTTCGACGAGACCGGCCGCGAGCTGTTCCTGACGCACGGCCATGTCTTTGGCGCCGGCATGCACAACAGCGTCGACCACGCGCCCGCGCTGCCCGAGGGCTCCGCGCTCGTCTACGGCCATACGCACATCAAGGTCAACGAGGAAAGCGCCGCACACCCGGGCCTGTGGCTCTTCAACCCCGGCAGCGTGAGCATCCCCAAGGACGGCACGCATAGCTACGGCATCTACGAGGGCGGAGCGTTCCGCCACGTGATCCTGGAGGAGGACTAACCATGGCGCAGCACATGGCTCAGCAAAATGCCGAGGGCTCGCGCGATTTGTCCACGCTGGTCGACGCGTCGGCCGAGCTACAACATCTGGTGCAGACCGTCTGGCGCTTGCGTCAGCCCGACGGCTGCCCGTGGGACCGCGAGCAGACGCACCGCAGCATTGGCAAGAACATGATCGAGGAGGCCTACGAGGCGCTCGACTGCATCGAGGCGGACGACGCGGTTCACCTGCGCGAGGAGCTGGGTGACGTGCTCATGCAGGTCGTGCTGCATGCGCAGATCGCGGCGGACGCCGGCGAGTTTACGCTGGCCGACGTGGCGCGCGATATTGACGCCAAGCTCATTCGCCGCCACCCACACGTATTTGGCGATGCGGATGCCGAGAGCTCCGACGAGGTGCTCAAGATCTGGGACGAGGTCAAGCTTGCCGAGAAGGCCGCCAAGGACAAGGCTGTGGCAGCAGGCGAGGCCGCGCCCGAGGGCCTGCTCGATGGTGTGCCCACGCATCTGCCGGCGCTGATGCAGGCGCAGAAGGTGTCGCGCAAGGCGGCTGCCGTGGGCTTTGAGTGGGAGACGGTCCAGGACGTGTGGGACGAGGTCGCCGAGGAGCGTGCCGAGTTTGAGGCCGAGGCCCCTGGCTCGCCCGAGCGCGAAATGGAGTTTGGCGATCTGCTCTTTGCCCTGGTCAACGTTGCACGCAAAGAGGGCATTGACGCCGAGAGTGCCCTTCGTGCCAGCACGGCAAAGTTCCGCCGCCGCTGGGCCGCGATGGAGCGGATGGCGGCCGATGCTCACGTGGATCTTGCCGAGCTTTCGACCCACGGCCTCAACGACCTGTGGGATGCCGCAAAGGCGGAGGAGTAAGACTGCGGGAACGACGGGCTGACACGCTTCATCGTTCCCGCTAAATTTTTCGAAAATCAAGTGTATCCCTCGGCTAACTTAGGGCATAATGCAAAAAGTGCGACATGGCTAACTTATGAACCTGCGCGCCTCTACAGCGTGCAAGCCGCGTCGCCAAGCATTCAACCCGTTTCCAAGTGAGAGGGAGACAACATGAGCGATATTTTGGACGTCTACGGTCGCGAGGTGCTCGACAGCCGCGGCAATCCCACCGTCGAGGTCGAGGTCGTGCTCGAGGACGGCAGCTTTGGCCGCGCAATGGTGCCTTCGGGTGCTTCGACCGGCGCCTTTGAGGCCTGCGAGCTGCGCGATGGCGACAAGGGCCGCTACCTGGGCAAGGGCGTTTCGCAGGCCGTCGAGCACGTTAACAACGAGTGCGCTAACGCCGTCGTGGGCCTCGACGCCTTCGACCAGCGCGCCGTCGATGCCGCGCTGATTGCCGCGGACGGTACCCCCAACAAGACCAAGCTCGGTGCCAACGCCATCCTGGGCGTGTCGCTGGCCGTCGCCCGCGCCGCTGCCGAGTCGGCGGGCCTGTCACTGTACCAGTACCTGGGCGGCGTCAACGCCCATCTGTTGCCCACGCCCATGATGAACATCCTCAACGGCGGCGTGCATGCCGACAATAACGTTGACTTCCAGGAGTTTATGATCATGCCGGTGGGCGCCCCGAGCTTTGCCGAGGGCCTGCGTTGGTGCGCCGAAGTCTACCACACCCTCAAGGGCGTGCTGCACGAGGCCGGCCTGGGCGGCGGCGTGGGCGACGAGGGCGGCTTTGCGCCCAACCTCAAGACCAATGCCGAGCCGTTCGAGTACATCACCAAGGCCGTGGAGAAAGCCGGCTTTAAGCCCGGCGTCGACTTCATGTACGCCATGGACCCGGCCTCGACCGAGTTCTACAACGCCGAGACCGGCATGTACGAGCTCAAGGGCGAGGGTGTTGAGTACACGAGTGCCCAGATGGTCGATTACTGGGAGAAGCTCGTCGACACCTATCCCATCATCTCCATCGAGGACGGCATGGCCGAGGAGGACTGGGACGGCTGGGTCGAGCTTACCCGTCGCATTGGCAACAAGGTGCAGCTGGTGGGCGACGACCTGTTCGTCACCAACACCGAGCGCCTCAAGAAGGGCATCGAGCTGGGTGCCGCCAACGCGATCCTGGTCAAGGTCAACCAGATCGGCACGCTCACCGAGTCGCTCGAGGCCATCGAGACTGCCAAGGAGGCCGGTTACGCTTGCATCGTGAGCCACCGCTCCGGCGAGACCGAGGACTCCACGATCGCCGACTTGGTCGTGGGCGTCAACGCCGGTCAGATTAAGTCGGGCGCCCCGTGCCGCAGCGACCGTATCGCCAAGTACAACCAGCTCATCCGTATCGAGGACGAGCTCGAGGGCAGCGCGCGCTACGCCGGCAAGGCCGCGTTCTACAACATTCGCTAGGCAAACGGCGTGCGCGGGGCGGGGCTGACTCGGATTCGCCTCGCTCCCGCCGGGCGCTGTTGAGCACCATTGGGCGCTGGGCCATATGGCTCAGCGCCTTTTTTATGTCGAGCAAGGGCCGCCGAAGGCGTTGCGCGCGCTCGTGCTATAACTAAAAGACTTAGCGCAAACAAACCTCAACCGCACAAGGCGCACATGGATCAGATTTACGACAACAGGTACTATTCCGCCGGTTCGCGTGAGCCGTCACCTCGCCGTGCGCGCACGGTGCAGCTCGGCGGGTCCGATTACGCCGGTGCCGACTGCTCCACGCAGCGACCGACAAGTGCCTCACACTCCCGTGCTCAAGTGAATACGTCGACGGACCGCCCGCTACGTTCGGTGCGCCCGGCGCACTCGGAGCATGCTCAGCGTTCCTCGGCTCAAACGCATGAAAAGCCGAGTAGGCCCTCGAACCGTCTTTCGGGCTCGGACTTCATGCATTACGCCAACGATAACGCGGTGGTCAAGGCAATCTACGACTTTACCCACGGTCCCCAGCGGGGGCTGTTTGTTGGCATTGTCGTCGCCCTGGCGCTTGTGAGCCTGTATTTCCCCGTGCGCGACCTGTATGTGGCAAAACGCTCGAGCGACATCTTGGCCAAGCAGGTCGAGATTCGCGAGCAATATAACGACGACCTGCAAAAAAGCGTCGACAAGCTGCTCTCGGAGGAGGGTATCAAGGACGCGGCATCCGAGGACCTGGGCCTGGTGATGCCCGGTGAGAAGAGGATTGAAGTGCAGGGCCTGGACGACGATTCGGATGCCTCGTCGAGCAAAAAGTCCTCAAACGCCAAGAAGGCCAGCGAAGTGGCCAAGGAAATCGAAGAAGTCGGTAAGGACGCGCCGTGGTACATCCAAGCGCTCGACATGCTGTTTGGGTTTAACGGCGTCGAGGGTCAGACGGTCGTGTCCAACGGCAAATAGCGCCCGGAGGGGAGCTCGCAATGACAAATAGCAAACGCTATAAGGTGGCCGCGATCGACCTGGGAACGGTGTCGTCGCGACTGGTGTTGGCCCAGGTCGAGGGCGGGGCGATCGTGGAATCGTCCAAGCATACCGAGATTACCGATCTGGGCGAGGGCGTGGACGCGACGGGCCGCTTTTGCGAGGCGGCCGTTGAGCGCGTGCTCGCTGCGTGCCGCATGTTTGTGGACGAAGCCCGTGCCTTTGGGGCCGCGTGCATCTGCACCACGTGCACGAGCGCCGCACGCGATGCGTCCAATGCTGCCCTGCTGCTGGACGGCCTGCGCGATCTGGGGCTCGAACCGCAGGTGATTCCTGGCGAGGTTGAGGCGCGCCTGACGTTTTTTGGCGTAGCGCACGACTTTGCAGGCGAGCGCATCATCGTCGCCGATTCGGGTGGCGGCTCCACGGAGCTCGCGACGGGCGTCTATGCGCCTGAGCGCGGGGTCTTTGCGCTGGAGGGAACGCGCTCACTGGACATCGGTTGCCGTCGCGTGACGGAGCGGTTTTTCTCGGCGCTGCCGCCAACGGACAGTGAACTTGCCGCCGCTGGCGCATGGGCGGGCGAGCAGTTCGGGGCTTACTTTGAGGGCCTGCCTGTCGACTTTGAGCGCGCCGAGCGCCTCGTCGCGGTGGGCGGTACCGTTACCACGCTCGTGGCGCTGGTCCACGAACTGGAGCCGTACGACTCGAACTTTGTGCACCTGCGCGAGCTTTCGATGGAGCAGATCTCGGCCGCTATCGAGCGCATGTCTGCGTTGGATGTTGCAGGCATTGCCGCGTTGCCGGGCGTGCAGCCCAAGCGCGCGGGCGTGATTCTGGCCGGCGCCGTGGTGATCCGCGAGCTCATGCGTGCCGGCGGCTACGATGCGCTCACCGTAAGCGAGAACAGCCTCCTCGCCGGCATGGCCGCCACCATCAACGAGGTTCTCGACGGCGCGACTCCCACCATCGCCTGGACCCCGAGCCTGAGTGCTCTTTAATCGTCTTCCTCTGAGTTGCGGTGAAATAGTTCCTAAATAAGCTGGTAAACGGTATAAACAGGATCTATTCCACCGCAACTTCTAAGGGACCGAAGCAGTCTTTTAGCCCGTCCCAAATTAGCTGACTTTCTGAAGCGCGGGGCGGTGGGACGTCTGCGTATTTGCTGCGCAAATACGCACCGGCTTCGGCCGCCTGTCGGCGCCCTCGCCGGCTCGCTACGGACGCTGCGCGTCCGCTTAACGCTCGCCCCCTCGCGGGTTCGAGTCCCACCGGCATCTAAAAGAAGCGAGCCCACATCCCTGGGGAACACGGGCTCGCAAGCAATCACATGGTAGGGGCGGTGGGACTCGAACCCACAATCCTTGCGGCGAGAGATTTTAAGTCTCCTGCGTATGCCAATTCCGCCACGCCCCCGTGAGACTAGAAGTCTAGCACAAGCCGTCCGTTACGCGTTGACGGCCATCGAGTGTTGCCCCGACTTCTCCAGGAACTCCTGGAACTTGGCTTCGTCGCCCTTGTTCTTGTACTGCAGGGCCAGCAGGTATTCCAGGCGGCAGCTCTTGACCTTGTCGTCACCGGCATCCTTGAGCATGCGCTCCAGCTCGGGAATGTCGTTGTGGCGCTTGAGGATCATCGTGTCGTACATCAGCTGGCACTCGTGCGCGACCGCCTCGGCCTGACCGCCCTCAAAACCCTTGATCTCGTGCAGAAGCTCCTTGGACTTTTTGCGGTCCTCCTGGCCAACATAGTAGTTAAAGGCCTTAATCACCAGGTCGACGCGCTGCATCTTGGGGAGGTTGAGTCCCAGCAGCAGGTCGAACATCTCGCTGGCGCGCTCGTGGTCCTCGCGCAGCAGATAGGAGTTCAGACGCAGGTAGTCGCGGTTGTAGCGTGGGTACAGCATGCTGGTGAGTTTGCCGTCGAGCAAACGATCGAACTCGTCCCACTGCTTGGCGGCCATCAACTGCTGCAGACGCTTGAACGTGGTGCGTTTTTTGACGCTAAAGAACACCGACACGGCGATGCAGATGATAACGACGGCGGTCCAGAGGGTGCGGGAATCGGGCATTTCAGAGTCCTTAGTCGCTCTTAAAGCGAGCGGTATGACAACACGTACTAGATGTATTATACGCAGCGTGCAAGCAAACTGGCATAAAAGCTCATCGAGGCTGAGTGCCATCGCTCGCTGCGGTACACTTACCTAAAGTAAACCATGAAGGGAGACATTACCTATGAAGAAGATCGTTTTGGCTTGCGGTGCTGGCGCTGCTACTTCCACACTCGTTGCCCAGAAGGTCGCCACCTTGCTCGACGCCAACGGTTACGCCGACAAGTACGAGATCGTGCAGTGCGCCATCTCCGAGGCCAAGGACTACTGCGACGAGGGCGCCGACCTGCTGATCGCCACCACCGTTGCCCCCGAAGGCCTCACCTGCCCGTACGTGAGCGGCGTGCCCTTCATGACCGGCATGAACCGCGTCGCTGCCGAGAAGGCCGTTCTCGACGTCATGGCTCAGTAGGCACTGCCTGTATGAGTGAGCAGAACGTCAACCCGGTCGAGCTCTTTGGCATGCGCGTTGCCCATGTGGGCATTAACGCCGCCGACCCGGCAGACGCCCTGGAGATCGCGGAGCTGTTCTCGACGATGATGGGCCTGCCCGTCATCGAGACCCCGGTTTCGTACTTCAACGATTCGCTGGTCGAGATCATGAAGCAGAACGGTCGTGGCACCAAGGGCCACATCGGCTTTGCCGTTAACGACATCGATGCAGCTGAGAAGTGGTTTGCCGAGCGCGGGCTCGAGGTCAACGAAGAGTCGCGCGCGCTGCTGCCCGACGGTGGTACCAAGCTCGTGTACTTTAAGCGCGAGTTCGCCGGTTTCGCCGTGCACCTGTGCCGCGAGTAGCGCACAAGCTGCCATAGCTGGCAAAAAGGGATAGGGCCGCGTGGCCCTATCCCTTTATTTATGCCGAGGGGCTTCCTATCGTGGCAGGCGAATCGTAAAGCGGCTGCCGACCCCTTCGACCGAGGTCACACCGATGACGCCGCCGTGGCTGTCGACGATCCACTTGGCGATCGCAAGCCCCAGACCCGAACCCTGTGCGCCGGCATCGCGCGCGTTGTCGGCACGGTAGAACCGCTCGAACGCGTGAGCTGCGGATTCCTGGTTCATGCCGATGCCCTCGTCCTCAACACTTATGTCGATCGTGCCCGCGCCCGCATCCGGCGTTATGCCAAATGTGACGGTCGTTCCCGCATCCGAGTACTTGGCGGCGTTTTGCACGATCACGCGCAGAGCCTGCTTCACGAGCGCCACGTCGACGGGCGCGTCGCAGCGCGGGTCGCTGGCAAGCGCAGCGTCAGAAGCCAGCCGATACGTGTGCTCGGTATCGATCATCTGCGATTCTTCGCATACCTCGCTGACCAGTGCAGCCAAGTTGGTATGCGCGCGCCGCAGGACCGTGCGCCCGGCATCGCCGCGCGCCAAAAACAGCAGCTGCTCCACAAGCTCTTGCATGTGCTCGCTTTCGGCTTTAAGGGACGCGATGGATTCCGTCAGCACGTCCGGGTCGTCCTTACCCCAGCGGTCGAGCATGTTCACGTAGCCCTGAATCACCGCGATGGGCGTGCGCAGCTCGTGGCTCGCGTCGTTGACAAAGCGCATCTGCTGCAGCTTGGCCTCTTGCATCTGGCGCAGCAGGCGGTTGAGTGCGACCTCGATGCTTGCCAGGTCGGCGTCGCCGGTGGTGACGCTCGGCGAGTCGACGCTTGCGCGCTCGATGGCCTGCTCCAGTGTTTCCATTTTGCCGCCGGCGAGTTGCATGCGGCCGAGTTCGTCCACGCGCAGGGCCAGATCGTTGAGCGGCGCCATGGTGCGGCGCACGCGGCGGGCGCCGCCGAGCATGTTGAGCACGCTGATGACCTGCCAGCCCACAACGACAAGGTAGAGAGGCCATAGCGTGACGAGGTCCTGCGCGAGGGGGAAAGTCTTGGTGGTACGCGCGAGCTCGACGGTATAGGTGAGCGTTGTCAGGTCCCAGCCGCGCGCGGGCGTCAGCGTCATGCCGCGAACGGTGGCGCTGGGGATCCATCCTGCGGTAAACGCGCCGTTGGGCAGCGTCTGGTTGTATCCATAGACAAGGATCGCCGCCACAATCACTACTAGCAGCAGGTCGAGCCAAACGTAGCTCATCAGGCGGCGCCACATATAGCTCCAGTTGATGGCGCGGGCGATGGAGGTGACGCGCTTGGCCTCGGCGTTACGCGCGGCAGACATAGCCCACCCCGCGCACGGTCTGGATGATGCGGGCGCCGCCGGCGTCCTCGATCTTGGCGCGTAGATGCGCGATGTGCACGTCGACGTTGTTGGTGTCGCCCATGTATTCGTAGCCCAGCGCTTCGTGCGCGATGCGTTCGCGCGTGAGCACGGTCTCGGCATGCGCCATAAGCAGGGCGAGGACATCGAACTCGCGGGCCGTGAGCGCAATGGGCGAGCCGCCGACCGTGACTTCGCGGCGGTCGGGGTCGAGCGCAACCGAGCCCACGGCGAGCGTGGCGGGGGAGAGCGAGGCGGAAACCTGGGTCGAGTCACTGACCGGGGGCATCGCAGTGGCGCCGACACCCGTGCCGCCTGCCGCGCCCGTCCCGATGCCGCCAACGCCCGAAGCCGCCCGCACGGCCTCCGAGCGCTTCAACGCCACGCGGATCCGTGCGAACAGCTCCTCAATCGCAAACGGCTTGGTCAGGTAATCGTCGGCGCCGGCATCGAGCCCGGCCACCTTGTCCATCACGGCATCGCGCGCGGTGACCATTATCACCGGCACATCCTTGTGCTTGCGGACGCGCCGCAGGACCTCCATGCCGTTGAGCTGCGGCAACAGCACATCGAGCAGAATCAAATCGTAGTTGCGCTCCAGCGCCAGGTCCACGGCGGTGCGGCCATCGGCGGCGTGTTCCACTTGGTAGCCCTCGTGCTCCAGCTCGAGCGTCACAAAGCGGGCGATTTTCTCCTCGTCCTCTACGATCAGGATCCGTGCCATGCGTGCCCCCGTCTGCGATTACTTGTCGTCGTTCAGATTTTGCTTGATGTCGTCCGCGGCATCGGCGGCGTGATTCATAAGGTTGTTGATGCTGCCGGGCACGTCGCCGTCGCTGTCGATGCGGTAGCGCATGCCAAAGAACAGGCCAATCAGCATCAGCCAAATCGTAGCGCCCCAGGCAAACAGGGCGATGATGGGGATCAGGATGGGGATGTTGAGGATGATCGCATCGCGGCGCGTGGCGATAAACTTGGTGTCCAGGCTCAGGCGGAAGAGCTTTTTGAGGTACTCCCACACGCTGTCCATCTTCTTGGAGAAGTCGGTCTTTTCGCTCGACTTCTCGTAGGCTGCCTGCGCGGCGACCATCTCGGCCGAGGGCTCATCGACCGGCACGGACTCGGTGGCGGCGTGCGCCGATGTGGTCTGCGTCTTGCCCTGCGACTCGAGCCAAATGATGGCGTCCAAAACGTTGCCGTCGGCGGCGTCGAGCGCGGCCTTGGCATCGGTGTAGCTCACGTTGCACTTGGTGCGGATGGTTTCAACTTTTTCGAGGTCGTCCATGACCTGTCCTTTCGTTCGATGGGCGCGAGCGTTGCGTTCGGCGGCCTGCGTTGCGCGGCGCCGCCCCGCCCCTTGTTCGAACTCTATAGTGCAGGTTATAGATTAAGCGATTCTTGAGCCAAGATTAATGTTGGATGAGTTTTTGGGTAGCGGTGGGAAAAGTATTAGACCTCGATAGCGGGGGATGTGGTGCCGGTGCAAAACGGCGTCAAAGGTTGGTCGAGCAGGCGGTTTCTCCATTGATGTCCGCACAGCATGTGACACTTACCCTGCCGCCCCGCTCTGCCGCGGCGGCATGCGTCTGAATAACGACCCTCTAAGGAGTTCGATACCGATGAGTGACAACGCAAAGCATCTCGCAAAGAAGTGCGTTAAGGACGCGGGGCCGTGCCTCGCGCTGTGCGTAGCCGGCGCAGCGGTCGCGCTGCTGGCTGTTCTGGGGCCATTCGACGTGCTCCGAAGTGCCAGTTCCCTGCACGTTTGCATGGCCCTTGCCGGCGCCATGATGACCGGCGGCGTGCTCGATCTGATTTTTTGGGTGCTTGACCCGTTTGGATGGAAGAACGAGGGGTAGGTCCCAAAGGATGGAAGGGCTGGAACGGTTGGCTTAGTGATCGTGCAGAATGCGGGCTAGCGACTTACGGGGAAGTGGTGATCCGATGACGGTCTATGTGACGGGCGATATTCACGGCGGCGTCGACATGCAAAAGCTGCGCGACTGGGACCTTGGGGATAGTCTGACGAGCGACGACTATCTGATTATCGCCGGCGACTTTGGCTTTCCGTGGGATTTCTCTGCCGAAGAATGTGCCGACATCGCTTGGCTGGAATCGCGTCCCTATACCGTGCTGTTTGTCGACGGCAACCACGAGCGTTTCGATCACTGGGCGGAGCGCCCCATGGAGTTGTGGCACGGTGGGCTGACGCAGCGCCTGTCGGACACCTCTCCCATACGGCGCCTGACGCGCGGCGAGGTTTTTGAGCTCGACGGCTCAACGGTCTTTACCATGGGCGGCGCCACGAGCGTGGACAAGGAATACCGCATTCCGTATTCCAGCTGGTGGCCGCAGGAGCTGCCGGACGAGCGCAACTTTGAGGAGGCGCGGACAAAGCTCGACAGCGTGGGCTGGACGGTCGACTACGTGATCACTCACACCTGCTCTACGCGCATGCTTTCGTCCACGCTTTATCCAGCGTCCGGCTGGAATTGCCCCTCCGTTGATCGGCTTACGGCATTTTTCGATGAGCTGGAAGACCGCTTGGACTACAAGCGCTGGTACTACGGGCATTTTCATCGGGATACCAACCCGGCCGAGCGTCACACCGTGCTCTACGACTGCATCGTTCGCTTGGGCGACGAACTCCAGCCCTGGGATGTTGCGTAGAGGCGGGGTGGCTGGCTACTCGACCGTTACAGTGATGTTCTCCCGATGCGCGCGGATGACGTCCCAGCTAAAGTGCTCGACCAGCTGCTCGGCGGTACGCGGCGTGGTGTCCGGCGCGATGCCTGTTTGCCCGGCGAGCCATCCCAACAGTGCCTCGGGTGTGCCAAAGCGGGTGCGGAGCTCGCCCAGGTCCAGATCGCGATCGCGCTTGGAAAGGCGGCGGCCGTCCGGTGACATGAGCAGCGGAATGTGCGCGTAGTGCGGCGTGGGCAGTCCCAGCAGATGTTGCAGATAGATCTGGCGCGGCGTGGAACCAAGCAGGTCGCATCCGCGTACGATCTCGGTGACGCCCATGGCAGTGTCGTCGACCACCACGGCCAGCTGATAGGCAAACACGCCGTCGCTGCGGCGCACCAAAAAGTCACCGCACTCGGTGGCGAGTGCTTCGCATTGGGCTCCGTACGTGCGGTCCACGAATTCGATCACGTCGCTGGCGAGGTCGTCGACGGTGGGCACGCGCAGGCGCGTGGCCGGAGCACGCAGGGCACTGCGGCGGGTGATTTCATCAGCAGAAAGACCTCTGCAGGCGCCGCGGTAGATGGGCGTGCCGTCGCTGGCGTGCGGCGCGCTCGCGGCGTGGAGTTCGGCACGCGTGCAAAAACAGGGATAGGTGAGGCCGGCGTCTTGCAGCTGGCGCAGGGCGTCCTCGTACAGATCCAGGCGATCGTGCTGGTAGTAGGGGCCTTCGTCCCACTCGAGCCCCAGCCAGGTCAGATCGTCAATCAGTTGAGCGGCAAGTTCCGGGCGCTTGCAGCGATCGTCCAGGTCCTCGATGCGCAGCACGATGCTGCCGCCCTGGCTGCGGGCCGAAAGCCACGAGCACAGGCAGCTGAACACGTTGCCCAGGTGCATGCGGCCCGAGGGCGACGGGGCGAAACGGCCCACGACGGGCGCGGGGGCGGAGGCGGGTGGCGTCGCTGGCGCGTCCGCGGCGGGCGTTGCTATGTTGCGTGTTTTGATATCCATGCGGACGAGTATAGCGCGGGGCTTGGCAGGGAAGGCGTTGCCGCGCTCACAAGTTGGCGGCGGTGCGCATTGCGCACGGTGGGTTTGCGGCTCAAGGTCTCGATCGCTGCGTACCGACTTAGCCTCACAAACGACAGAAACCCCGGCAGCTCTTCGCAACTGCCGGGGTTTCCGCGGAAAAGGGGGACATGATCCTCGAGCGAACGGCAAAGGGGCAAACCGTTTTCGCTCAACTGCTTTATGCCCCTCGGCTGGCGGCTCAATCAGCGCGTGCCGCACCCACACAAAGCCGCTACACCTGTGACAGAGCTGTGAAGTGGTATCTATTGCTGGCGCAGGCCATGCCAAGGAGTGTCCCAGATTGCCGGCAGATAAGGAACGTCCCCAGGTGCCGGCCGCGGGCGTGACTTTCGTCCCGTTTGATACTCCGCTGGCCTAGATGTTCGTCATGTGCGCCCGTAAACGTGGGACAATGGCGTTGCTGGTATCACAGACAAAGGATGTGCCTATGAACGCCCCCGTTGCCAAAACCTGTCGGCAGCGCCGCCCGTTTGCGCGATTTGCTTCCGTCTGCGCACTCGTCGCGCTTGCATTGCTGCTACTGCCCGCCGCCGCACACGCCGACGGTTATTCCATGACCCAAACCTACATCAGCGCCACGGTCGAAGCCGACGGATCGCTGACCGTTGTCGAGGGACACCAGTTTGATTTCGACGACGACATCAACGGCGTGTTTTGGGAGATCAATACGGGCTCCAACCAGCAGGGTGGCTCGGCGGCCGTCGACGTGCTGAGTGTCGAGGAAGAGGACACCGCGTTTAACAAAGTCGATAGCGCGAACAAGGGTGACTCTGGCGTCTATACGGTCGAGCAGACCGGTGACGGCGTAAAGATTAAGGTATTCAGTCCTCACGAGAGCGGCGACAGCGCGACCTATTACGTGAGCTATACCATGACCGGCGCGGTTATGAACTGGGCCGATACCGCCGAGCTCTACTGGAAGTTTGTGGGCGACGGCTGGTCTGCGGATTCCGACGATGTCGAGATGGAAGTGCGCTTCGCAAATGCCGCTGCCGGGACGGCGGCCGTCAAGGGCGATAACTTCCGCGCATGGGGCCACGGTCCGCTGACGGGCGACGTGTCACTCGATGAGGACGAACCCATGGTCACCTATACCATTCCCTGCGTGCACCAGGGCGAATTCGCCGAGGCACGCATCGCCTTCCCTAGCGACTGGGTGCCGCAGCTTGCCGCTTCGGGCGAAGAGCGCATGTCAACGATCCTGAGCGAAGAGAAGGAATGGGCCGACGAAGCTAACGCCCGCCGCGCTCACGCTCGCATGATTGCCAATGCGCTTGCCGTGCTAAGTGTTGTTGCGGCGGTGGCCTTTACCGGCACAATCGTTATGCTCAAGCTGCGCAAGCGCAAGCCCAAGCCGTTTTTCCAGGACGAATATTTCCGCGATGTGCCTTCGGCCGACCATCCCGCCGTGCTTTCGGCCCTCATGAGCTGGAACGAGGTGCCCGATCAGGCATATATCGCCACGCTCATGAAGCTCACCGACGACCGTGTGATCAAGCTGGAGCAGGCGACCGTGACCAAGGCCAAGAAGGGTCCGTTGGGGCGTGAAAAAGAAGAGCAGACGTATCGCGTGACGGTGAGTGATGCGGGCTGGAAGTCGGCCAAGGGCATTGACCACATGGTGCTCAAGGTCTTCTTTGCCGGTGCTAAGCCTGACGAGAACGGCGATCGCTCGCGCACGTTCGACGAGCTGCAGCACTACGTCAAGCAGCACGCTACACCCGTGGGCGACAAGCTCGAGGACTATCAGAACACCGTTAAGGGCAAGCTGGCCGATAGCGAGTACGTTGCCTCAGACGGCATTGTTGCAATGGTGTTTTGCCTGGTTCTTGGTATCCTGATCGCCTTTGTTCCCGTGGGATCCATCTTCTTTACCGATGGCGCACAGGCGAACATTACCGCCGCGTTTATCTCGGTGCCGATTGTGCTGGTGGGTATCGGCGTGGGCCTTACGTTCCGCCGCTTTACGCCGGAGGGCGCCGAGGTGGCGGCTCGCTGCAAGGCACTTAAGCATTGGCTCGAGGACTTCACGCGTCTAAAGGAAGCCGTCCCCGGCGATCTGGTGCTGTGGAACAAGCTGCTGGTGATGGGCGTTGCCCTGGGCGTTTCGAAAGAAGTGCTGCGACAGCTGGCCGAGGCCGTGCCGCCCGAGGTGCGCGAGGCCGACGGTTTCTACGACAATTATCCCTGCTACTGGTGGTACTACCATCACTACGGCAACGAGTCTCCGCTCGATTCGTTCGATGACGTGTATCACGAGAGCATCCGTGAGCTGGCGTCGAGCTCCGACAGCTCGAGCGGCGGCGGAGGCGGTGGCTTCTCGGGCGGCGGAGGCGGCGGCGTCGGCGGAGGCGGCGGCGGAACGTTCTAGCGAGTTCTGATTTTTGGGATGGATCTTCTCCGGCGACTGCCGACGGATCCATCCCATTTTTATGCGCTACCTACGAAGGCTGTCCCCAACGACTAATCACTGGGAACATCCCTAAATGACTAGGTATGGCTGCCGGGTTTAGGCTGTTAGATCGAGTTCGTAGAGGAAGCTTTCGCGCGGCATGGCGTGACGGCGCTCTTCGCGGTTGGCGCGGTGCGTGGCCGTGCGCTTAAAGCCGTGCAGCTCGTAGAACTTCCACGAGCAGTTGGAGTCGGTGTACAGGTGCGCCCTCGTCGCTCCAAGCGAGGACAGGTGCGAGACGGCGGCATCGAGCAGAACCGTGCCAACGCCCAGACCATGGACATCGCGATCCACGGCAAGCAGCGTGACCTCGTTGTCGTGCGGCAACGGGCTGCTCTCGAGCAGGCGGTTGTTGGTTCGGATGGTTGCGCGCACAAACGAGAGGTACTCGGCGCAGGCATCGGGCTCCAGCTCACGCATCTGCGATAGCAGCGCGCGTTCGGTATCCATCCAATGCTCGTTGATAGTGACGCCGGGGTTCTGTCCTGCGCGTGCAAGTGCAATACCGCGCGCCTCGCCGTCAATCACCGCAACCTGTGAAAACGTCGACGACGAAAGGCAGTAGGCGAGGTCGCACGCGGCCTCAAGGCGGTTGTACTCATCGTTATCCGAATTGTTATGCCAAAGCTGCTGCAGAATCAGCGCGATGGCGTCGAAGTCTTCGGTATCAAACGGTCGGTAGAGAACCCGCGAGACCATGGTGCCTCTTTCTTTTGCGGATGCATATCGAGCACAGTTCTACCACGCCATTGGCATCAAATTATGGTGCCCCTGTGTTCCATGAACTCACCGTGCCCGGTGCTGTGCCCATCCCCTCCGCTCGCAAACTTTTTCTGCACATGCGCCCGTTGCGGGGTGCATCGATGTGCTCGATGCGCTACATTAAATCAGTATTTTCAATGCCGCTGCGCGAGCGCTGCAGATCGACGTATCACCGACTCACAGAGCACGGCGGCGTACCAGACAGGAGGACTGCATGGGATCTGATGTGAAGATCGCACGCGCGTTGATCTCGGTTACCGATAAGACGGGCGTCGTCGATTTCGCACGGACGCTGGTCGATGACTTTGGCGTCGAGATCATCTCTACGGGCGGCACGGCTCGTGCCATCGAGGACGCGGGCGTTCCCGTAACCCCCATCGAGGAGTTCACGGGCTATCCCGAGATGATGGACGGCCGCGTTAAGACCCTGCACCCCAAGGTTCACGGCGCGCTGCTGGCCCGCCGCGATTCCGAGCAGCACATGCAGGAGGCGGCTCAGCACGGCATTAAGCTGATCGACCTGGTCGTCGTCAACCTGTACGAGTTCGAGAAGACCGTCGCCAACCCCGAGGTCACCTTCGCAGACGCCATCGAGCACATCGATATCGGCGGTCCCTCCATGCTGCGCTCTGCTGCCAAGAACGCCACGAGCGTTACCGTCATTTCTGACCCGGCCGACTATGATGCCGTCCTGGCCGAGATGCACGAGACCGGTGGCTGCACCACGCTTTCCACCCGTCGTCGCCTGCAGGTGAAGGTCTACCAGACCACCGCCGCCTACGATACGGCTATCTCCCGTTGGCTTGCCGCCCAGGCAAGCGACGTGGCGGACACCTCTGCCAAGCTCGAGATCTCGCTGGAGAAGGTCGACGACCTGCGCTATGGCGAGAATCCTCAGCAGAAGGCTACGGTCTACCGCTTTGCCGAGGGCTGCGAGAACACCGCGAGCTCGCAGTTCCCGCTCGTTGGCTCCGAGCAGATCCAGGGCAAGCCGCTCAGCTACAACAACTATCTGGATGCCGACGCCGCTTGGAACCTGGTCCGCGAGTTCGACGAGCCGGCCTGCGTGATCCTCAAACACCAGAACCCCTGCGGTTCTGCCGTTGCCGAGGACATCACGGCTGCCTACGACCGCGCCTTCGCCTGCGATCCCAAGAGCGCCTTTGGCGGCATCATCGCCTGCAACCGCGAGGTTCCCTATGAGCTGGTCGAGCACTTTGCCGATCAGAACAAGCAGTTCGTCGAGGTTATCATCGCCCCGAGCTACACTGCCGAGGCGCTCGAGCGCATGGCCAAGCGTCCCAACCTGCGCGTGCTGGCCACCGGCGGCGTGGACCACGGCGCCCAGGTGGAGCTGCGCTCCATTGACGGCGGCATGCTGGTGCAGGAAGTCGACCACGTGACCGAGGATCCCGCGACCTTTACGTTCCCCACCGACCGCAAGCCCACCGACGCAGAGATGGCCGAGCTCGAGTTTGCCTGGAAGGTCTGCAAGGGCGTTAAGTCCAACGCCATCCTGGTCTCCAAGGGCAAGGCCGGCATTGGCATGGGCCCGGGTCAGCCTAACCGCGTTGACTCCGCACTGCTTGCCTGCGAGCGTGCCGAGGACTTCTGCGAGCGCGAGGGCGTGGAGAAGGGTGGCTTTGCCTGTGCAAGCGACGCGTTCTTCCCGTTCCGCGACAACGTCGACGTGCTTGCTGCACACGGCGTGACCTGCATCATCCAGCCCGGCGGCTCCAAGCGCGACGATGAGAGCATCCAGGCCTGCAACGAGCACAATATTGCTATGGTGTTTACGGGCGCCCGCCACTTCCGCCACTAAGTTCCGCCTTGGGACAAAATAATCTCCGCAAAAGACGGCTGCTCCGTTTGGAGGGCCGTCTTTTTGGTATAAGAGGACGGAATGACTAACACGAAAGGTACAACCATGCCCCAGATTGATGATGCCGAGCTGTTTGGCAATGCCGAGGATCAGCGTGCGTATGAGGACTTTTGCGCCAATCAGGAGGCGGTCGAGAAATTTACGCTCGACAAGCCCGCGCTTGTCTGCCGTTGGCGCATGTCCAACAAAAAGGTACCCATGCTCAACCGCCACATTCGCGCACTGTCCGAGCGCTTGGTGCAGGGCGAGCCGCTCACCCATAACATGCTCAGCTGGGCCAAGCAGCACGTTGAGTGGTCGCTTGCCGAGGGCGATTACACTGCGCACGACGGCGTACTCATGCTGGTGATCGACATCAACGGCAACGCCGCCATGACGGTGGGGGAGTACGAGCCGCTCGCCGATACGTCGGCCAAGGCGCTGCGTGCCCGTTCCGCCGAGGCCCGCTCCGAGGCCGACGAGACCGGCGTGGCGCCCGAGTTGCTCGCCGCCGTCAACAACGGCGAGCTTGCCTTTGTGGCGCCGGCGGACGAGTGCCTGTGCGGCACGGCGACGCTCATCGAGCAGCTGGCCCAGACCAAGGGCATCCCGGTCACGCGCGTAGATATTCCCGCACAGCTCAAGGGCGCCTTGTTCCTGGTGAGCGACGAGCACGGCGTGGTCCCCGCAATCGAGGCCGACGCCGCCGAGGCCGACGCCGCCACGGTCGCCTTCTTCGCCGAAGGCTACGAAAAGCTCCGTGCCCGCCGCTCCTAACCTCAAGGCGGGGTAGGCTTACTGAAGCGAGCGAGCGCGTTCGATTGCGTAGGCGAGCGACAGCTGCTCCATCTCCGGGGCGCATTTGTAGCTCAGTCCGGTGAGAGCTGTCACCTTATCGAGGCGATATCGAATTGTGTTCGGGTGCTGGCTGGTCTGCTTGGCGGTTCGCTCGATACGTCGGTCGTTCTCGATGAATGCGGCGAGCGTGGATTCCAATTCGCTGCCATGCTCGCTGTCGTGCTCGCGTATCGGCGAGAGAATCGCCTCCGAGAACGATCGCATCTCCGGGGTTTCCGCAAAAGGCATCACGGTTCTCAGGATGCCGAGCTGCGTATAGCGGACGGGACCCTCGGCTCGTTGACAAGATAGGCGCTGTGCGTAAATCGCCTGCGAGATCGCCTGCGCCACCGCTTCGTCTCCAAACAGAATATCGCTGATGCCGAGCCCTTCCGCTCCACCATCGATACCGCTAGCCTCGATGAGTTCCGTGAGCGCCTGCATGATTCGCTCCACATCGAGCGTCTGCTCCGAGTCGCTTGTCGCAACGAATAACAGACCTCCGTCATAGGGTGCCAGCATGTTGTGGCATCCGGCGAGGGTCGATTTTGCACAGAGACGTTCGATTTGCAAAAACGTACGCGGGTCGAGGGGCTCTGCAAACGATGCGAACAGGGCGACCGCTTCGTCCAGAAATGACGGGTTGAGGCTTCGGATGCGTCGGCAGATGGACTCGGACGATACGTCTGTCCTCAGGGCATCGATCTCGCGCTGTGCGAAGTCGATGGACGCGAGCTGCTCGATATGTCGTTTGACCTCATAGATGACGCTGTCAAAGAACAGTGAGTCGTCGGTCGTGAGAAAGACCGGGTAGTGCCGGGCGTTGGCGTAGCGGATGGCTTGGTCGGGAATCGGGATGTGCAGGACGTTTTTGATGATGAGACCGCTCGTTCCCTTGGCGACGAGGTATTTCACGGCTTCAGTGATGAGGTATGGGTCGTCCTTCGCATAGAGGAAGGTGCTGAGGACGATCTCATCTGGACTGAAGTTGACGCGCTGATACTTGTTCTTGAGGCCGGGCATGAGTTCATAATCGAGAATCCCGACGCCGGAGACGGCACGCGAGACGCCATCGCTGCCGGCGATTAGGCGGACCGACCCCTCATATTCCCGCGAGAAGTCCGAGATGGTGTATAGCATCAGCATCACCTTGTAAATCACTACAATAAGTACAGGTATAAATAGGATAATCGCACATTTATATGCCGTTGATGCGATAAATAGTTCAAATATCTGCTGATAGAACGAAAAATCAGATCGAGAATCGTTGTATATTCCAACAAGAAATGATCCTTGGCGGCATCGTTACTAAACCGTACAGTGAAGCAACGTAAAGCTTTCGCTGAGAGGAGCGATGATGGGGCAGATGATGGTGCTATCGGCCGAGGAAGTTTCCAAGGTGCTGACGATCGAGGATGCGATCGCTGCCGTGGAGGAGGCATATCGCCAGAAGGCAACGGGCAAGGGTGTTGCGTGGCCTATGGTATATGAGCAGTTCGAGCCCGGTGTGGCCGATATGGATATCCGCTCGGGCGAGTTGGCGGGAAGCGGCCTCTTCGGTCTCAAGCTCACTGCCTGGTTCTCTCAGAATCCCAAAAAGGGGTTGCCCGAAATCTTTGGCACCACGCTGCTGTGCGACAACGCGACGGGAGAGCCGTTGGCGCTGCTCAATGCTTCCGCCATCACTGGACTTCGCACCGGTGCCGCCGCTGCGCTCGGTGCCAAGTGGCTGGCTCGGGCGGATGCATCCAAACTGCTTGTTGCGGGCGCCGGCCACATGAGCACCTATATGGCGGCGGGCGTGCTTGCCGCCTGTCCCAAAGTGAGCGAGGTCAAGGTGTGGGAGCCGGTTTCCGATGCCGCGCCCGAGGCCCGCGTCGAGCGCATGCGAGACGAGGTCGCCCATATCTTGGGCGCCTGCGAGCATGCTCGCGAGGCATCCACCTATTCCATCGAGGCGACGGCTGACGGCCAAGGTGCCGCGGCGGAGGCCGACATCATCGTGACGATCGCGCCGGCGACCAAGCCCATCATTCTCGATTCATGGGTGCGTCCTGGTACGCATATCTCCTGCGTCGGTGCCGACATGCCCGGCAAGCAGGAGCTCGCCTCGGCGCTTGTCGCCCGTGCCGCTGTTTACGTCGATGACCGCGAGCAATCGGTCGCGTCCGGTGAGCTGGAGATTCCGGTTGCCGAGGGCGCCATCACGCCCGAGGACATCAAAGCGGAGCTCGGCGAAGTCATCGCCGGCGCGGCTACGGGGCGCTCGGATGACGAGCAGGTGACGGTGTTCGATACGTCGGGCATCGCCGTTCAGGACCTTTCGGCATCGAAAATCGCCTACGACCGCGCCGTCGAGGCGGGGCTGGGCACCGTGGTGGAACTGTAAGAAAGTCAAGGAAAGGAAACGACAATGCAGATCAAGGATTTCGCCGTCGAGCAGTGGATGAACGAGTGGGAGACCAAGTGCACCCACAACGTTGCGGAGACGTGCGTCTACTCCCTCACGCTCGACCAGCTGTTCGAGCTTACGAACACCGACAAGAAGGCGTGGCTCGATAGCCTGTGCTCGCGCCGATTCACCTACGGAGACATCGAGGGGCAGCCCGGCTTCCTCGAGGGGGTCGCGCGTCTCTATAAGACGGTCGAGCCCGGGCATATCGTGCCCACGCACGGTGCGACCGGTGCCAACTCCCTGGTTATTTCCACGCTCGTCGAACCGGGCGATCATGTAGTCTCCGTCAAGCCCACCTACCAGCAGCTTTACTCGATTCCCGAGATGTGCGGCGCGAAGGTCGATATCCTTCAGCTCGATCGCAAGAACGGCTACCACGTCGACGTCGACGCGCTCGATGCCCTGGTGACCGACGATACCAAACTCATCTGCATCAATAACCCGGACAACCCCACGGGCGCCCTGCTCGACGCCGATACGCTCAAGGCGATTGTCGAGGTCGCACGCAAACACGACGCGTGGGTGCTCTGCGACGAGGTCTACCGTCTGCTTACTCAGACGGATGAGTACTCCGAGTCCGTGATCGACCTGTGCGACAAGGCCATCGTTACCGCATCCATGTCCAAGGTCTGGTCGTTCGCCGGCCTGCGTCTGGGCTGGGCGGTCACCAAGAGCCCGGAGCTCCGTCGCGCGCTGCTCTCGCATCGCGACTACAACCTGATTTCCGCCGGCATATTCAGCGAGTCGGTGGCGGAGCTGATTCTGGGCAACGCTTCCGTGATCCTTGAGCGCAGCCGTCGCATCGTCCGTCAGAACCTTGCTGTTCTGGAGAAGTGGGTCGAGAGCGAGCCGCACCTGTCGTTCGTTAAGCCCGAGGCGGGTACCACCGCGCTCGTGTATTACGACTACGACATCGACTCCAGGACGTTCTGCATCGACATGATTAAGAAGTCCGGCGCGCTCGTCACCCCGGGCGATTGCTTCGAGGAGCCCAAGAGCATGCGCATCGGCTATGCATACTCCGATAACACCGACGACCTGCAGAAGGGCCTGGATGCCATCTCTGCATACATGCGTACGCTCGAGTAGAGGCTCGAGGTCGAAGTGATGGGGCCGATCGGTTTAGGACCGGTCGGCCCCTAATTTCTCTCAAGGCTACCGAACACTATTGTCACATTAGATGCCCACGGGGTCGCATCGCTGCGACGCCGTGGGCATAATGGTGTGGAAGGTGCAAGTTACGCGAAATGGGAGGACACATGGCGCTGATCTATATCGTTGAGGACGACGAGCCCATTCGTCGCGAGCTTGCCGACATCCTTGCCCGTGCCGGTTTTGAGGTCGAGGCCTGCGAATCGTTTGAGCATGTCTCGCGCGATATTCTCGCCGCCGCGCCCGACCTGGTGCTGCTCGACCTCACGCTTCCCGTCAAGGACGGCCAGCATATCTGCCATGAGGTTCGCCGCGAATCCGAGGTTCCCATCATCGTCCTCACGTCGCGCGCGACCGAGATCGACGAGGTCATGGCCATGACGCTCGGCGCGGACGACTTTGTTCCCAAGCCCTATAGCGCGCGCGTGCTCGTGGCGCGCATCAATGCCTTGCTGCGTCGCACCGCAGCGGCGGGCGAGCGCAGCACGCTCGTCCACAAGGGACTGGAGCTCGACCTCGCCCGCTCCATGGTCACCAACATGCAAACCGGCACCAGTACCGAGCTCACCAAAAACGAGCTGCGTATCCTCTCGCTGCTTTTGAGCCGTGCGGGCAAGATCGTTTCGCGCTCGGCCATCATGCAGGACCTGTGGGACTCCGATGCCTTCGTGGACGACAATACGCTCACCGTCAACATCAACCGCCTGCGTACTACGCTCGAAAAAATCGGCATCAAGGGGTATTTGACCACGCATCGCGGCCAAGGCTATTCGGTCTAGGGGCCGGTCATGTCGTTTGCCAAGTTTTTTAAAGATGCACTGCTTCCCGTCGCCGTGTGGACGTGCGGCGTGCTGCTGAGCTGCTTTGTGCTGACGGTCGCTGGCGCTTCCGTTTCTATCGTGGTCGTGGCGGTCTGCGTGTCCTTTGTCTTTGGCATGCTCGGCATTGTGATCGAGTATGCGCGCCGTCGTCGTTTTCTGCATCAGCTGGAGCGCGCGGCCGAGGAGCTGGAAAGTCCCGCATGGGTGCAGGAGATGGTCCAGTGCCCGACGTATGCCGAGGGCGAGCTCGAGTACGAGGTCTTGCGCCGGGTGGGCAAAGCCGCTTGCGACGAGGTTGCCGAAGGCCGGCGTCAGACCGATGACTATCGCGACTATATCGAGAGCTGGGTCCACGAGGCCAAGCTGCCCCTGGCGGCGGCTCATCTGATTTTGGAAAACCTGGATGGCAGCGAAGACGACCTGTCGCGTGTGGATGACCTGGGTCGCGAGCTGGCTCGCGTGGAGCGCTATATCGACCAGGCGCTGTACTACGCGCGCTCGGAAGTCGTGGAGCGCGACTACTTGATTCGCCGCTGGGATCTCAAGACCCTGGTGACGGGCGCGATTAAGGCCAACGCGCGCGAGCTCATCGCGGCGCACGTGGCCCCGGTGTGCGAGAACCTCGACTTCGAGGTCTTTACCGACGAGAAGTGGCTCGAGTTTATTCTGGGCCAGCTTATTCAGAACAGCATTAAATATGCGCGTGAGGACGGCGCAAAGATCGTGTTTTCGGGTGCGTTGCTGGACGAGGGTCTGGCGAGCGAGCGCATCGAGCTTACCGTCGCGGACAACGGCTGCGGCGTGAGCGCGGCCGACCTGCCGCGCGTGTTCGAGAAGGGCTTTACCGGCGACAACGGCCGCACCACCAAGCGCGCAACGGGCATCGGCCTCTACCTGGTGGCGCGCCTGTGCTCCAAGATGGGCATCGACGTCACCGCGGCATCGGAGCCGGGCGAAGGCTTCGTCGTAACATTCGCTTTTTCAACGAACAAGTTCCAATACTTTGAGTAACGCACACGGCAGACGCCCGCCCAAACAAAAACGTGCCGCCTCAAACAAAACGTGCCGCCCCAAATGGGGCGGCACGCCATCTTTTATCAGCCAACTCGCTGAAGTACGGTGACGAAGGCGCAAGGCCGGGAGGGGTTATCAAAGCCGACATCCCGCAGCCGCGAAGCGGCGAGGACGTCGGCGTGATAACCCCGCAGGCCTTGCGCCGACGGGAAGGAACCTACTTCACGACCAAGATGTCGCAGTCCGTGTTGCGCAGCAGGAACGTCGAAATCGAACCCAGCAGCGCATACTTGATCGAGGACAGGCCGCGTGCGCCGCAGAGCACCAGGTCGGGCTTGACCACGTCGAGCATCTCGTCCTTGAGCGTCTCGCGAATACGGCCGGCGCGAATCATGACCTCGACCTCGGGAATGTCGGGATTGGCCTTGGCCTCTTCGAGCTGCTTGGCGATGGAGTTCTTAAATGCCTCCTCCAGGCCGTTGACCAGATCGACCGGATAGGAACCGGCGCTCTCGAGCGCCGTGGAATCGATGACGTGGCCGATGATCAGCTTGGCGCCGTTGTTCGCGGCGACCTTGATGGCGCGTGCGAGCACAAAATCCTGCTGCTCAGTACCGTCGAGTGAAACAAATACCTTGGTGTAGCCCTCGTTCATGGTTTCCTCCTTGGTCTATCGCACGGGCGTGGGGCTCGTGCATCGGGCGGGCGCGGATGCGTGGCCGCCGGACACTTTATCTTGTTGCAGTTATACCCAAGGATTTGGGTTTGACCGCTCGCAATTCTGTGAACGGTTGATTTCCGATCTCAGCCGAACACTTTGAGCGGATAGGCCGTTCCCGCAGTTAGCCGAACGCCCCCGCGGCCCCTCCTGGGGTCCGGGGGCGCCGTT
>CAUAAZ010000020.1 GCA_958427145.1 uncultured Collinsella sp.
GATCCTTTCCGTCGCGTCTCTGGTAAGGGCTCTCTTTTCCGCAATGTTTTTCTCCATATTTGGACATGTGTTGGGGTTATATCCCATTCAGATAGCGCTCGGTATTATTGGTGCAATCGCGATAGCAATTACCGCCGTTGTTTCATTGAAAATGGTAGGAATGCAGGTCTCCAAGAATTGATATATCGATTGACGAGCTATCCGAAGCGTCGAGCCTTCTTGATAGACATGACTATTCGTCACAAATCATTTCGCGCATCGCCGGGGTTCCAGTAATACTCGATGTATCTGGATGCCCTCATTCCCCTTTTTGAAGGTACCAAATTAGCTACTCGTGTGGGTTTGGCTAGGTTCGGGTGCTGTCCGTGCCGTGGGGTAAAATCGTTCAGTCAGAACACGAACCCGCATCGGAGCTCATCACATGGCATTCGTCCATCTGCACAATCACACTGTTTTCTCCATGCTCGACGGCGCAACCCGTATCCAGGATATGGTCAACCGTGCCGTTGAGCTTGGCATGCCCGCCGTGGCCATTACCGACCACGGTTACATGTACGGCGTACCCGACTTGGCGCTGGCCTGCGACGCCGTCAACCACAACACGCCCGAGTACAAGACGTGGAGCCACGACAAGGCCTTCTTGGAAAAGGACCGTCGCGACGAGCTGGTGGAGCCCGATCCCGAGGCAAACCCGCGCGAGCATGCCCAGTATGTGAAGGACATGGCCATGTGGGACGAGAAGGGCAACATCGACGAGCTCAAGCCGCCGCTGGTCATCAAGCCCATCTTTGGCTGCGAGGTCTACTTTACGCCGGACGAGACCCTTGCCCGCGACCACAAGCCCGAGCTCTACCATATGATCCTCCTGGCCAAGGACCAGGAGGGCTACGTCAACCTGATGCAGACGGTTTCCGAGGCCGCCGTGCAGGGCTTTTACTACAAGCCGCGCGTGACGCTCGACAACCTGCGCCGCCACGCCAAGGGCATGATCTGCACGAGCGCCTGCATCGCGGGCATCATCCCCAAATACATCGACCGCGGCGACATGGAAGGCGCCATCAAGTGGGCCGAGACCTTCCGTGACACCTTCGAGCCCGGCGACTTCTACATCGAGATCCAGGAACACGGCATCACCACCGACAACGGCCTGACCGACGAGCAGATGGACCGCACGCTCATCGATATCGCCAAGCAGGTGGGCGTCAAGGTCATCGCCACCAACGATTTCCACTACCTGCGCCGCGAGGACGCGCCGGTGCAGGACGTCATCATGTGCATTGGCATGAACGCCAAGGTCGACGACCCCAACCGCATGCGCATGACCGGCTCGGAGTTTTATATGAAGACCGAGGAGGAGATGCGGGCGATGTTCCCGTATTGCCCCGAGGCCTGCGACAACACACTCGAGATCGCCGACAAGTGCTACGTGGAGCTGGACTGGGATTCCATCATCCTGCCGCGCTTCCCGCTGCTCGATCCCGGCGAGACGCACGAGAGCCAGTTCCGCCGCGAGTGTGAGAAGGGCCTGCGCCAGCACTACGGCGACGACTGGGCCACGCGCGAGATCGGCGGCGTCAACATCAAAGAGCGCTTTGAGTACGAATACAAGGTCATCTGCGACAAGGGCTTTGCCGCCTACTTTTTGATCGTCGCCGAGTACGTGCAATGGGCCAAGGACAACGGCATCGGCGTCGGCCCCGGCCGTGGCTCGGCCGCCGGTGCTATCGTCGCCTACGCCATGAACATCACCGCGTTCGACCCGCTCGAGAACGGCCTGATGTTCGAGAGGTTCCTGTCCCCGCAGCGTACCGAGATGCCCGATATCGATATGGACTTCGACGATGAGCGGCGCCTCGAGGTCGTGGAGCACGTTCGCCAGCTCTATGGCCCCGAGAAGGTCACCCACGTCATCACCTACTCGACCATCAAGGCCAAGCAGGCCATCAACGACGCCGCGCGCGTTCTGGATTACCCGGTCTACATGGGCCAGCGCCTGTCCAAGATGGTCTCGAGCGACCCCAAGGTCAAGCTCAAGCAGGTGCTCGAAAAGCAACCCGGCAAAGAGGATCTGTTTAACCCCGACTTTGCCGAGGCCTATAAAAAGGATGACGACGCCCGCCGCATCATCGACACGGCGCTCTCGATCGAGGGCCTCACCCGTGGCGAGGGTGTGCACGCGTGCGCCGTTCTGATCTGCCGTGACCCCGTCAACGAGCACGTGCCCACCAAGCTCGACACCAAGGGCGGCGTCGAGATTACCCAGTACGAGGGCCATACCGTTGCCGACATGGGCCTGCTCAAGATGGACTTCTTGGGCCTGCGCACGCTGACGGTTATCTCCAAGGCCAAGGCAAACATCAAAAAGAACTTCGGCATCGACATCAAAGAGGAAGAGATTCCCTTTGACGATCCCGAGATCTTTAAGCTCATGGGCTCCGGCCACACCGCCGGCGTCTTCCAGGTCGAGTCCGCCGGCATGACGGCCACGATCAAGAACATGAAGCCCACCGAGTACAAGCACGTCGTGGCATTGATCGCCCTGTACCGCCCGGGCCCGCTGGGCGCCGGCATGGTTTCGTCCTACATCAACCGTATGAACGGCAAGGAGCCGGCCGTCTCCTACGACGACCGCCTGGACGACATCCTGGGCGAAACCTACGGCACCATGGTCTACCAGGAGCAGGTTATGCTCATCTCCGTCGAGATGTGCGGCTTCTCCAAGGGCGAATCGGACTCGCGTATCCGTAAGCCCGTGGCTAAGAAAAAGATCAAACTGCTCACGTCGACGGTGCTCCACTGGGAGGATGGCTCGGACGAGACCACCTACGACCACTGGATGAACGGCGCCATCAAGAACAACTACACGCGCGAGGTCGCCCAGAAGATTTGGGACGATGTTCTCGAGTTCGCATCTTACGCCTTTAACAAGTCGCACTCCGCCGGCTACGCCATCTTGGTTATGCAGACAGCGTGGCTCAAGGCGCACTATCCGCACGAGTACATGGCGGCCGTTCTGACGTCCTACACGGGCAAGACCGACAAGATCGTTCACTACGTCTCGGCATGCCGTCACGACGGCATCCCCGTGCTGTCGCCAGATGTCAACGAGTCCGGTACCGAGTTCACGGCCACCAAGGAGGGCGTGCGCTTTGGTTTGGCCGGCATCCGCGGCGTGGGCACCGGCGTGGCGCAGGCGATTATCGCCGAGCGCGAGGCGGGCGGTCCGTTTAAGACACTGCACGACTTTGTTGAGCGTGTGGACTCGAGCCAGGCAAACCGCCGCGTGATCGAATCGCTCATCAAGGCAGGCGCCTTTGACTCCACGGGGTATCCGCGCCGCCAGATGATGCACTTTGTGGACAAGAACAACCCCGAGAACATCATCGATGCCGCCGTGAAGCGCCAAAAGGATCGCGCGAGCGGCCAGACGTCGTTCTTCGACATGTTCGGCGATGTTGAGGGCTCGGGCTTTGAGGTGAGCGTGCCCGATCCGGACGGCCAGGAGTGGGACCGCCACCTTAAGCTGAGCCAGGAGAAGGAGGTTCTGGGCATCTATGTCTCGGACCACCCGCTGCGCCCGTTTGAATATGCGCTAGCCAAGGCGCGCGACTTCTCGTTCTCGCAGATCGACACCGGCTACGAGGTGCAAAACCCCACGGGCGGTACCATCAACCAGGAGATTCCCGAGGGCAAGGCACTGTGGTGGGCCGGCATGGTCTCGAGCGTGTCCAAGCGCGTGACCAAAAACGGCGACCCCATGGGCATTGTGCAGCTCGAGGACATGGAAGGCGAGGCCACGGTCGTGGTGTTCCCCAAGACCTACAAGGAGGCCGAGGGGTACCTGTACGGCGAGGTCGATCCCGAGACCGGCGCGCAACTGTCCGATGCGTTTGTGCGCATTAAGGGCAAACTTGAGCGCTCGGACCGCGGCGACCAGATCATCGCGCAGGAGATCGTGCCGCTCGAGCTCAACGAGGAGAACAACAAGCCCAAGGTGTTTGAGGTCATGGTGCCCAACAGCCGCTTTAGCCAGGGCAACATGGCGCGTCTTGCCACGGTGCTCACCACCAACCCGGGCGGCGATCGTGTGGAGATCTTTATCGAGCAGGTGGACGGGCGCGTGCTGCGTGCCGAGGTGCCGGCCAAGGTCAACGCACGCTCGATTCCGCTGTTGGCAGAGGCAAAGGCCATCGTGGGTAACCAAGGCCGCGTGACGGTGATCTAAGGGCGACCTTGCTGGTCCGTGCGAGATTGGAGGAAGTGATGGCACAGGGGACGTTTGTGCAGGCGCTTCGGAAAGAGGCGGCGCTGAGCGGTACCTTTATGAAGGGGCGCTCGCTCATGCTCAACGGCGCCGTGCTGTCGTTTGAGGACTTCGGCTCGCGCTTCTCCAAAAACGTGAACATCGAGGGTTCGGTGCGCGGCTCGCGCGGCGACCTGTACAAGACGCACGTGGCGCTCGACATGGACGAGCACGAGGTTATCGACTACGACTGCGATTGCCCCGCCGCCTTCCGCTATTCCGGCATGTGCAAGCACGCCATCGCCACGGCGCTGGCGTATCTGGATGCCAGTGGCGCCGAGCCTGTCGAGGGCCTGCGCACACCGGTCCGCACGTTTACAGTACCGCCCGCACAGTCCAAGCAGCCCACGCGCCCCGCACCCACCGCATCTGCGGTCAACCCCAACTTTCCCTTTCCGGCGCCCGTTCCCACGAGCCCGAGCCTTGTGGCAGCGCTTTCCGATCTTTCGGATGCGCGCATGGACGAGCTCGTGGCCATGCGTCGCAAGCTCGCCGGCACCATTGACCCCGATGCGCCCAAAGCGGTGCTGGAGCCCTCGCTGGTGCCGTACTACAATCCGCTGTTTGCCGATCGCTTTAACTGGGCGCTCGAGTTTCGCATTCGCTGCGGTTCGGTGTCCTACGTGGTTAAGGATATCGACGGCATGGCCGATGCTTATGTGCGCGGCGGTACGTTCTCCTATGGCAAGAAGCTTACGTTCGCCCATGTGCCCGAGGCTTTCGATGACGTGTCGACAAAGCTGCTCGACTTTGTCGCAATGACGGTCGCCTACCTGAGCGACATCACGAGTTCGCGCTCGGCATCGTATGACTTTGCCCGCAGCGGCTTTGTCGCCGAGCGTCAGTTGCCGGTATCCGAGCATTCCATCGTGTCCGTGCTGGACCTGCTGCGCGGCAGGACCATGTCCTTTGAGCCTGCTTGGTCGCGGGGGACGACGACGCATCGCGCCTACGAGGTGGTGGTCGAGCCGTCGCCGCAGGGGGAGGGCGAAGTCCCGGCTAAGTGCCCGCCGCTCCTTGCCGCCAAGATTGCATCGGCGGCGGGAGGCAGCTACGACTTGCGCCTGCCGGCCGATATGTACTGCTTTGTCGCTGGTGACGCAGCCTATCTGGTCGATACGCGCCGCGCGCGCCGTGCCGACATGGCGTTTGCCCAACATGCGGCGCCGTTTCTGTCGCACTTGTTGCCCTGCCGCACGCCGGTCCATATCGCCGCCGACCAGGTGGGTGAGTTCTGCCGCATGGCGCTGCCGATCTTGCGCGACTACACCGACCTGACCGCTCCCGCCGTACTTGACGCCGTGGCGCCCGAGCCGAGCTTTGCCATGGCGATTGGCGTCGACGATGGACTCGTGACCTGTAAGATTACGGTGACCTACGGCGATTGGTCGGCGGATCTCTTTAGTCTTGGTGCTCCGGGCAGTCCTTTCGAAGAGCAGCGCCCCGGTGTTCCGCCTCGCGATGCGGTGGCGGAATTTCGCGCCATGGACACGGCGGCCCTGTACTTCGATTTCCACGAAGGCGGCCTTGCGTTTGAGGAACGTGATGACGCTCGCCTGTTCTGCCTGCTGACCGAGGGACTGGCGGCTTTGTCCGAGCTTGGCGATGTCATGCTCAGCGATCGCCTGCGCCAGATCTCGGTGCGCCCTGCGCCCAAGCTCTCGGTGCGTGCCACCGTCAAGAGCAACCTGCTCGACGTCGAGTTGGGTGCGAGCGGGCTTTCGGCGGCCGACCTTGCCATCTATCTCGATTCGTATAAGCGCCACCAGACGTTCGCGCGTCTTACGTCCGGCGATATCGTGCGCCTGGACGAGGGCGCTCGTGCCGCGTTTGGCCTTGCAGGGGACTTGGGCGTCGACGCCGTTGACCTGCTCGACGGCGTGTCGCTTCCCGCGTCGAGCACCCTTTTTGTCGATACTATGCTCGCGCGCACGCCCGCGCTCGAAGCCGATCGCGACGCCGCATTCCGTCGTACCGTCGAGCGCTTGGATACGCTCGGCAAGATGGACTTTACGGTGCCGGTCTCGCTCAAGGCCACGCTGCGCGGCTATCAGGTCGACGGCTACCAGTGGCTCGGCTCGCTCGAGCACCTGGGCCTCGGTGGCATCTTGGCCGACGATATGGGCCTGGGCAAAACACTGCAGATGATCGCGCACATTCTGGCGCGCGTTGAGGCGGGGGACACCAAGCCCACGCTTGTGGTATGTCCCGCGTCGCTTGTGTACAACTGGACCGCCGAGCTGGAGCGCTTTGCCCCCTCGCTTGATGTGTGCGCCATCGTGGGCGCCAAGGCGCAGCGTCGCGTGCAAATTGCCGGCGTGGCCGAGTATAACGTGGTTGTAACGTCGTATGACCTCATGCGCCGCGACATCGACGAATACGTCGAGCAGGACTTTGCCCGCGTGGTGCTCGATGAGGCCCAGTACATTAAAAACCCGCTCACCCAGGTGGCGCGTGCCGCAAAGCGCCTGCCGGCCGGCGTGCGCTTTGCCTTGACGGGAACGCCCATCGAAAACCGCCTGTCCGAGCTCTGGAGCATCTTCGACTTTTTGATGCCGGGCCTTCTGGGTACGCGCGAGTCGTTTGCCAAGCGCTTTGAGAGTCCCGTCGAGCATGCCGAGGGCGACAGCGCCGCTTGTCTGCAGGCGCTCGTGTCGCCGTTTGTGCTGCGTCGCGTTAAGGAAGACGTGGTGGCCGACCTGCCCGAGAAGATCGAGGATACGGTGATGGCTCAGCTCACCGGCGAACAGCGCAAGCTCTACCTGGCCAACCAGGACCGCATCGCCCAGCAGGTGCAGCACCGCGAGGCATCCGAGTTTAAGAAAAACAAGCTCAAGGTACTTGCCGAACTCACCAAGCTGCGTCAGATCTGCTGCGACCCGCATCTACACTATGCGGACTACAAGGCGGGAAGCGCCAAGCTCGATACATGCATGGAGCTCGTCCACGGAGCACTCGACGGCGGTCATCGCATTTTGCTGTTCAGCCAGTTTACGGGCATGCTCGATATCATCGGCAAGCGCCTGGCCAAGGAGGACATCGCCTTCCTTAAGCTCACGGGTGCATCGTCCAAGGAGAGTCGCGCCAAGATGGTTGTGCAGTTCCAGGCGGGCGAGGTGCCGGTGTTCTTGATTTCGCTCAAGGCGGGCGGCGTGGGCCTTAATTTGACGGCTGCCGACGTGGTCATCCACTACGACCCGTGGTGGAACGTGGCGGCGCAGGACCAAGCGACCGACCGTGCCCACCGTATTGGCCAGCAGCACACCGTGACCGTGTACAAACTCATCGCCAAGGACACGATCGAGGAACGCATTATGCAGATGCAGGAGTCCAAGCGCGATCTGGTCAACAGCGTGCTCGGCGGCGACGGTATCTCGTCGGCACTGTTTACGCGCGAAGATGTTCTGGCGCTGCTGGGCGGCGACGGTCGCTAGCCTCGCTCGTTATGTGTTCATTTGCCATGCCGGGGATGGTTCGCCTGCCTTTGGGCATAAGAAGCATCAGGAATATTGGCACATCAGCAAAGGAGAACATCATGGCGAAATTCTTTAAGGACTCCGACGGCAAGCTCGTTGCCGCCCTTGGCGACGGCGTTGCAACCCCTGCCGGCTGCACGGAGCTGACGGCGAACACCGAGGATGCGGCGCACGAGAAGCATGTGCCTGTTGTCGAGATTGAGCGCGACGGCCACGTCATTCGCGCACGTGTGGGCTCGACCGAGCATCCCATGCTGCCCGAGCACTATATCGAGTGGATCGCGCTTGAGGCCGAGGGCCGCCTGGAGGTCCATTACCTTGAGCCCGGCATGAAGCCCACGACGTTTTTCGCTGGCGGCTCCAAGACCGGTACCGTCTATGCCTACTGCAACCTGCATGGGCTGTGGTCCGCGACGTTCTAGGAGCGCGCCCCCGCTCGGGGTATCATAGCTAGCATATGCACATGCGAGCGCCGGCTGCATTATGCGGCCGGCGCTTTTACTACGACAACGATGGTTTACGACGGGAAGGGCTTGGCCATGAAGCTCGCACTTGCACAGATCGATATGCGCCTGGGTGACATTGAGGGCATTTGCGGCCGCATCGAGGACCAGGCTCGCCTGGCTCATGAGCGCGGCGCGCGCGTGCTGTGCGTTCCGGCCCCGCTCTTTATGGGCGCCATGCCGGGCAGCCTGGTGGGCGCTGCCGATTTTGAGCACGATATGTTGACGGGCCTGACGGGCGTTGCCGAGCGCATCCAAGAGCTCGATATGATCTGCATCGTGCCCGCTGCGGTTTCGTTTGAGAGCCAGCCCCTGCTTGACTATATGATGCTCAAAGACGGTCGCGTGGTGCCCGCGCGCACAAGTATTGCCCTGCAGCGTGGCGAGAGCAACGACGCGCGTTGGGCGCCTCCGGTGTTTGACGTGGACGGCGTGCGCATCGCTGTGGTGTTTGACCTGGACCGCGAGCTCGAGATGCTGCCGACCGGCGTCGACCTCATTGCCTATTTCCAGTTTAATGCGTTTGACATGACCGATCGCGAGACCGCCGCCGTCGCCGCCGTGCGCAGCGGTGCCTACCGCAAGATCGCCTCCAAGCGCAGCGTGTGGTTTGCCTGCATGGCGCCGGTCGGCGCCTATGACGAGTCGGTGTATACCGGCGGGTCGTTTGTGCTCGACGATTGCGGCCGTGTGGTGGCCCAGGCGCCGTGTTTTGAGGAGAGCCTGCTGGTTCAGGAGATTCAGCGCGGCGTGATGCTCGATGCCCTGGAGGACCATGAGCTGCCCCAGTTTCGCTCCGAGGAGTGGCTGTGGCAGGCGCTGGTGCTTGCCGTGCGCGACAATGCTCGCGCCCGCGGTGCATCGCGTGCCGTGGTGGCGCTCGAGGGCGATTTGCCGTCGTCCCTGTTGGCAGCGCTTGCCGTCGATGCCTTGGGTCCTCGTAACGTAATTGGTCTGGTGCTGGGGCGCAATCGCATCTTTACGCCGGCGCAGGAGGAAGCCGAGGCCGCCCGCTGTTCCGCTGTTCGCTCAATCGCTGAGCGCCTGCACATTCGCACCGTCGAGCGCGATGCGCCGGATGCGGCGCGCGTACTTGATCGCGACGTGTCGGCGGGCGATGCCGAGCGTCTGCGCTCGCGCACGCTGGGCCTCATGCTGGAGGACACGGCGCTCGAGCTGGGTGCGATGGCGCTGAGCCCGCTGTCCAAAACCGAGTACGCGCTGGCGGCGCCGGCGCTTTGCGGCGGCTACCAGGGCGACTTTGCGCCCTTTGGCGATGTGTACCTGTCGACGCTTGAGTTTGTGGCGCGTGTGCGCAACCGCACGTCTGCCGTGGTGCCCCAAGAGCTCGTGACGCTCAACGCGGTGGAAGATTGTATGGAGCGCGTGCTGGCGCAGGCGCTCTCGACGCTCGACGGTCCGGTCGATATGCTCGACCGCGCGGCACAGCTGCTTGGCGGGCTTGAGCCGGGTGAGGTCGATGGCGCGCTCGGGGCGCACGTGGACCGCAATCGATCTTTCGACGACATCCCGATGGCCGCTGGCAAGCCTGAGGCCTGCTCGCTGCTGCTGATGCTTGTACGCCAGGGTGAGGCTGCTCGTCGCATGCTACCGACGGCGCCGATCGTCTCGGCCCGTTCGTTTGCCGAGCGTGCCTGGCCGTATATGCTCGCGTGGTCCGACCTGGGGCTTAACGGCAAGGAGCGTATGACGGTCGATTCGCTGGCGCGCGCCGAGGTGAACCGCTTTGCCGACGAGGATACAAGCGAGCGCATGCGTGGCGAGATGATGGGCATACTGGGTGACCTGTTGGGTATTTCGCCCGAGCAGATGGAGGAGCTGCGCTCCGAGGACGGCCAGCGCCGCCTGCACGAGGGCATGAAGAAGTTTGAGGGCGAGGTCCAGGACGCCATCGATAAGATGATGGGCGGTCAGGGCGGCTCGCAAGGTAGTCCCCAGGGTGGCCCGATGCCGCATCCGCCGGTTGATCCCCGACAATTCCCGTTCTTCTCTCAGAACTAAACTGGGGATAGGGCCAAGGTTACGCGGTTTTACCAAACCGCGTAACGAGTCGACGCTGCGCGAGCCCCTGCCGGGCAATCTGCCGCTCAAACCGTCGCTTGCGTACAAAAGTACGCGGCGCTCCTCTTTCGCGACACCTTGCCACGGCAGGGACTCGCTCGCTGACTTATGCTCAACCTATGGTTCAACCTTGCTTGCTAGATACGGTCGCTGTTGTGTTATTCTAGAACAGACGTTCGTGAATGATGCGCGGGGCTTTGCCTTGTGCTGTGCTGGTGACGAGGGGAGGTCGGCTTGGTTATCTTGGGCATTGACCCCGGTTTGGCTCATACGGGTTGGGGGATTATCGAGGAGCGGCGTGGCGAGGTTCGCTGCCGTGCCTATGGCTGCATCGAGACCAGTGCCGGAAGTCCGCTCGCGGTGCGCCTCTCGCATATCGCCCATGACCTTAAGGACGTCGTCGAGCGTTATCGACCCGACACAGCTGCTGTCGAGAGCATCTACTTTGGCGCCAACGTTCGTTCGGCCATCCCCACGGCGCATGCCCGCGGTGCTGCGCTTGTGGCGCTTTCGGAGTGCGCGCTCGAGATTGGCGAGTACACGCCCATGCAGATCAAACAGGCTGTGGTGGGCACCGGCGCCGCGGACAAGCGGCAGGTCGCCTACATGGTACGCACGCTAACACAGCTCGACCACGACCCACATCCCGACCATGCCGCCGATGCCCTGGCCTGCGCCATCTGCCACGTTAACCTCAGCCGCACCCGGGCGCTTACCGGCGGCGAGTTCTATCAACAGAGAGGAACCGGATACTGATGATCTCCCAGCTCCACGGAACGCTTGTCGAGGCCACGATGAGCTCGGCTGTCGTCGATGTGTCGGGCGTTGGCTTTGAGCTCGGCATTTCCGGCAGCACTGCGGCCACGTTGCCGACGCCCGACGGCGAGGTCCGCCTCTACACGCGTATGCAGGTGCGCGAGGACGCCATGACACTTTTCGGTTTTTCCTCAAAGGATGAGCGCACGATGTTCGACCGGCTCGTGTCCGTCTCGGGTGTTGGTCCGCGCTTGGCGCTCGCCGTGCTTTCTACCTATACCGTGGGGCAGCTGTATTCGCTGGTGATGGCCGAGGACGACAAGGGCATGGCCAAGGTGCCCGGTGTGGGCAAAAAGACAGCTCAGCGTCTGATCCTGGAGCTCAAGAGCACCTTTGCCAAGGACAAAGGCTTTGTGCCAGTCGACGTGATTCCCGGACAGGTTGCGATGCCCGTGCCCGCTGCCGCTCCCTCGGCCATCGACGATGCCCGTGCGGCACTCCTTTCCATGGGCTTTAGCCCGCAGGAGACCGATGTCGCTCTGAGCGGGTATGATGGGCAGGATATGCGTGTCGAGGATCTGCTCGGCGCGGCGCTTAAGCGACTCGGAATGGATGCGTGATGTGGGAAGCCGATGACTCTCAGGACCTGTGGGCGACGCCCGGTAACTCGCCGGCGGCATCCATGGCGCACGGCGAGCGCATGGTGGGCTCGGAGCTGACGGCCGAGGATCTCGATGTCGACCGCACTTTGCGCCCTCAGCGCCTGGACGATTACTGCGGCCAGGAGCACATCAAGCAAAGCCTGCGCGTGTTGATCGAAGCGGCGCAGAGCCGTGGCGAGACGCTCGACCACGTGATCTTCTCGGGTCCTCCGGGCCTGGGCAAGACCACGCTGGCCACCGTTATCGCTAACGAGCTGGGCGCTCAGATCAAGACCACGAGTGGCCCTGCCATCGCGCGCACGGGCGACCTAGCGGCCATCCTTACTAACTTGCAGCCGGGTGATGTGCTGTTTATCGACGAGATCCACCGCCTCAACCGTTCGGTCGAGGAGGTCCTGTACCCCGCGATGGAGGACTTTGCCCTCGATATCGTGATTGGCAAGGGTCCGGCGGCGCGCTCGATTCGCCTGGATATTCCCAAGTTTACGCTGGTAGCGGCAACGACCCGCTCAGGCATGTTGACCGGCCCGTTGCGCGACCGCTTTGGCATTTCATATCGCCTGGATTACTACACGGTCGAGGAGCTCGCGCAGATTGTGACGCGCTCGGCGACTATCCTGGGCGTGACGATCGACCATCCTAGTGCGCTCGAGATCGGCTCGCGTTCGCGCGGCACGCCACGTCTTGCCAACCGCCTGCTCAAGCGCGTGCGCGATTACGCACAGGTGCGCGGCAACGGCCCCATCGAGCTCGATATCTGCCGTCAGGCGCTCGAGTTCTTCGAGATCGACGAGCTCGGGCTGGACTGGATGGATATTCGCATTTTGGAGACGCTTGCTAAGACGTTCTCCGGTCGTGCCGTGGGACTTACGACCCTTGCCAGCGCGGTGGGCGAGGACCCGGGCACGCTCGAGGATGTCTATGAGCCCTATTTGCTGCAGTGCGGGTTGATGATTCGTACGCCGCAGGGCCGCCAGGCAACGCTTCGCACATTCGAGCATTTGGGTATTGAACCGACCGTTTAGGAATGGGCTTGTTTTAGCGCATCTGTAGGCTATCGCTGGGTATCGGGTAAACATATCGCCGTTCGTCGGTTGCGGGCGTTTTACCATTGCGCGCGCGTGCTATGCTGGATTGGTCTTTTTCTCATCCGGTAACGAAAGGACCGCCCATGCCTACTGACATCGAAATCGCACGTTCTGTCACGCCGCTGCCTATTACCGAGGTGGCCAAGAACGCCGGCGTCGACGTTAAGCACCTTCTTCCGTACGGCTTCGACAAGGCTAAGGTCGACTATTCACTGCTCAACGAGCCGACTGATCACCAGGCCAAGCTCGTCCTCGTGACCGCTATCAACCCAACGCCTGCGGGTGAGGGCAAGACCACCACGACCATCGGTCTGGCCGACGGCCTGCGTCGTCGCGGCGTCAAGAGCGCCGTGGCCCTGCGCGAGCCTTCGCTCGGCCCCGTCTTTGGCGTTAAGGGCGGCGCTGCCGGCGGCGGCTGGGCTCAGGTCATCCCCATGGAGGATATCAACTTGCACTTTACCGGTGACTTCCATGCCATCGGTGCCGCCAATAACCTGCTGGCCGCCATGCTTGATAACCACATCCAGCAGGGCAATCAGCTCGGTATTGACGTTAAGCGCATCACTTGGAAGCGCGTCGTCGATATGAACGACCGTCAGCTGCGCCACGTCATCGACGGCATTGGCGGTAAGGCCCAGGGCGTGCCGCGCGAGGACGGCTTCGATATCACCGTCGCCTCCGAGGTCATGGCAATCCTGTGCCTGTCTACGAGCATCAGCGACCTCAAGGAACGCTTGGGTGAGATCGTCGTCGGCTACAGCTTTGCCGGCGAGCCTGTCCGTGCACGCGACCTTAAGGCCCAGGGTGCCATGGCCGCGTTGCTTAAGGACGCGCTCAAGCCCAACTTGGTGCAAACGCTCGAGGGCACGCCCGCGTTTGTCCACGGCGGCCCCTTCGCCAACATTGCCCACGGCTGCAACTCTATCATGGCCACGCGTATGGCGATGCGCTTTGGCGATGTCGCCATTACCGAGGCCGGCTTCGGTGCCGATCTGGGTGCCGAGAAGTTCCTCGACATCAAGTGCCGCATGACGGGCGTTCGCCCCAGCGCCGTCGTGATCGTCGCGACCGCTCGTGCGTTGAAGTACAACGGCGGCGTCGCCAAGGCCGACCTCAACGAGGAGAACCTCGAGGCACTCAAGGCTGGCATGCCCAACCTGCTGCGTCACGTCGACAACATCCAGAACGTTTATGGTCTGCCCTGCGTGGTCGCCATCAACCGCTTCCCGACGGACACCGAGGCCGAGCTTGCGCTCATCGAGTCCGAGTGCCAGAAGCTTGGCGTCAACGTTAAGCTTTCCGAGGTCTGGGCCAGGGGCGGCGAGGGCGCGCTCGAGCTGGCCGATGAGGTCATGCGTCTGATTGAGCAGCCGAGCGAGCTCAAGTTTGCCTATGAGGACGGCGCTGATGTCGCTGATGCCCTCGAGGCCGTTGCCACCAAGGTCTACCGCGCCGACGGCGTTGACTTTACGCCGGCCGCCAAGCGCCAGCTCGCCGAGCTGCGCGAGAACGGCTTTGGCAACCTGCCGGTGTGCGTCGCCAAGACGCAGTACAGCTTTAGTGACAACGCCAAGGCCCTGGGCGCTCCCGAGAACTTCCGCATCACCGTGCGTGAGCTCAAGGTTTCTGCCGGCGCCCACTTTGTGGTCGCGCTGACCGGCAGTGTTCTGACCATGCCGGGCCTGCCCAAGGTGCCCGCGGCCGAAAACATCGACGTCGACAACGACGGCAACATCACCGGCCTGTTCTAAGTCTGCTGTCCATAGCTGCTTGTCCGCCCCGCCGTGCCCACACAAGGCCCGGCGGGGCTTTTTGATCCTTAGGCCCGCGCATGTCTTGTAGATACCGACGGACTCTGCCCATCATAGGCTTTTGCGCGGGTAGAATGCATGGATAACTTGAGGCTCACGCGCGACGGAAAGGAATCGTTGCATGGATCAGGACAAGACAACCGTGATGGGCGGTTACGGTTCCGCGCAGGCTGGCGATAGCGCCGATGTGACCCGCGCTGTTCCCAACCCCAGCTATACCGACCCCGCCGCGACGCAGCCTTCTGCCGAGCCCACCCGGGTTATGGGCTATGGCGACACGGCGCAGGATTCTTACGCTGCATCTTCGCAAGACCCCTATGGCAGCGCAGCTCCGGACCCGTTTGATTACGCGCCGCAGGATTCTTATGCCGCCTCGACGCCGAATCCCTATGATGACCTGCCGCAGAATCCCATTCCGCAGCCTCAGCAGACGACGTATATGCCTCGCACGGCGCAGCCTCGCTACGAGTCGCGGGAGCCGTATCGCGAGTACCCCAAGTCGATTCCGCAATATGGCGAGGACGAGGAGAAGAAGCCGTCGCGTTCGTCGAGCGTGATCAAGAAGATCCTCATCGTACTGGCGATCTTCTTTGCGCTGTCGGTTGTGTTTGCCATCGTGTCGGGCATGCTCAACAAGCGAGGGAGTTCAACGGCCGATACCACTGCCGAGCAAACCGAGTCCGCCTCGTCTAGCACCGTCGATCTGAGCGATATCCCGGGGCAGTACTGGTCCAGCGCCAAGAAGATCCTCAAGTCGCGCGGCGCCGATCTTTCGAATGCCGTGGTCCTGACTGATGATGGCTCAACGCCCATCGTCGATGCCAACTGGGTCGTTACTTCTGCCTACTATAACGACAACGGCAACCTCGAAATTCAACTCACGCACAAGAACAGTTCGGGCAACTCGTCCGACGGCCAAAGCGGTACCGACAGCTCGAGCTCCAATACGCTGGAGGACTTGAGCAACAAGGCGCAGGAGTTGGGAGACAAGGCGCAAGAGCTGGGCGATACGGCACAAAATCTGGGCGATACCGCGCAGAACTTGGGCGGCATGGCGACGGATGCCTGGAACGCCCTGCAAAACGGCATCTCGGGCGCGCAGGGAAACTAGCTGACGAGCGGAGCGGGGCTACAGCTGCTCGGCCGGACGCTCGGGCGAACTAAAGCCCGAGTCAAACGTAACGACGCACGAGGCATCGGGCCGGCGCTCGTGCACGATGCGCGTGACGAGCTCCAGCAGCTCCTCGTCGGATATGTCAAAGCCGTCGGGGCGCACCAAGTCAAACGAAACGAAGCCGTCGTGCTCGTGCAGGTCGTGGATGGAGAGCGCGGGATCGATCTGCATGACGCCGCGTTTGACCCAGCCGCGCAGGTCGTCGCCGGTTGTGGCGATGGGGTCGCAGTGCAGCGTGATGTCGATGCCCATCTGGCGCTTGATGTCGTGCTCGATGGTGTCCAGAATCTCGTGGTGCTCAAATGCATCGCCCTCGCCGGGCATTTCCACGTGTGCGCTGGCGAACTGGCGACCGGGGCCGTAGTCGTGCACCATCAGGTCGTGTGTGCCCAGGACTTGCGGATAGGCCATAATCCTGTCGCGGATTTCCTGGACGAGCTTTGGGTCGGGCGCTTGTCCCAGCAGAGGGCTGATGGCGTCGCGCACCAGGCCCATGCCGCTGATGCAGATGAAGATGCCCACACCCAGGCCTGCCCAGCCATCGAGGTCAAAGCCGGTCGTCTGCGAAATAAGCGCCGCCACCAAGACCGAGCCCGAGGTGATGACGTCGTTTTTGGAGTCCTGCGCCGTGGCAATTAGCGTTTCCGAGTCGATGCGGTCGCCCAGCGTGCGGTTGAACGCGGCCATCCAGAGCTTAACCAGCATGGACAAGACGAGGGCGGCTAAAGAGAGCGCCGAATATGCAGTGGGGGAAGGCTTGATGATCTTGGTGACCGACTCGAGAATCAGGTTGATGCCGACGGCGCAAACCAGGACGGCGACAAACAGACCGGCCAGGTACTCGTAGCGGCCGTGGCCATAGGGGTGGCCTTCGTCTGCCGGGCGGCTGGCAAGGCGAAACCCGAGCAGGCTCACGATGTTGCTCGAGGCATCGGAGAGGTTGTTGAAAGCGTCGGCGATGAGGGAGACGGAACCGGCGAGCAGGCCCGCGATGCCCTTGGCCAGACACAGGGTGATGTTGAGTCCAATGCAGATGAGGCTTGCGGCAAAGCCCGCGTTGGTGCGGCAAGATGCATCGACCGGCTCGCCCTCGCTGCCGGGAACAAGCGTATGTACCAGCCGATTTACAAATAGCATAGCGGTCGTCCTCACAATCATGTTTAAGGGGATAGTGTAGCTCGCGCGGGGGCGCCGTGCACCGATGCTCAGAAAATGCAGCAATAGTCTGCCGGCGCTAACGAGCGAGCCTTCTCGTCTGCCTGGGTGGTCCATTTTGGGCCACATGGGTATGGGCATGTGCCTGTTTGCTCGACATACTTAATGTCGACAGCCCCTGTGCAAAGGAGGACGTTTCCATGGACGAGATGTTTGCCATTAAATGTCAAAACTGCGGCGGCCCTATGTACTCGCACCAGGCTAAGCGCAGCTTTGAGTGTGCCTATTGCGGTACGGTCATTCCGTGGCAGGCGGACGCCGGAGAGCCCAAGAGCGCTTTGGGCATTCGCCATACGCCGTTGACGGTGGTGGATGGACTGCTCAAGCTCACGCATGTGTCGCAACTCGAGCGCCCGGAGGACCCGGACTGGTATTTTTTCAATTCGCACTGGCGCAATCAGTCGGTCCTGGAACATCTGCTATGGGAGGATCGCGGCACGGCGCAAGAGTTCCAAGAGGCTACGCATGTGAGCATTCCTTGCCCCTTCTGCGGAGCGTCCTTTGAGGGCGAGTCAACGCAGCGTGTTTTTGAGTGCCCGTCCTGCGGCAACAAGATCGGCATTGCCGACCTGCTCAAGCCCGGTACCTTCAGCAAGCGTCTGACCATGGGCGTGGGTGCAGAGTATGTGCCGGAGCAGGGCATTCCCTGCGAAATCTCGCCGCAGCAGGCACGTGCCAACGCACTGCAGCTGGTGCGCCAGTACCCCGACGCCTTTGCCGGGCACGACGTGGAAGATGCGATCCAAAACGACATGATGCTCTTCTATTTCCCCATGGCGCTGGCGGACCTGCGCATGATGGCGTCCTTCCCGGGCAAGGGCCTGAGCAAGGAGACCCTGGTGTACTACGAGGTGCTCGACTGGGCGTATCCCAGGGCAAACTACCTGGATGTTCGCCTTATGGGCATTTTGGAGCCGTGGGACTTTGCCAAGGTTGGGCCGTTTGACCCGGCCATGCAGGAAGGCAACTTCCGCGTCGTCTCCGTCGATGCGTCTACCAAGGACCAGGTGGTCATTGATAAGTTGGCGCTCGACATTGCCGGCAACGATGCCGAGGCGGTGCTGGGGCTCAATAAAAAGAGCATCCGAACCTGGGCGCGCAAGGCCCGCAAGCATAAGGATGGCCTGGTGATGGTGCCGGTCTACTTTGTCGATCGTCCGGCGACGGATGGCCGCGATGGCGAGCAGGTGCGCATTGCCGTAAACGGCCAGACGGGCCGCGCGGCCGCGGTAGTGTTTGGCGACAAGCGCGAAACGCATATCGTGGCGCCGCTCAGCCCGAGCCTGCATTTGTCCGGTGAGAGCACCGTACACGCCACGCCCATCGAGGTCAAATATGTTAAATCTCCGTTCCTATACCAGATCGTGCGCCGTGGAGGCGGCGAGCAACCGCGCCAGGTTGCAGCGGTGGCCGAGGGCTCCTGCCGAGAGGAGAAGCCCAAACGCCGCGGCCTGCTGGGTGCGCTATTTGGGAAGTAGGGAAGCGCAGCCGGTTGGCGCTGCGATGCGATAGTTGGAGGAACGGGGCGGTCCGCAGAAGTGCGGACTGCCCCGTTTTTTGTGTTGCGGGGAAGTACTGGGCACTTCATTAAAGGTCTTCGCACGGACTCGAATTTCAATGTCGTCTAGCGCCTTCGTGCAGGATTCCCGAAGTGACTAAAATGTGGCCATAGAGACAGTTTTAGCGAACCCCACGGGAGTGACGCGTATGGACAACAACACGCTGCTATTCCAGGACAAAGGTTCGGGTAGGTATAAAGACGTCAAGATCTACCCTAACCGCATTGAGGTACTCAAGAAGGGCACTTTTGGCGGCAAGCACACCGAGATTGTTTATCTTAAGGACATTACGGGCGTCAATAGAATCAAAGGCCGCGATGTTTTTCTGCGCAATCGTCTGTTGACCGCTTGCGTCTTTAGCCTGAGCAGCCGTGCGAAGGCCCAGGAGTTTGTTAACGCGCTGAACATGGTGATGTAGCCGATAGCGGCGTTCGGACCAAGGTAAAAATCGGGGGCACAGAACGGTGTTCTGCGCCCCCGATTGAGTCGATGTGTCTAAAAGGCCGGCTTGCCTATTCGACAACGTCCTCGTTGTTTTCACCATCACTGGCAAACATCGCCGCGCCGGCGACCGTTGTCGCCACGGCGGCGGCAGCGAGCCCGGCGGCAACGCCAGAGCCGTCGCCCGTGTCGGCGAGTTTTCCGCCCGAGCCCTTGCCCTTGTTGCCCTTACCGCTCTTATCAGCGCTGCCTGCGCTGGAACCCGTGCCGCTGCCGGTGCCGGTGCCGCCTGCACTGTCCGAGGCCGCTACGGTAAAGCTTGCGGCTCCGTCGCTGGCGAGCGTGTAGTTCTGCGCCGCGTTGCCCAAGAGACCGTTCACGCGCACCCAGTACGTTCCTGCGGCAAATGTTTCGCCCTCGGCCATTGCTGTGCCCGGAGCGCCGTTCGCGTCGTGCACAAACTCGAGCTGGGCCGTGCAGGCATCGGTTTCGAGCTTGCCCTCGAGTGATGCCGCAATCTTGGCGCGCGCGTCTTCGCCGGCCTTAAGGCCTTCAAGTCCCTCAAAATGGGGCGTCAGCGCGCGTGGGTCGATATCGATGGGTACGGAGCCCTGCAGCCCTGTAGCGGTCTCGTTGCCCAAGGCGTCGACATCAACGTATTCGATGGCAAATGCACGGCCCGAAGCCGCTACATTGAGTACGTTGCTGCTGTCGGCAAGGCGGAAATGACCCTCGCCAACGGTCTTGCCATCCTGGAATGAGGCATCGCTCAGCGAGTCGCCGTACGTCATGCGTATGCGGGTCGGGAGATAGTACGGGAGATAGTACGAAGCCGTCTGCTTGTGCTCCGTATCGTAATTGCGCTGATAGATGCTCCGGGCCAGCGCCGCATCAACAAAGTCGGATGCGATGATGCCAATGTGCTTGAGGTAATCTGGCTTTGTATCCTCGATGCCGCTGGGATTGATGTACGGGCTCTTATACAGATGCTCGTTGACTACTCGTGCCGAGGTAAAAGGATTGCCTCCGTGCGACAAGCCCGTGCAGCTGGTGTAGTTGATAGACCAGCAACGCTCCAGAACTTTCTCCTTGGCCCCGTTATCGTCCTCGACATCTACCTCGTTGCGCGTGCGCCCGGACGTTTCCTTCAGCGCATTATCGACCCAGCTGAGCTTGTCGGTTCCCGTGAGTTTGTACTTGTCCTGGGCGTATACCTTGGTGCAATAGGGCTCTTTGTCGCCTGTTTCCCCCGCGGCTTCAAAGCCCCGCGCGTCTTGGACGAGACACATAGTGGCGCTGTCGGAGTGAGCCTTGATCTTGTCATCCCATTCGGTAAGGTCGAGGCCCCACGTGTGGCCGCTTACACTGTTGCCGGCGAGCCTAAATCGACGCAGCAGAACGATCTTTCCGCGCACCTCGTGTAGCGTGGGGATTCGGCTCGACGTATAGAACAGTTTGGGGTTGTCGTCCAAAACCTTGGCGAAAGCCGTCGTAACACTTTCGTCGGTAGCCTCGTCGTTGCCTCGTGATACAAGCATGATGAGCGCTTCTGTCGGGTTTTCGTTCAAAAACGTTTTGAAGTAGCCTATGACATCGGAAAGATGCATAAAGTACGCGTCTTTTTTGAGCAGGTAGTAATCCCCGTGGTCGATACCGGGGTTGTCGCCCTTTCCGAGCCGGATATCAAAATAGCGAATGCCTTCGAGCAACTGCGTGGGAATGTAATCCTGCTGGCATTTTACTTGCGAGGATTGGGGCTCGGTGTCGTTGTCCACGCTACAGGTGCCCGAATCGTGCGTACCCGGGATGCTCAGCTCGTCGAGGAACTTGTCGTCGTCGACGTATTTCATCCAACATGGCCCATCGACGTAGCTGCTGTACGTGATCCAGTCGAGGCTGCTAACCGTGGCATCGTTCTTTTTCATGTCGTAACCGATAAGTTCGAGCTCCCACGGAATGCTCTTACTCTTATGGCAGATCTTATTGTTGTCCTGGTCTTCGCCGTTCGATTCTATTGCCAGGTACTTAATGTCTTTTTTCTCGGTTTCTTTCTCGACCGTGCGGTCTCGGATGATATAGGTTCCGTTTGATTGACGCTCGAACGCAAAAGAGCGGCTGGGCTTGCCGTCATGCTCGCCACTCCATACGTGGATGACCTTTCCGTCTTTGTCCGAGTCGCCATCGACCGACCAAATGCTGTAGCCCGTCTTTTTATGCTCTTCGAAATTGAGCAAGGTGCGGATAGCATACCAGTTTGTATCGTCATTCTTGGTCGTTACGTTCTCAAGGATGAGCTTGCTGGACGTGCCGTCATTAAACAGATGGCAGACGTTGCCGATGACGTTGCCGTCTTCGTTAACGCTTGCGGTACGAAAATAGCCCGCGGGGCGAAGGCGAATGACGAAATTGTCGAGGCTGACCGACGCTGTGGCAGCGTCGTCTGCAAATGCCGCGCGCACGGGAAGGCCCAATCCCGCGGTTTCGGGCAGGCTTGCAAGTGGCGACAACGCCGCGAGTCCAAGGCCCAACGTAAATGCTCGGCGGCTGATGGCGTGATGTTCGGTCATAACTTCTCCATTCGCAGAGTGCGGTTATGCGATAGTTTTGGTCACTATACTGCTCAGATGTTTAAAGATGCTGGTTTAATTGTCTGCGCGGCACAATAAATCGGCGGGCGGACGTGTTGGGGCGTTTGTCGTTTTCGTACTGTTGCCACATTTGGGGCGGTTCCGACGTCCGGCATCCTCGCGTTCGTCGGCTACAGGCATAAGAAAGGGAGGGTCGGTTTACCGGCCCTCCCTGGGTACGAAGCGCTGGGGTACCGTCGCTTGTTTGCACTGCGACCGTGTTTTCCGTTGCGCTCGCCAGTCGCTTAGCGCTTGATCTCGATATCGTCGAGCTTGACGTCCATGGCCTCGGTCTTTGCCTCGGCGATATCATCGGCAAACTCCAGGGACTTCATCATGGTCTCGACGGCGTCCTTGTGTTCCTCGACGTTGTCGATACGCACGTACACACTGCCGCCGTCAACGTCGGTGAAGTACTCGGTCGTTACGCCGCCCGAGTGCGTGAAGTAGGCACTGCGCCAGGTCTTGCCGTTGTACTTAACGGGATCGCTCTCGGTCCATCCAGAGTTGGCCTTCCATTTGGCCTCGTAGTCGAACAGTTCATCGGCGTTCTTGTCAGGATCGAAGACGGGGATGAAGCGGTCGCTGGCGTGCTCGCTCTCGGTGAACTTAAACTGGGCCCTATCGGCCGTGTCGCCGGCAACGTCGGTGATCTCGACGCCCTCGGGGACCTCGACCTTAAACCAAATGAAGTCGGTCCTCATATCCACGGCTGGTTTTTCTGCTCCGCCGCCACCGCCACTTCCGGTAGCGCCGCCGCTGCCACCGCAGCCCACCAGGGCAACTGCGGCAAAGAGACTGATGCAGAGGGTGAGAATCGCAAAGGCCTTCTTTTTCATGGTCGTGTCCTCCTCGATCTGTAACCGCCCATGGATTACCTGCCTTTACTGTACGCGCGAGCGGCTCGTTCGGGTGGGCCATGTGTCCCATTCTGAGGGCCGGATTTGCGCCGGCAAGTGGCAATATGTCCGGGCGCAAAAGAGGGGAGGGCCGATGCCGTCGGCCCTCCCCGGGGTGAGGTGCCCGTTGTTTTAAAGGGTCGCGTGTACGCGGGCGTTGCCCCAACAGGTTCCTTGTTTATAGATATGCCCCAGTTTGTGACGTCCGGAAGTCCCGAAAGGTGGGCCATGTGTTCCATGTTTGCGGTGCCGACGCCTATCGTTCGTCATAGAAATCCGCGATGGCCAGGTGCGCTGACGCTTGAGTACTTATGGGCTAGACTTAGCACCATTATGTGATCGATGCGGTCGGTCGGCGGTTGCCACCCGACCGATGCATACGACTTGAAGGTGCATGCGTATGAGCCAAGAGATGATGGACAAGACCTGCCGCGGGTTTGCCGAGGCGCTGGCCGCGCGCGAGCCGGTTCCCGGCGGTGGCAGCGCGAGCGCCTTTGTGGGCGCGCTGGGCGCCTCACTGTGCGGAATGGTTGCCCGCTACGGTGCGACAAACCCTGCGCTTGCCGATCGCGCAGACGATCTGACGCGCGCGTTTGCCCAGGCAGACGAGTTGGCGCAGGAGCTTGTGGGCCTGGTTGCCGAGGATGTTCGTGCATACGGCCAGGTATCTGCGGCATACGGTATTCCTCGTGATGATCCGGCTCGACCTGCGGCGATTCAGGATGCGCTGCATGTGGCCGCTATGCCGCCGTATCGCATTATGGATGCCTGCGGGCGTGCGCTGGCGCTACTCGAGGACATGGCCGACAAGGGTTCGCGTCAACTGCTGTCCGATGTGGCGTGCGGCGCCGTGTTCTGCCGTGCCGCTATGCAGGGCGCGAGTTTGACGCTCTTTGCGAACACCACGTCTATGAAGGATCGCGCTCGTGCTGAGGAGCTCGAGACGGCGTGTGATGAGTTACTCGACACATGGTTGCCGCGCGCTGATGCGCTGGCGCGCCGCGCCTCCGACGCTGCAAGGAAGAGAGGATAGCCATGGCCGAGCTGCTTAAGGGTGCTCCCGTTGCCCGTGCTTTGACCGAGGAGCTCGTTGCTCGCTGCGTTGCTTTGCGCGAACGCGGCGTTGTGCCGACGCTGGCCATTGTTCGTGTGGGCGAGCGCGAGGACGACCTGTCCTACGAGCGCGGTGCCCTCAAGCGCTGCGAGAAGGTTGGCATTGAGGCTCGCCGCGTTTTGCTTCCTGCCGATGTTTCGCAGGATGAACTGCTGGCGGCTATTAAAGACATCAATGCCAACCCCGCTGTTCATGGCTGCCTAGTGTTTCGCCCGCTGCCCGCTGGACTTGACGAGGATGCGGTTGCCGCGGCGCTCGATCCCGCCAAGGATGTTGACTCCATGACGCCGGCCTCGCTGCTTACCACGCTTTCGGGTCGTGGCGAGGGCTTTGCTCCCTGCACGGCCGAGGCCGTGTTGGCGTTGCTGGACCATTACAGTGTTGAGCTGGATGGGGCCAAGGTTGCGGTCGTCGGTCGGTCTCTGGTGATTGGTCGTCCCGTTGCCGCCATGCTTACGGCTCGCAATGCCACGGTGACAACGTGCCATACGCATACACGCGATCTTGCTGCCGAGTGCCGTTCTGCCGATATCGTTGTTGCGGCCGTTGGACGCGCGAGCACGATTGGCGCGGATGCCGTTCGCGAGGGCCAGACGATCATTGATGTTGGCATTAACTGGGACGAGGCCGCTGGCAAGCTGGTCGGGGACATCGATTTTGATGCTGCGGAGCCGGTCGTTAACGCCATCACGCCCGTGCCGGGCGGCGTGGGGGCTGTGACCACCGCGATTCTCGCCAAACACGTGATTGAGGCGGCGGAGCGCGCATCGAAATAGGCGTTTTGGGCTGTTTGAGGGGGTTAGCTATATACCACGTGGTCAAACAATGCCAAATATGAGTACTGTTGCCAAGATAGTCACATATGTCTTACGTCTTTTTGGCTTCCTAACGGTATCCATTATCGTTAGGAAGCCTATTTTATTGAACTTATGGGGAATAACGTTGTCTTGCTTTTGGGCAAATGGGGATTTTCGGCACTCGTTACAGGGAAATTTGCTGCCACTAAATTGGTGACAGTACTCATATTTGGCATTTTTTGACCACGGGGGCTGCCGAGGCCGTGGTTTCGCCCTTTCTGCGCCGAAGCGATACACTGTTGCCGTTTGATTTCTTCGCTCAAGGAGGATGCGCATGCCGTGCACAACGATTTTGGTTGGTAAGAACGCGAGCTACGACGGGTCGACCCTGGTCGCGCGTAACGAGGACTCGTCCAACGGGGTGTTTGAGCCCAAGCGTATGCGCGTGGTGCATCCCGACGAGCAGCCGCGCGTCTACACGAGCGTCCTGAGTCACCTGACCGTTGAACTGCCCGATAACCCCATGCGCTACACGAGCGTCCCCGATGTTGTCCCGGGCCACGGCATCTGGGCCGAGGCCGGTTTCAACGAGCTCAATGTGGGCATGTCCGCAACCGAGACGCTCACCACCAACGAGCGCGTCCGCGGCGCCGACCCACTCGTGGACTACGTGCCCGCCAAGGGCAACGAGGGTGAGGACGGCTATGTGCCGGCGCAACCTGGTGGCCTGGGCGAGGAGGACATGGTGACCCTGGTCCTACCGTACGCCAAGTCCGCCCGCGACGGCGTTCGTATCCTGGGCGACCTGCTTGAGCGCTACGGCACCTATGAGAACAACGGCATCGCCTTTAGCGACGTTGACGAGATCTGGTGGCTCGAGACCATCGGCGGTCACCACTGGATTGCCAAGCGCGTGCCTGACGACGCCTATGTGACCATGCCCAACCAGCTGGGTATCGACAGCTTTGACCTGGATGACGCCGAGGGCGCCCAGGTCGATCACATGTGCTCCGCCGACCTGCGCGCCTGGATGGCCGAGTGGCATCTGGACCTGACGCTGGGCGTCGGGGGTGACGGTCCGGCGACGGTCTTTAACCCGCGCGAGGCCTTTGGCTCGCACAGCGACAGCGACCACGTCTACAACACGCCGCGCGCCTGGTACATGCAGCGTTGCCTCAACCCCAGCGACGTGTGGGATGGTCCCGAGGCCGACTACACGCCCGAGAGCGACGATATCCCCTGGAGCCGCGTGCCCGAGCGCAAGGTGACCATCGAGGACATCAAGTACGTACTCTCGAGCCACTACCAGGGCACGGAGTACGACTGCTACGGCAGCAAGGGCACGCCCGCTACGCGCGGCGCATATCGTCCCATCGGCATCAACCGCAACAGCCAGCTTGCCGTGTTGCAGCTGCGCCCCTATGCACAGTCGGCCTACCGCGCCGTGCAGTGGATGGCCTTTGGCTCCAACTCGTTTAACGCGCTGGTTCCGCTGTACGCCAACGTCGAGACCATGCCCGAGTACTATGCCGACACACAGGCTCGCGTGACGTCCGAAAACTTCTACTGGGCCAACCGCCTGATCGGCGCCCTGGCCGACGTTCGCTTCCATGAGTGCGGCCGCGCTGTGGAGGACTATCAGGAGAAGGTCGGTGGCATGGGCCACAAACAGATCCATGACGTCGACGCCGCCGTAGCCACCCTGCCCGAGGCCGAGGTGTCTGCCGAGCTTGCCCGCGCCAACGAGGAGTTTACCGAGCGCGTGCGGGTGGAGACCGATGCTCTACTGGGCAAGGTGCTCTACACCACGAGCTGCGCCATGAAGAACTCTTTCGCGATGAACGACAACGTGAGGTAGGGATTTCCCGTCGATCGAATAGCGCTAAAACGCTTTGTCGCTTTCGCTCAATCTTGGGTACAAGAACGCCAATGCAGTTGTTTGTGATTGGAGACAACCATGGTTATGAAACTCGATCAGCTTGTTAACGGCGCTATTAACGTTGGCTTTGGCGCCGCCGCCGTTGCCGTCGAGGGCAGCAAGAAGGTTCTCGACGACCTTAATACCAAGGGCGAGCAGGTTCGCAAGGACGCCGGCGCTCCCGATATCGCCCGCAGTGTGTCCGACATGTTCGAGCAGGCCGGCGGTACCATCTCCGATCTGACCGAGCGTCTGGGCATGCAGGGCGAGACCGCGGCCCAGCGCGTGCTCGACGAGCTCATTCTGGCTCGCGTCCGCGTTATGACCGCCCCCGAGCGCACGGCCTTCCTGGCCCATGTGCGCGACATCGTCGATTCGGTCGAGGACAACGTGACCTCGGTGCCCGTCGAGTCCGTTGAGCCCGACGATGCGAAGGATACCGAAGAGGCCGAGTAGCAGCGCAGATGGCAGATTCCACCACCGATTACAACAATCTAGATCCCTTGGGTGACGAGGCGGCGGTTGTCGATGAGGTCGATGCCGCCGTCTCGGGCGCTCGCAAAAAGCCGCGCGCTGTCGATATGGTGCCCGAAGAGCCCGACGCGATGGCGCCGGACGAGGAATACCAGCTCACGCCGGCGGGTCGTCGCGAACGCATTGGGCAGATCGTTCGCCTGGTCAAAAAGTACCGCGTGTGGGATAACCTCACGCCGGTTCGTTTGCGCCGCCTGCTCGAGGAACTCGGCCCCATGTTCGTCAAGATGGGGCAGATTCTGGCCAACCGGTCCGAGATTCTGCCGCAACGCTTTTGCGATGAGCTGCGCCGCTTGCGCTCCGACGTGGAGCCGGTGCCGTACGAGGTAGTGCTCCGCTGCTTGGAAGAGGAATACGGCCTGCGCCTGGGGGAGATGTTCGATGCGATCGACCCCAATCCGCTTGGTAGCGCATCGCTCGCGCAGGTGCACCGCGCTCGTCTGGTGACGGGCGAGGACGTGGCCGTCAAGGTGCAGCGCCCCGGTGCGCAGCAGGTTATGGCGCAGGACATCGATATCATCCGCTCGGTGGTGCGTATCGTTTCCAAGTTCGTCAACACCGATCAATTCGTTGACCTGCACGGCGTAGTCGAGGAGTTGTGGACCTCGTTTCGCGAGGAGACCAACTTTTTGGCCGAGGCCAAAAACCTCAACGACTTCTACGAGTTCCATAAGAGCGTTCATGGCGTGACGTGCCCTAAATCCTATCTGGACCTGTGCACCGAGCACGTGGTGGTCATGGACTACGTCGACGGCATTTCGATCGCCGATCCTGAACGCTTGGTGGCCGAGGGCTATGACTTGGAAAAGATCGGTGCCGCAATCGTCGAGGACTATTCGACGCAGGTGCTCGACGACGGCTTTTTCCATGCCGACCCGCATGCGGGAAACATCATTCTCAAGGACGGCATCGTCTACTTTATCGACTTGGGCATGGTCGGACGCATGTCGAGTCACGATCGCGGTATCGTCAAGGACATGATTTTCGCCGTGGCCGAGGGTGACGTGCCCAAGCTCAAGGATTCGCTCATGCGCTTTGCCGTGACGCGCGGCGATTCGGCCGAGCTTGACCATTCGGCCTTTTTGTCCGATTTGGACTTTATCGTGGCTGACTTTGCGGGCCTTGACCTTAAGGACCTAGATATCGGTGAGTTTTTGACCTCGCTGTTAAACCTCGCGCGCAAAAATGACGTTGAGCTGCCGAGCGTGGTGACAATGTTCGCCCGCGGCATGGTGACGCTCGAGGGTCTGTTGACCGAGTACATGCCCAACGTCAACATGATCCAGATCATCCAGACGCACATCAAAAACGAGAAGAGCACCTACGCCCGCATGCGCGAGATGAGCCGCGATCTTGCCGCGAGCAGCTATCGCGCGGCAAAAGGCTCGCTCGAGGCGGCCGAGTATCTGGGCTTGGCTTCGCGTATGCTTACGCGCGGCCAGCTTAAGGTAAACACGCAGATCATGAGCAGCGATAAGGCGCTGCGACAGCTGGGCGGAATTATCGACCGCATGTCGATGGCAATTGTGATCGCCGGTCTGTTTATCGGTTCGTCGGTGGTGTACTACGCGCGTATCGAGCCGGTTGTGTTTGGTATCCCAGTCATTGGCTTTATGGGCTACGTGAGCGCGCTGGTGCTGGCGCTTATGCTGGGCCGCAATATCTGGCTCAACAGTCACGGCGGCAAGCACTAGAGGCTGCGGCCGTCACGGCATTTTCCTATCGCAAACAATAGCTTTTACCTTGGGCTTCGCCTGCGTGCGAGGCCTTTTTGCGTGATACCATTTTGACGGTAATAATCGATGGCCTAGATGGTGGTGCGGAGACGCACGAATGCGCGGTTATCCTGCGCATTTGGGAGAATCGGGGTGCAAGTCCCCGGCTGTACCAGTAACCGTAATTCCTCTTGGCTCGGGATGCTCGCGTCGCAGATCGGACGACGTGCCCGAGTCGTTAAGGTTAAGTCGGATCGCCTCCCGTCTTGCATGCGGCTGCGGCTTTTGCCGCCGGTGTGCATAGGGCTCTGGAGGGAAGGGGGACCCCGATGGGGGAACTCGAGCGCAACATGCGCGATGACGTGGGGCAGCTTCAAGGCAACGCTCCAAGTACAGACAGTAGGAGACAAATGGATATGTTTGAGGACGAGTGCCAGCGTGCCTCGCTTCGTCGCCGTGGCGTAATCGCGCGCGGCGTGGCAAAGCGCTGCCTGGTGGCATTCCTGGCCTTCGCGATGGCCTTCAGCACCACGCCGGCTCAGCTGTGGGCCGAGGGTGCCGAGGGCATTACCGACGCTGTGGCTCAGGCTACGACGGACGGCGAGGGCGCGGCGGCCGACGAGGGTACTGCTGCCGACACCGGCGCGAACGGTGCTGCCGTGGAGGACGGCACGGGTACCAGTGACGCTGCGGCCGGTCAGGGTGCAACTTCGGGCGCCGCGAAGGGCGATGACGCCGCAGGTGATGCAGCTGAGTCCGACAGTTCCGCCGCGATGCCTGCTGCCGCTTCGGAGCAGGGCGAGCTGAAGGCCGCTGCCGCTTCTGCCACGACGCTTTCGAGCGAGGCCAAGGTCTATATCCAGGACACCAAGGATATGGACAACTCGTATTCCACGAAGTCTGGTGCGCTCAGCGCGGGCGATACGCTCTGGGCAAATATGTACGATGAGGTCGAGGACGACTGGTACGGCACTTCGACTGAGTCCGTTGTCAATCCCGGCACCTGGACTTACACCTGGCTCGCCGGCACGACCAGGGCCAGCAGCAATGTCGCCGACTACGCCGAGGTCGTAGGCCACGAGCAGTCGCTCACCGTTACCGACGCTATGGTGGGCAAGTACTTCATCTGCAGGGTTACGGCAGACGGCAAGGACTACTATGGTCCCGCTGCGTACGACTCGGGCATTAACGTCAAGGACATCCCTGGCCCCGTGCTGGGCGTCGGCCAGATGGAGCTTAACAGCGTCAAGCTGAATAGCGACACGCCGAGCATAGGCGATACCCTGACGGCGACTCCGTACATAAGCTATTATCAGCAAGCCCCCGCCGATGCCAAGGTCACCTACACGTGGTCCGCATCCACCTCGCAGTACTCGGGATTTACCAAGATTGAGGGCGAGACGGGCGCTACGCTCGTGGTGGGCGACGACCTCGAGGGCAAGTACATCAGGGTCGAGGCCAACGCTGGCGTCAACACGGTGAACAAGACCACTTCCAGCAAGGTCAAACAGGCCGGTGCGGTCGAACTTTCGGCCGTGTCTATCGTTAACACCAAGGACAACACGAGCGTCTTTGCGGTGGGGGATACCGCTAAGGCCCGCGCCAAGGAGAAGGGCGGCGCGTACGGCGCGTTCGTCGACGCGAGCAAGCTCAACTATCAGTGGCAGAGCTCTAACACCAAGAGTGGCACGTATACCGACATTGCGGGTGCCACGGGGGAGACCCTCGAGCTAACCGACGCTTTGGGCGGCAAGTACCTCAAGTGCAAGGTGTCCTCGAAGATCGGCTCTTCGAGCTTGACCAACTCGACGGGCGCTCTCGTTGCTGCCGCCGGTTCAATTAATGTCACGAGCGTGACTATGAGCCCGACTTCGGGCAAAGTCGAGGTTGGTTCCACGATTACGGCGACCGCCAAGGCGGGTTCCACCGACGTTACCACCGATTCGCATGTCTCGTGGCAGTGGTATAAGGGCACCTCGAACTACGCGAGCTCGTGCAACACGCCTATCGAGGGTGAGACCGGTAACACCCTGAAGGTGACCGCCGCCCTTAAGGGCTACTACGTCGTGGCTAAGGCCAATGGCGGCTATGGCGAGGAGAAGCCCTACTATGCGGCAGGTCCTGTCTCGGTTGCGGGTCAGGTTGAGCTGTACGACGTGCAGTTTGAGGGCTCTCCTGCCACCAACGGCGTGCACGTGGGCGATAAGCTCAAGACCAAGGTGCGCAAAAAGGACGGCTCGAAGTACAGCTATATCGACCGCACCGATAATGTGACCTACCAGTGGCAGTATGCAAATAGTAGCTCGAGCTTCGACTCCGCTTACACCGATATCCCCGGTGCCACCGAAGCGACCTATATCGTTGACGCCGCCTATGCCGGCAAGTATCTGCGCGTAAAGGTGACGAGCGAAAATACCGTTTTCAGCACGCAGAAGAAGAGCTCGTACAGCGGCACGCAGTCTATTGCTCCGCTTGGTCCCGTAACGCTTAAGGGCCAATACAAGCTGGCGGGCATCGAGCTTGCCGAAAAGAACGTTACGCTGAGCGTGGGTTCAAAGATCACGCCGAGCGTGCAGGTTCCGGGCAGCTGGTCGGGCTCGACGAAGGACGTGCCCGACGATGCCGACCTCACCATGGCGTGGTATGCCAAGGGCGAGGGCGATGCCGATTGGACCGAGCTCACCGACGGCATCGATACGACCGATGGCAGTCTGACCATTTCGGATGCGCTTGTCGGCAAGCGCATCAAAGTTACGGCGAACGCCCTCGACAACACCGTTGAGTGGGTTTCGCCCGACAGCGTTACCGCGGCGGGGGAGTATAACCTGCTGCGCGTGACCACTACGCCGCAGATCAATAGCGATTCGACCCATCTCGTCTCGGGTGATAGCGTCAAGGCGACGGCGCAGGCTAAGCGCGCCGACGGTTCGGCCACCAACGGCATCGACGTCACCGACCAGGCGACTGTTGCCTGGTATGCGGCGGACGATGCGAAGGCTCCGGAGGCCGACTGGACGCTTCTGTCCGATATGTCGGGCGCCACGGCAACGGTTTCGGCTTCTGCAGCGGGCAAGTATCTGAAGGCTGTCGCCACGAGCGGCGACTCGACGGTCGAGCTCGTCTCTGCCAACAAGGTTATCGCCGCGGGCTCGCTCGAGGCCGCAGTCCAAAAGCTCAACGATGCCAATAAGCAGATCGCTGTTGATTACAGCACCAAGGGCGGCAACGTCAACGATGTTCTGAAGGCGCAGCTTGCCGACCTGGGCTTTACCGACGTTGACGTTAAGGTCTCCGAGGGCGGCGTTACCTTTAATGCCGAGGATGCCAAGGCCACGGTCGGCATCTCCGACGCTCAGGATAAGACCAACGGCGATGTGACGTTCTTCTACATCGACCCCAACGACTACACCGGTTACAACATCGACGGTCTGCGTAACGCCGATGTGGCGTTTGAACTGTCGCGCGATGGCAAGACCGAGTATTACCTGCCCAACAAGTCCGTGCAGGTTGCTTGGGACGAGGCTCGCGTTCAGCAGATGCTTGACGATGCAGCCGAGCAGATTGCCATCGGTTACGCTGCGGGTGATTCGGCTGAGTCCGTCACGTCCAACCTCACACTTCCGTACCGCGCAGGCTCCAAGAGCAAGTTCGAGGTTAGCTGGAAGAGCTCCGACGGCGATGCCATTTGGCCTTCCGGCTATGGCTGGAGCGACTACACCGGCAAGGTGACGCGCGCATCGAGCGATCGCGAGGTTACGCTGACCGCGACGGTCTCGTTTGTAAGCGGTGGCCCGTCTGACGTTAAGGGCGCGCACGACTTTACGGTGACCGTCAAGGGTGATCCCGAGAAGGTCGCCGCCGACAAGAAGGCGCTTCAGGAGAAGGTCGATGCGGCCTTTACCTACGACAATATCAAGTACTCCGGCACCGAAACGGTTGCCAACAAGGATGGCCTGACCGCCGACCTGCAGATGCCGCGCACGAGCACGCTCAATATCGACGGCAAGTACTACAAGGTTGAGTATTCCGCCAGCACCGATGACATCACGTTCAACGGCTACAAGGGCACGGTCTACCAGCCGCTGCCGGGCGACGGGACGGCGAAGACCAAGATCACCCTCACGGTGACCGATAAGTCCAACGCCGAGGTCACGGCAAACAAGACCCTCGATTTTGCGATTGCCCCGCAGGATCAGGGCGAGCTCGATACCGAGCTTTCTCTTATGGAAAAGGCGAAGGCTGGCTATGCTGCCGCCATTCTGAATGGCCAGGACGCCAATGCCGTTTCGGCGGACATGCACGCGTTCCAGAAGGCTTACCTTGATGCCGACGGCAACCTTGCCTGGAGCTACAACAAGGCAACGACCGATTCGACCGACTTGGGCGTCGTGCCGGTCGATCTGCCTGGCTATGACGCGATGTCCGGGCAGGATTGGCGTCTGTTTAAGTCGAGCAACAGCTCTATTGTCTCCGCAGAGAATCTCAAGGTCACGCAGCCGCAGTACAACACGAAGGTTGTCGTTTCCTCGCGCCTGACGAGCGAGAAGTACGCTCGCTATGCCGAGCGCTATCCCGACAATGCCGCGTATGCCAAGCTTGCCAACCAGGACGTATCGGCAACGTTGACGGTCGTGGGCACGAGTGGTCAAAACAGCCCCGAGGTCACAGCGACGTGCTCCGTCATTGGCATCGATGCCAAGGGCAAGCAGCAGACGTGGGCTGCCGCTTCGCAGTACACGCTCAAGAACGGCTCGACGGCCGCCGATCTTTCCGAAGAGCTCTTTAAGCAGGCCGGTCTCAAGGCCGACTACGACCCCAATGGTTCTTGGGGCTGGGTGCTCAATTCTATTACGTCGCCTTTCGAGCCGGATCGTACTCTTGCATACGACCATGCTACGGGCGCCTATTGGCAGCTGTTCATCAACGGCGTCGCTGCATCGGTGGGCGCTGGCAACCACAAGCTCGAGGCGGGCGACTCTGTCGTCTGGTGCTACTCGAAGTACGGCGACGCTGCACCCACCGACCGGCTTTCGGTAAGCTGCACCGTTGTCGGTCAGGACGCTTCGGGTGCTCAGCAGACGTGGGCGCAGCCTACGACTGCACTGGTGGAAGAGGGCGCAACTGCCGCCGATCTTTCCGAGCAGGTCTTTAAGCAGGCCGGTATTGGCGCCGACACGGGCAAGGGCTCGTACGGTTGGTTCCTCAATTCTCTGACGTCACCGTTCAATAAGAACGTGACGCTTTCGACCGAGCAGGTTAACGAGAGTACCTGGAAATACTGGCAGTTCTTTGTCAACGGCAAGAAGGCCAATGTCGGCGCAGGCAACTACACGCTCAAGGCCGGCGATGAGATTACCTGGGTCTATGGTTCCGATGGCACCATGCCCGGTCAAGTTTCTGTCTCGATGGAGATCATCGGCAAGAAGGGCGATAAGGCACAGCGCTGGACCGATCCTTCGACGCAGGTGTTTGTTGAGGGCACGACGATCAAGGACGCCACTGCCGCCTACTTTGATGCTTTGGGCATTGAGTCCGTGATGCTCAATGATGGGGGCTATTGGAATGTCCATAGTCTCGTGTCCCCGCTTGATGGCACCAAACTGACGGGCTCCTGGTCGTTCTTTGTTAACGGTGTTCCCGGACCCCAACTCGATAGTGACTACGTTGTCAAATCGGGCGACACGATTGTCTGGGCTTATGCTGCTGGCGATACGGTTCCCAATCCCGACGAGGTCGTAGTCAATCCGAGCGCCCCGCGTCCGTCCGGTTGGAAGTCCGATTGGGATGGCAAGTCCAATGCGGCGGTCGAGAACGTTTCGACGCCTACGGGTGCGCTAGCGAGCTCTTGGACGTTCGATTGGAAGGCGTATTCTGGTTCGGCGTATCCCAACGCGAGTGAACCTATCGTCGTGAACGGTAACGTGTATCTTGCCGTCAACAACCGTTTGCTAAAGATTGACGCCGAGTCGGGCAAGGTCCTTGACGAGTCGAATCTTAAGAAAGCGGTCGGTTACACCTCGCGCCCGATTTATGCGAACGGTTTGGTTATCGTTCCGCTTGACGGCGGTGCGGTCCAGGCCCTGACGGCTGACGCGCTCACAACGGTTTGGGTCACTGACTCCGTGAACAAGACTGCTCAGTCGAATTCTCAGCTGACGGTTGATGGCAATTACCTTTATGTCGGCACCGTTGATGTCGACTATGGAAAGGGTACGTACAATAACGGCCACCTGACGCGCATTAACATGCTGACAGGTGCTGTTTCCTGGCAGCATGTCAATGCCAATGAGGGCTATTACTGGACAGGCGCGACGGTGGGTGATGACTTTGTCTTGGTTCCCACCAGTGCCGGTACCGTCGAGATGCTCAGCAAGTCTTCGGGCGATGTGCTCGGAAGTGTTTCGGTTGGATCGATTGTCAACTCCACTTGCGTGCTTTCGGCTGACGGCAGCCATGCCTATCTCATCTCGCGCGACGGCAAGCTGCACGTGTTGGCGATTTCTGATGGCGACTCACGTGATGCGGATGCCGCTTCGCGTATTACCGAGGAGCGTGTAGTTGACCTTGGCCTTACTGGCTGCGCGTGTGTGCCTACGACGTATGATGGCAAGCTGATTGTTGGCGGCGAGGTTGCTGGCGGCTCTGCGCTAGCGATTATTGATCCGGCCAGCGACTTTGAAACGACGCTGGTTTCGTCTGCTGATGGCACTGCGCTTCCCACTGGTGGCATCAAGGGCGCTCCGCTGGTGAGCGTCCAGGGCGAAGACGCGTATGTCTACTTCACGGTTAACTACGGCGAGAGCCCTGACTTCGTTAACTACACCTCGGGCGGTGGCGTATATCGTTACAAGTTGGGTGACGCTGGGGCTTCTGGTGTGTTTAGCGCAACAGGCCACAACAACTACTGTGACTCGCCAATCGCTTGTGATGCCCAGGGCAACTTGTACTACATCAACGACTCTGGCACGCTGTTCAAGCTGAATGCTGGCGTTAAGGTTTCGTTTAGCGCTGGCGAGGGGTCCAAGGTCGATTTTCAGACTACGGCCGCCAACGGCTCTATCGCCAAGCCTGCCGATCCGACACGCGAGGGCTATACCTTCGCTGGTTGGTATACCGACGAGGCTTGTACGGAGGCGTATGACTTTAGCGCTGCGGTGACGGCCGATATGACGCTGTATGCCAAGTGGGTCAAGAATGCCGTTAACCCTGGCGGTAACGGTGGCTCTGGCTCCAATGGTGGCTCGGGTAATGCCGGTGCTGGTTCTGGCTCCGGTAACGGCACAAACGGCCAGCAGACTGGCGGTGCTGTTGCTCCGGGCCAAAAGCCGGTGTCCACCACGACCAAGACCGAGACCAAGGACGGCAAGGATTCCAAGAAGGATTCCGACAAGTCCGACAAGAAGGACAGCGAGAAGTCTGATAAGAAGTCCAGCAAGTCCGGCTCCAAGTCCGATACGGGCGCGGCCGCCGCGACTACCGCTAAGAAGTCCGCTGAGGCTCCCGCGCAGCAGTCTGGCTTCAATCCGCTTGCCATCGTCGGCGTTGCGGCTGGCGTGATCGGTCTTGCCGTCATCGGCGTGTTCGTATTCACCAAGCGTCGGTAGGTGAGGGCTATGTCCAATAAGCCGCAGGACGCCGACTCCAAACAACCCGACTCGTCGTTCATTCAGCTCGACGATGCAAAGCAAAAGGGCGCCGCTTCGGCGGCGTCCGCCCCTCGGCGCAAGGCACTGCTTGGCGCTCTGACGGCCGGCTGCATCGTTTTGATCGTTGTGTCGCTGGGTTTTGTCTATCCCTCTGACGGCAGTGCATGGTCCATCGATTGGATCGCGCGGGCTGTGACAGGGGAGAGCGTCGTTGCCAAGGATGCGTCGGTTTCCGGCTCGACTACCGCTTCGGGCAAGGCTGCGCCCAAGGACTCCAAATCTTCGGACAATGCGAAGGACGGGTCGAAGGATTCGGATGAATCTGATTCCAAGGACAAGTCTGAATCTTCGGACAAGAAGTCTGACAAGGATTCGAAGGAGAAGAAGTCCGAAGGCAAGGGCGGCAAGAAGTCCAGCAGCACGTCTGCCGGACAGGGCTCGGAATCCGCTGGTGGATCGAGTACTTCTTCGGGCAGCGGCTCGGCGTCCGGCGGTGGGTCTGCATCCAACAGCGGCAACGCCTCTGCGGGCAATCAGGACGGCTCGCAGCAGCCTGGCTACGTCACGGTAACGGTCTCGGTCACATCGAGCGCTGTGGGCAATCCTGTGTCTTCTAGTGGTACCTTCACCTTTAACGAGGGCGCAACCCCTTACGACGCGCTGTGTGCGTTGGGACTTTCTATCAATGCGCGCCCTTCGTCGTATGGTACCTATGTCGCCGCTATTGGCGGTCTGGCCGAGAAGGAGCACGGCGGCAAGAGCGGCTGGATGTACTCCGTTAACGGCACAACGCCCATGACGGCCTGCAGTAACTACGTTCTCTCCAATGGCGACAACGTCGTTTGGTATTACGTAACGGGCTAAATGCCTCGAAATAACGCGCCAAACGGGCGGTTCGGACCAACATCCGAGCCGCCCGTTTTTAATACGGATGGGATGGGGTTCCCAATCGAGGCTCAACCGGAAAATGCATCCCACTCTGAAGGCGAATTCCGAGACACGGTTTCCGCATCAGCATCCATTGGGAAAGCAGGGACCTCGGACAAAATCTCGGACCCAATTTGGGTCCAGGAGGGAGTCCGATGTATACGAAAGAGGAGCGCGAGGGGATTCTCTGGGAGTTCCACCGGAGCGGCCTGTCCGCCCCCGCCGCCTGCAGGAGCCTGCCGCTTTTCCCGAACAAGGACAACCTGTATGCTTGGCTCAAGCTGGAGGAGGCGGGCGAGCTGACCGCCCGCGAGATGCCCGGCCGGGCGGAGCGCATGCACTGCTCGCACGGCGAGGGCAGCCCCGCGTTCGCCGCGAGGCGCGCGGGCGCCGCGCCCGCCTCCCCGCGGAAGCGTCGAGCCGAAGGGGGCGCGGGCAGGATGAAGGGAACCGGGCGCGGAGGGGCCGGCGGCGAGCCGCCCATGCAGACGGACTGGCGGGACTGGGGCCTGGAGGGGCTTCCGGACGACCCCGCCGAGCGCGCCCGCGAGGCCGAGGTCAGGCTCGCCGAGGCCCTGGTGTTAGCGCTACTGTAAAAACAACCAATTTCGCCATCGCACTTTAGCCGA
>CAUAAZ010000021.1 GCA_958427145.1 uncultured Collinsella sp.
CGGGTGGTTTCTGATGCGGCGCGCTGCGCGCCCCGCACAGGCTAAAGCCCGTAAAAGCAAAGGGGCCCGCATCCCAACGGATACGGGCCCCTTTCAGCCATAAGCCAACTCGGCCGTAAAAACTACTTGCGATGCGCGCGATAGAACTCGATGAGCGCCTGGGTCGAAGCGTCCTGCTCGGCCTTGGCGGCATCGTCGTGGAAGGCAGGGGTGATCTGTTTGGCAAGCTGCTTGCCCAGCTCAACGCCCCACTGGTCGTAAGAGTCGATGCCCCAGACCGTGCCCTCGACAAACGTGATGTGCTCGTACAGGGCGATGAGCTCGCCGAGTGCGAACGGGGTCAGCGTGTCGCCGAAGATCGAGGTCGTCGGGCGATTGCCCTCAAAGCAACGGGCCGGGACGATCTGCTCGGGCGTGCCCTCGGCGCGCACCTCATCGGCCGTCTTACCAAAGGCGAGTGCCTTGGTCTGGGCCAGGAAGTTGCCCAGGAACAGCTCGTGGACATCCTGGCCGCTGTCGGTCGCAGGGTTGGCGGTATTGGCGAAGGCGATGAAGTCGGCCGGAACCACCACAGTGCCCTGGTGCAGCAGCTGATAGAAGGCATGCTGGCCGTTGGTGCCGGGCTCGCCCCAGAAGATCTCACCGGTATCGGAGGTCACGGCGCTGCCGTCCCAACGGACGTGCTTGCCGTTGGACTCCATGGTGAGCTGCTGCAGGTAGGCCGGGAAGCGGTGCAGATACTGGCAGTACGGAAGCACGGCGTGGCTCTTGGAACCGAAGAAGTTGACGTACCAGACATTGAGCAGGCCCATCAGCGCGACGGCGTTGTTCTCGAGCGGGGTGTTGCAGAAGTACTCGTCGATGGCGTGGAAGCCTTCGAGGAACTGCTGGAAGCGCTCGGGGCCGAGCACGACGATCAGCGACAGGCCCACGGCGGAGTCAACGGAATAGCGGCCGCCAACCCAGTTCCAGAAACCGAAGGCGTTGGCGGGGTCGATACCGAAGGCCTCGACCTTCTCGAGTGCGGTGGAAACGGCGACGAAGTGCTTTGCCACGGCCTCGGCGTTCTGCTCATCGGAGCCGTCGATGGCGCCCTGAGCCTTGAGCTGCTCGAGCATCCAGGTCTTGACCTCGCGGGCGTTGGTGAGGGTCTCGAGTGTGGTGAAGGTCTTGGAGACGATGATTACGAGCGTGGTCTCGGGATCCAGGCCCTTGAGCTTCTCGGCCTGGTCGTTGGGGTCGATGTTGGAGATGTAGCGGCAGTCGATACCGGCGTCGGCATAGGGACGCAGAGCCTCGTAGGCCATGACCGGGCCCAGGTCGGAGCCGCCGATGCCGATGGACACCAGATGCTCGATCTTCTTGCCGGTAACGCCCTTCCACTCACCGGAGCGCACGCGCTCGGCGAAGGCATACATGCGGTCGAGGACCTCGTGCACGTCGGCGACGACGTCCTGGCCGTCGACGATGAGCTGGCCCTTCTCGCTTGCCGGGCGGCGCAGCGCGGTGTGCAGGACAGCGCGGTCCTCGGTAGTGTTGATGTGCTCGCCGGAGAACATGGCGTCGCGGCGCTCCTCGAGCTTCACCTCGCGGGCAAGATCGCACAGCAGCTTGACGGTCTCATCGGTCACCAGGTTCTTCGACAGATCGAAGTGCAGGTCACCGGCGTCAAAGCTCAGCTTGTTCACGCGGTCGGCGTCAGCAGCGAACCAGGCCTTGAGGTCGATACCTTCGGCCTCGAGCTTCTCCTGATGAGCCTCGAGCGCCTTCCAAGCGGCAGTCGACGTAGCATCGATAGGTGCGGCAACAGTTGCCATAGAGTCCTCCTCAGCATACGGGCGCACGCCTCCATGCGCCCGGACATTCAGATGCCACTATTCTAGCGCAGGTCAAGACTACAATCAGCGAGCGTTGCCAATCGGCCCCCAAACGGCAACCGACCAAATAGGGACAGGTTTATTTTGGCAGGTCAAACGCTTTACCAATCAAAAATAACCCGTCTTTTTATGCCAAATATTAGGCCGCGGCACACACGCTGCCGAGCAACTCGCGCAGAGGAGACCCGATGCCCTCCAGCAGATCGGGCGCGATAATGGCAAAAACGGGAACCTCGCCGGTGCCCACGACAGCAGGCACCTTGCCCTCCGAGACAATGCATCCATAAGGCACAAAGCCGTCTTCGCCGGCATCGAGCGCCGCCATGCGACGCGCGAGCTCGCGCGCAAAGCCGGCAGTATCGGCATCGCCAATCGCCAGGACAAAGTCCACGCCTTCGTCGGTCGCCAGGGCCACGGCTTCGTCGATCAGCTCGTCTCCCCCGTCGCCCTCAAACGAGCCGCAGCGAAAAAGCACGCGCTCGAGCAGGGCTCGATCAAGCGAGCCAAGTGCCGCCGAGACAAGCTCATCGCGCGTATGCTTGTCACCGCCCAACACGACCAGCGCCTTGGTGCCACCGTAGTGAGCGACCAATCGTCCGCACCAGCGAGCCACGTCTCCATCCGCAACAAGGCGCGTCGGCATACCAAACCCATAATTGACCATCTTTCCCACAACCCTTCCGTGCGCGTAGGCGGTATCAATCGTTAGGCTCATGCTACGAAGCGAGGTTTTCCGAGCTGTTTCGCACTCTTTAGAGCTGCGTTAAAACCCGATCCAACCGCACGACCATACCTACCAAAACAAACCAGTCCCTTTTTGACAGGTTTTGACGACGTCCGGACGAGCGGGTATTATCGAACAAGTATTCGATAAGAACATGTGTTTGATGGGAGGACGCGTGGGGCACGAGCGTCACACCTATATCTGCATCGACCTCAAGACGTTTTACGCTAGCGTCGAGTGCGTCGACCGCGGGCTCAACCCGCTCACCACCAACCTGGTCGTTGCCGACGAATCGCGCGGGCGCACGACCATCTGCCTCGCCATCACACAAGCCATGAAGGACCTCGGGATACACAACCGCTGCCGTCTGTTCGAGATTCCCGACGGCATCGACTACATCAAGGCCGTACCGCGCATGCAGCACTACATGGAGGTGTCGGCGCAGATCTACGGTATCTACCTGGAATACGTCAATCCGCAAGACGTTCACGTCTACTCAATTGACGAGTGCTTTATCGACGTGACACCCTATCTGGACCTTTATCACACCGATGCGGAAGGGCTCGCCTGCATGTTGCGCGACGAGGTCCTGGCGCGCACCGGCATCACGGCGACGGTCGGCATCGGCCCCAACCTATTCCAGGCCAAGGTTGCACTCGATATCACCGCCAAGCACGTACCCAGCCGCATCGGCATACTCGACGACGAGACCTTTCGCAAGGAAATCTGGCCCCATCGTCCCATCACCGATATCTGGGGCATCGGCCCCGGCGTGGCGGCACGACTCGAAAAATACGGCGTCTACGATCTGATGGGCGTCGCGGCGCTCGACGAAAACCTGCTTTACGACGAACTCGGCGTCAATGCCGAATATCTCATCGACCACGCCTTTGGGCGCGAACCGACAACCATCGCCGATATCCAAGCCTATCGCCCGCAAGCGACTTCGACCACCACAGGACAGGTGCTCTCGAAGGGCTATGCCTACGAGCAGGCCTACACCGTCTTGCGCGAGATGGTCGACAACGCCGTGTTGGACTTGGTCGATAAGCACGTAGTCTGCGACAGCATCTCGCTCTTTGTGGGCTACGCGAGCGAGCGCGCCGACATACGCCGCCTCGACGCCAGTGGCACAGCGCAATATGTGGACGGATGCGGGCACCTGCGCTCGAGCACGTCGAGTATCGAACCCACCGCAACCGCCGGCCCCGAGCTCGCGCCCCGTGCTCCCAAGCCCGTCCAGCGCGATGACGAAAGGCGTCGCCTGGTGCGCGAAGCGCAGGCAATCGATGGCATCTTTGTAGGAGAGCATGGCGGCAAACCGCGCGGTGGCTATGCCGCGCTGTTCGCGCATTCCAATGCATCCCACAAGCTGCCTGAACGCACTAATTCGTTTAAGAAGATCATGGGCTATTTCGATGAGCTCTGGGCGCAGACTGTCGATCCTAAGCGACCGGTCAAGCGTATCAATCTAGGCTTTGGCAATCTGGTGCCCGAGGAATTTGCCACTATCGATCTGTTTAGCGATGTCGAGGCCGATGAGCGCGAGCGCGACCTGGCGCGCGCCGTGTTGGCCGTAAAAGGCAAGTACGGCAAGAACGCGCTCGTCAAGGGATTAAGCTTTACCGCCGGCGCCACCGCGCGCGAGCGCAACGATCAAGTTGGAGGACACCGTGCCTAAACCCAAACAACAGCCCATGCGCCCGCCGACCGCCTTCGAGCGCCTGGCGGACCCCGAGGGCAGACGCCGCGCCGCCGACCCCAACCTCACAGCCAACGGTGCCGTGCGCGCCAACCGCGCCGCACAGTTTATGCCCTTTGCCGCCCTCACGGGATACTACGAACTCGTGCGCAAGCAGGAAATCACCGTCGAGCCAAAACATGAGCTCACGGAAGAAAAAGCCCTCGTACTTTCTAAAAAGCTCGAGGGTCTCAAACGTGGCGACTTGGTTCGTGTCACCTATTACGATACGTACGGCTATCGCTCCCGCACCGGCATTCTCGACGAGGTACTCCCCGCCTTCAAGCTCCTCAAGCTCAAAGACATCGCCATCGACTTCGACGATATCCAAGACATCGAGCTGCGCGGACGAGCCTAGACAAGGAAATGCATCCAGGGCGGCGCTTACAGCGTCATGACGTAGTAGCCCGCGTCTTTCACGGCCGTCTCGAGGACACCACGATCAACCGGCTGTTTAGAGCGCACGCGTGCCGTGTGGTCCGCATACGTCACCGTTGCCCACACGCCATCCAGTGCATTGAGGGCATTGGCTACGTTCTGAGCGCAGCCGTCACAGCTCATGCCGCCGATGAGCAGCTCATCGCTATAGGGGTAGTGTGACGCATCGGTATCCACCACAACAACCTTTTTGGCCTTCTTACCGCTCGCGCCATCGCTGCAGCAACTCTTCCCGTGTGTCGAAGCGGCAATACGACGCAGTCCAAAAAACATGCCGACGGCAATGACGGCCAGCACGATGAGATTCGCAGGGTTGAGCAAGTCACTCATGCGTTCCCCTTTCAAGTAGCCCTATCTAGATACCCCCATGGGGTGTCCCCATCTTAACCCAAAATCATGTCCGTTCGGTCAATTAGTTTCCCGCTTCAAACTTTTTTGTTAACCATGGCTTACTTTCGTGTATAAGTTTTCCTAGGCTAACAGTTTAGATCCGTAAGGAGCGCCGTGACTCGAACCATAGACATCCCAACGTTTCAGGCAGCAGTCGTGCGCAACTGCTCTCCCACGCTCGCGGGCATCAAGCCAGCATCGCTCTTTACCTATCCAGGCACCTATGCCCACGGGGGCGGCTCGACCGCAACCGAAACCATCGCAGAACGCCGAGCACGCCTGCTCAACGTTATCGCCCAGTGCAATCGCGAGCTTGACCCGTTCGGTATCCACCTGAGTGTTTTGGTCTGGCGGCCCTGCGGAGCGCTCGTGTATATGTACCGAGCCAAAAGCCTCACCACCTATTTCGCAGACCCTCGCGCCCAAACGGCGCTCGCCTCGGAAGGCTACGACACAAGAGACCTTTCGACATGCCTTGTGCATTTGGCATCACGCATCACGCTCGCGAGCAATAACGTCGCGGAATGCGCCTGTAGCCAGACTCGATGCGCACTACCCCAGCAAGCTAGCTGCAGCAACGACTGTACCTGCGAGTTTCCGCACGAAATAGGCTACTTCCTCGGATATCCCTACGACGACGTGCACGAGTTTATCGTCCAGCGCGGCGAGAACTACAAGGTCTTTGGAGCTTGGAAGGTCTACACGAATGTCGAGCAAGCGCTTGCGATGTTTGACGCCTACCGCGCTTGCACTCAATACCTCACCTTTGTCTATCAGCAGGGCTGCAGCTTGGCGCAACTTGCCCAGGCAACCCGATAGAACATAGAAGCCGCGGCAACCTGCCGCACAACTGAAAGGACTCAACATGAGCAAGATCGCCGTCGTCTATTGGAGCGGCACGGGCAATACCGAGGCCATGGCAAATCTCGTCGCCGAAGGCGCCACGTCCGCGGGTGCCGAAACTGAGGTCATCCCCTGCGCCGACTTCTCTACCGACAGGGCCGCCGACTACGACGCCTTCGCCTTCGGCTGCCCAGCCATGGGCTCCGAGGAACTCGAGTACGATGAGTTCCAGCCGATGTGGGACGAGGTCAAGGAGACTCTCGGCGACAAGAGGGTCGTCCTCTTTGGCTCCTATTCGTGGGCCGAGGGCGAGTGGATGGACAACTGGAAGGCCGATGCCGACGAGGCGGGCGTCAACGTCGTGGACTCCACCATCTGCTACGACGCGCCCGACGATGAGGGCGAGACCGCTTGCAAGGCCCTCGGAGCCGAGCTCGCGTAACGAACCCAGGACCTCCAAAAAAGCCCGCATCAAAGCGCATCCCCATCCCTACAAAAGAGCGGGGGCTGGATTCAAGTCCAGCCCCCGCTCTTTTATAACGGCAGTTACATCAACCGGCTACGAGATATTGCCCAAGAACGCCTTGGTGCGCTCGCTCTTGGGATGGTCGAAGACCTCGCTCGGCGTGCCCTCTTCCACGATAACGCCGCCGTCCATAAAGACCACGCGGTCGGCGACATCGCGGGCAAAGCCCATCTCGTGCGTCACCACGATCATGGTCATACCGTCACGTGCAAGATCGCGCATGACGCCAAGAACGTCGCGGACAAGCTCGGGGTCAAGCGCTGACGTAGCCTCGTCAAAGAGCATCACGTGTGGATTCATCGACAGGGCGCGGGCGATCGCCACGCGCTGCTGCTGACCGCCCGAGAGCTGGCTCGGCATAAAGTCGATGCGCTCGGCCAGGCCGACCTTGGTCAGCTCCTCGATGGCAATCTTCTCGGCCTCTTCCTTGCTGCGCTTGAGCACCTTTTGCTGCGCAAGCATGACGTTCTTTTTGACCGACAGGTGCGGGAACAGGTTGAACTGCTGAAACACCATGCCCAGGTGCGTGCGCACTTTGTTGAGGTCGACACCCTTGGCGCACACGTCCACGCCCTCAACGATGATCGAGCCGCTCGTGGGATGCTCCAGACGATTGATGCAGCGAAGCATCGTCGACTTGCCCGAGCCCGAAGGGCCCAGGACCACAACGACCTCACCCTTGTGCACATCTAGATCGATATCGCGCAGGACCACGTTATCGCCAAAGGCCTTCTGGAGGTTCTTGATACTGACGACGACCTCGTTCGAGTTATTGGTTTCGCTCATGATAGGACCTCCTTACAAACCGGCGATGTGATCGGCAGGCGTCGCGACAACCTGTCCGGCGCTCTTGGCGGGACGCTTCTTCTTGGTCTCGGTCGTGCCCAAAAGCCTCGCCTCAAGACCGCTCACCAAGCGAGCGAGCGGCAGGGTGATGACCAGATAGAACAGGGCGGCAACCACATACGGCGTGATGGAGCCCGTCGTGGCCACGATGGTACGGGCATTCATGACGATCTCGACCACACCCACGGCGGCAAGCAGCGACGTATCCTTGTAAAGCAAGATAAACTCGCTGGTCAGCGTAGGCAAAACATTGCGGAATGTCTGCGGAATCATAACGTAGAGCAGCGTCTGGAAGGCATTCATGCCCAGAGAGCGAGCAGCCTCGTTTTGGCCCTTGGGGATCGATTGAATACCGGCACGGAAGATCTCGCACAGGTACGCAGACGAGTTCATGGCCATGACGATAACGCCCAAGACATAGTCGTCCACCTTGACGCCGGCCAACGGCAGACCGAAGAACGCGATATAGATCTGCAGGAACGCCGGCGTACCGCGAATGATATTCACGTAGATGCCGGCAAGGCAACGCAGGATGCGCGACTTGGAGATGCGCATGAGCGACAGGGCAAAACCGAAGGGAATTGCCAGCGGAAACGCCACAAGCACGATCGAAAGCGACATAAGGAAGCCCTTGAAGACGATCGGCAGGCTTTGGACCAAAATGACCGGGTTCAAGAACAGGCGCAGGAACATATTGGAGTTCCAGGCCTCGACCCACGGCTGCTCCTTAAGATCGGCCAGGAAGTTATCGAAGGCCGTCACGCCCTTGATCTCGACGGAAGGAATTTTTGAAATCTTCTTGGTCGAACCGTCGGCGAGCGTATAGGTGCCGCTAAAGGCCTCATCGCCGCCCTCAACGGGAAACGTCACGCCGTAAACCTCGACACGGAAAAAGCCGCCGGCAGGCGTCGTCTCGCCAAAGTCGATCTTGAGCGTCTGACCATCAGCCGTGCACGTGGGTTTCATGGGCGTACGATCCATGAGATCCTCGCCCGAGAGCATCGTCAATCGCGTGTCATCGGTACCAAATGTCGTGCCGTCGACAAACGTCAAAGAAAGACCGCTCAGCTCCTCGTCGGCATCGGCCTGAACTTCCCAGGTAATGCGCGTCTCGGTGCCGCCGACCACATCGCTGCCCGAACCGGTGTTGGGTCGGGCGGTAATCTTTGCGGTCTCAAGCGCCTGGGCGGTCGTGGGCGCATATGCCCCCGCGCACACCAGCGCGAGCGCCACGGCCATGACGCAGACTAGCTTTTGGAGCAAGGCGGGCAGTGGAAAACGCTGCTCCGCGGCCCCTTTGTTCAGTCGAGACAAGGTGGCTCCTATCGTAGAAGTTGCCGGCAAAACGAGACGGAAACGCTCTCCGTCAAGAGAAGCACAAAGGCCCTCTCCGCAAAACGGAAAGGGCCCGCGCGCAATCAAGTAGTTATTTTACTTGATGTTGTACTTAGCCATGAGGGCGTCGACGGTACCGTCGTCGGTCAGGTCCTTGATGGCCTGGTTGATGTCATCCTTGAGCTTGGTGTTGCCCTGGTTGATGGCAATGGCGTACTCCTCGCCGGTGCTAATCTGCTTGATGGTCTGGCAGGTGTTGAACTGCTCGGCGGTCAGCTGGCTGGCAACGGAGCGGTTGGTGACTACAGCGTCGCCCTTATCGGACTGCAGAGCGCTAAAGCACTCGGTAGCGTCCTTGTAGGGGACAATCTTGGCCTTGGGGAAGTTCTCCTGGGCAAAGGCCTCGGCGGTCGAGCCAGACTGGACGATGATGGTAGCGTCAGCGTTGTTGAGCTTCTCGCTGTAGTTGTCGGCCGTGATGTCGGTGTTATCGACCTTGGTCACGATAGCCTGATCGTCCATGTAGTAGGAATCAGAGAAAGTGACTTCCTTCTCACGCTCGGGCGTGTCGGTGATAGCCGCAATGGAAACGTCATACTTGGCGCCCGAAGCGACACCCGGAACCAGCGTGTCAAAGTCATTGTTGATATACTCGACATCCAGGCCCAGCTTGTCGCCGATGGCCTTGATGAGCTCAAGGTCAAAGCCCTGATAATCGCCGTTGTCATCCTTGTACTCAAACGGAGCGTACTCGGCAGAGGTGCCGACGGTCAGCGTACCGTCCTTGACGAGCGCGTACTCCTTGGAGCCGTCGACCTTCTCGACCTTAGCGTCGTCAGAGCTGCTGGAACCGGCATCAGAACCAGAGGTGGCGTTGGACGAGCCGCAGCCCGTCAGTGCGAGGGCGAGCGCCATGGCACCCGTGGCGGCAAATGCGCCAAGCTTCTTGAGCTTCATAATCAGTCTCCTTCCGGTGACCTCGTTTGATTCAGAGGCCTGCAAAAACTGTTGGCTATTATGCACCTGGAATTACGAATCTGCAATGAGAAAACTGATTGAAACAAACCCATAACGTGAATGGAATACTCTACTTTGTGACAGTCATTACTGCTGCAATGACCTTAATAATCTAATTTCAGCTGCATAACCTGCAAGTTCGTTCGGAGTCTCCAAAATAAACGGCAGCGAACACAAACGGCCATTCGATACAATATTCTGCATAACCTGCATACCGCCACCAAATTCCTCGCTGCCAAGGTATCCCTTGCCGATGCACTCGTGACGATCTTTATGGGCGCCACAAGGGTTCTTCGAATCGTTGATGTGTACGGCATGCAAGCGATCGATACCCACCACGCGGTCGAACTCGTCGAGTACGCCGTCCAGATCATGGATGATGTCGTAGCCGGCATCGCTCACATGGCAGGTGTCCAAACAAACGCCCAGCTTATCGGACAGCTCTGGGCACTTGGCGGCAACGCCCTCGATAATGCACGCCAGTTCTTCAAAGCTACGGCCCACCTCGGTGCCCTTGCCTGCCATGGTCTCAAGCAATACCGTCGTCTGCTGTCCCTCAAACATCACCTGGCACAGCGTGTCGACAATCATCTGAATGCCGACGTCTGCCCCCTGTCCCACATGCGCACCGGGATGAAAATTGTAGTAGTTGCCGGGCAGCGCTTCCATGCGCTGCAGATCCTCGGCCATGGCCTCCAGGGCAAACTCGCGCGCCCGCTCCTTAGCGGAGCAGGGGTTATAGGTATACGGGGCATGAGCCACGAGCGGGCCAAAGTCGTTTTGCTCCATAAGCTCGCGCAGGGCCGCCACGTCATCCATGTCAAGGTCTTTTGCCTTGCCACCGCGCGGGTTGCGCGTAAAGAACGCAAAGGTATTGGCGCCAATGGACAACGCCGTCTCCCCCATCGCCCGATAGCCCTTCGTCGTCGAAAGATGGCACCCGATCGTCAGCATCTCCAACTCCCCCTCATCAGTTGCGGTGAAATACGGTCTATTGGTGCCTTATTTTGGCGCAAACAGACCGTATTCCACCGCAAGTTATAAAAGGGGCATCAGAGATGTGGGCCGCCAGGCACCACGGGCGCCGGCGTCATGATCCCCTACGCGTCAGCGCCAAGTCCTAGAGGGCTAGACGGATTGCATCGATGATGTGCGCGCAGCGCTGCGTGGCGGCTAGGGACATGATGGGGCTTTCGAGTTTCCCCGCCTGAATGAGCTGCGTCGCATGCTGGATTTCGCCGTAGAAATCATCGACCTCAAACGGGGCATTTATTTCGAGCGTTCGCCCGTCGGAGTACTTCACATGGGCGAGCTCGGGGCGATGGAGACGCTCGATTTCCAACGAACCCCGCTCACAGGCAATCGTTAAGCGGCTTTCATATGTTGCTTTGCCGTCGCACACCATATGAATGGGTATACCGCCGACGCTCATATGGATCTCGTCGGCCCAATCGACGCGACCGCCCGATACGTCACGCCAGCGAACTTCACGGGACGAAACCTCGCACGCGCCCGCGAGCAAATCCTCAAACCAACCGACCGCATAGCAGCCCATGTCATATAGACAGCCGCCCTGCAACGGATCAAGCAGATAGCCCGAAGGAGACTCGCCGTAATCGAGCTTTTGCACGCTTTCAATCGAGACAATACGGCCAAGCTCACCCGGCGCAAGCAAGTCCTTCACGCGAGTGCGCATCGGGCAAAACCGATTCTTCATCGCCTCCATAAACAGCACGCCGCGCTCGCGAGAGATGGAGGCAATCGAGAGAGCCTCTTCCTCACTCAAAACGGCCGGCTTTTCGCACAGCACGGCCTTTCCGGCGCGCAGCGCGCGACAGGCCCAACGCGTATGCATGCCATGCGGAAGAGCCAAGTAGATTGCGTCGACATCGGGGTCGGCAATCAGCGCGCCATAAGCCGCGTCGCCGTTATTGTCGACCGAGGCATGGCCATGCGCAGCATCGATCGAAAACGCTCGGCAAAATTCCTCGACATGTGCAGGAGTGCGGCCGGCCGCAGCCACAAGCCGTGCCCCGTCCACCTCCTTGAGCGACGATGCAAATCGATGCGAAATGTGCCCGGCGCCCAAAACGCCCCAACGAACCTCACGCAAATCATCACATGAATCTCGATGACCCACGACAGCCCCCTTCAGTTGTGGTGAAATAGTTCCTGTTTGGCCCCTATTCTGCCGCAAACAGGAACTATTCCACCGCAAGTTATAAAAGGGTCATGAGGAGCGCGTTTTGCCGAAGGCCTTAAGCACCGCCGTCACGGGACCAGGCTGGAAACGTCGGCGCACATCGTCGAGACGCTCGGGAATATCGATGTGCTGCGGGCAGTGCCGCGCGCATTTGCCGCATTTGACGCAATTGCTCACCAACTTGGGCTCGCTTGTGCGCACCGCGCTCGCCGTAAAGTATTGAGACAGCCCCGTAAACCAGCTGTGCGCATAGCTTGCGTTGTAGGCGGCAAAACATCCAGGGATATTGATGCCTTTAGGGCACGGCATGCAATAGCCGCATCCCGTGCAGGGCACACGGTTCGATTTCTCAAACTCCATCAACACGCGCGCAATCGTGTCGAGCTGGTTGGCCGTCATCGAATTCGGCAACGCGAGGTCTGCCAGTGACGAATTCTCGTCCACCTGCGCGGTATCGGTCATACCCGAAAGCAACATGGTCACCTGGGGATGATTCCACACCCACGAGAGCCCCCAAGCGGCAGGCGTATGCAAATGCCGATCGCATGCACCATCGAGAACAGCGCGCGCCCGCGGAGGCAATTTGCCTGCCAAGCGTCCGCCCAAAAGCGGCTCCATCACAAACACCGCGAGACCTCGCTCGGCGGCGGCCATGAGCCCCGCCGTTCCCGCCTGATATCGTTCTCCAGCGTAGTTGTACTGGATCTGGCAAAAGTCCCACTCATACGCATCGAGCATCGTAAGGAAGTCCGCCGCGCTGCCGTGGTACGAAAAGCCTATCTGACGAATACGCCCTGCAGCCTTTTGCTGCGCGATCCAGTCCTCGATGCCCAACGCCACCACACGTTCCCACTGGGCGGGCGAGGTAATGTTGTGCATGAGGTAATAGTCGATATGGTCAGTCCGTAGGCGGCGCAGTTGCTCGTCGAAGAACCGGTCGAAATCCTCCGCGCATTTGCACGAAGCATGCGGCAGCTTGGTTGCGAGCAAAACCTGGTCGCGCAAGCCCAGGCGCTCAAGCGACGCACCCACGCACGCCTCGTTGCCGGGATAGAGATAGGCCGTGTCCAGGTAGTCAATCCCCTGCTCCACCGCACGGGAAATGATGGCATCGGCTGTCTTCGCATCCGGACGTCCCGGCGCACCGGGAAACCTCATGCAGCCCAGACCCAGAGCGGATATTCGGTTACCACTTTTAGGGTCAACGCGGTATTGCACGGCCCCTCCCCTCCCATCGAAGCCCTGACAAGGCGAAACAAACCCGTCACGTCATCGAAACACATCGGAATCGCAATTGAGAACGTATCGTAACGCAGCAGAAATCGAGCCGTCACGGCACCGCTTTAACATCAGCAAAAAGCCCGATGAAAGGAGCCGGGCATCACCACGTGCGAGGACGCCTACCCCTACCCCGGCGAGCAATACATCCTCTCGGTCGACCGCCATCAAATCGAAGTCATGGACCATCTGGACGAGCTTCCCGCCACAGGCGCCGTCATCTTCTGCACCTTCCCCAAGGTCCGCGATGGCGTCGGATACCCCGCCCGCGTCTTTGCGGTCTGCCCCGCGGCATAAGCGCACAGCGCAATAGTTTCTTTTTCATAACAGCCGCCCCGCGCACCCATCAATCACCCTGGCAGCATACAATCCATCAGGCGCCCCTTACGCGGGCGCCTTTTACATGGGGAGATGATTCACATGCAGATCAACAAGGTCGCCTTTATCGGCAAGGGCGGCGTCGGCCTGCTCTACGGCAGCATGATTGCCAAGGCCCTCGGCAATGACGCCGTCGAATACGTTATGGATGACACCCGTTTTGAGCGTCACGCGAACGACGCGCTCACCGTCAACGGCAAGCCCTGCGATCTCACGTCCGTCCGTGCCAGCGAGGCAACGCCCGCCGATCTGGTCATCCTGACAGTCAAGACCACCGGTCTCGACCAAGCACTCAAGACTATGGAGCGCGTCGTGGGACCCAACACGCTCATCGCCTCGCTGTGCAACGGCATTACGAGCGAGCAAAAGATTGCCGAACGCTTTGGCTGGGAGCATACCGTTCTTGGTATCTGCCAGGGCATGGACGCCGTGTTTCTCAACGGCGCGCTCACCTTTACCAATGCGGGCGAAATCCGCTTTGGCGCGGCGGCCGGCACGGACCCCGCGACCGTCGCCGCTATCGACGGGCTCTACACGCGCTGCGGCATCGCCCATACCGTCGAGGACGACATCGCCCACCGCATGTGGGCCAAACTCATGCTCAACGACGGCATCAACCAGACCTGCATGGCCTACGGCGGGACCTACGGAAGCGCCACGGAGCCGGGCTCCGAGCAGCGTCGCTGCTTTGTTTCCGCCATGCGCGAAACGCTTGCGGTCGCCAACGCCGAGGGCGTTGAACTGACCGAGGCAGACCTGACGCAAATGGTGCACCTCATCGAGGGAATCGACCCCGCCGGTATGCCCTCGATGGCTCAAGACCGCATCGCAAGGCGCAAAACCGAGGTTGATGAGTTCGCGGGCACCATCTGCCGCCTCGCAGCCAAACACGATATCCAGGCACCGCAAAACGAGTGGCTCTATCGGCGCATCCGCGATATCGAGAAAAGCTGGTAGCGCCGACGCGCCGCATTCAACAGCCTTAACAGCAAAACCGCCGCAAGGGAACCTTTCCCCTGCGGCGGCCTTCATCTTCGTCTATGACCGGCGGCCGATCTCACAACAGTTAGCGTTGCGACCCCGGCACCTCGTCCTCATCGTCGCGGCAAAGAACCACGCCTGCGCTTCCCAGCAGCGTGGCCGCGATCAGCGCGCCGACCACGATAGGAGCAGCCCCGCATGTCCCCTGCATGCCCGCGACGAGCGCGGCCGTGGGACCAAGGCAGCCAAGCATCAACGCGACGGCGGCAACGGCAATATCTCGAGCATTCACAAGACCACTTCCTCCAAGAGAAAGACCTTATTTCTCAAGAACCAGTGTGCCCCGCATCCATACGCCCAGCGTACCGCCACGGTAAGGGCTCTGTTAACTCAAACGCATACATAGAACGGACGTCCTTACGTTGCCCTAAAGTTCGGTAAAGACGCCCGTCCGCCAAATATCCGTGATGCAGAAAAATTACCAACCGGTGTAGTAATCGGTGGTTCCGGCAGCGCAGCCGGAGTCATAGACCTTGCAATCACCCTTGGAGCCCGTAAAGGTCGAGCCCTGGGCCATATCGCCCGCGGCAACAACGTAATAGCCGTCGGAATCGCGCCAGAAGCCCTCAGAATCCTGAGTCCATTCGCCCGTGCGATAGTGATAAAGCACATTGCTGCTGTAATAGGTCTCGCGGCGCCCGTTGTAGTTATTGACACCCGCAGAGCGCGTCAGGCCCGATCCGTTCGCGTAGGACGCGGCAGACGCGTAAGACGGAGTGTAACCGGCGTTGTAGTACGAAGCCTGGGCGGCCTCGGCAGCCTCCGCCTCGGCGGCAGCCTCGAGCGCTTCGCGCTTGGCATCCTCAAGCGCAGCGCGCAGCTCATCGAGCTCAGTCGACTTGGCGTCGACCTCCCCCATCGTCAACAGGCTACCCGCACCGTCGATGCAACCCTGCAGCACAGCACGCTCGTCATCGGTAGCATAGTCGCCATACATATTCATAATGATCTGAGCGCGCATCTCAAGGGAATCGCGCTTGGCCTCCATCGAGGCGTTCCACTCCTGCATGGAACCATAACCATCGCCGCGATAGTCAACGGGCTGCACCAGCGTCGCCTCGGACGGCGTAGGTCCAACCGTATCGGATAGTGTTGCCGCGTGGGCATCGGTTGCACCGGCGCCCGCCAAAAGTGCCACGGTCAGAGCGGCGGAAAGGGCGGCGGCTTTCGGTTTTCGTGAATCGATCCTCATGTAGCTGGAAACCTCCGTAGTGCGTTTTTGCTGCGTTTGAGCTGCGTGTGATTCGATCGCGCTGCATAGTACCCCGAGCAAATCGCGACCTGCGGTTTTACTCAAAAGGCGCACGTCAATTGCGTAAAACTCACATCCTCTTAACAGGAGTTTTCCACATCTCGATTGCATAAAGCATGCCAAAAACCCTGTTTTTGCACCCGCTCTATGCAAAAAAGGCGCCTGTGCAACCATTGTTCGCACAGGCGCCTTGAGCAGGCATTTTATGCAGTTATACCTATCGAGTCGCAAGGGGTCCTTGCACAAGTCGCCTTACTCGTCCAGCGCGGCGAAGGCCTGCTTCAGATCCCAAATGATATCCTCGGCGTTCTCGGTACCGATGGAAAGACGGATCGTGGAGGGCGTGATGTTCTGCTCGGCGAGCTCCTCGGCAGAGAGCTGGGAGTGCGTAGTGGTAGCCGGGTGCACGACGAGCGACTTGACGTCGGCCACGTTGGCGAGCAGCGAGAAGACCTGCAGATGGTCGATGAACTTCCAAGCTGCCTCCTGGCCACCCTTAATCTCAAAGGTAAAGATCGAGGCACCGCCGTTGGGGAAGTACTTCTGATAGAGCTCGTGATCGGGGTGCTCAGACAGGCTCGGGTGGTTCACCTTGGCGACATGGCTATCACCAGCCAGGAACTCAACGACCTTCTTGGTGTTCTCGACATGACGGTCAACGCGCAGCGACAGAGTCTCGGTGCCCTGGAGCAGGATCCAAGCGTTGAACGGGCTGATGCAGGCGCCCTCGTCACGCAGCAGGATGGCGCGGACATAGGTTGCGAAGGCGGCGGGACCGGCAGCCTCGGCAAACGAGACGCCATGGTAGGAGGGGTTGGGCTCGGCGATCTGCTCATACTTGCCGCTCGCCTTCCAATCGAAGTTACCGCCGTCGACGATCACACCGCCCAGCGAGGTGCCGTGGCCGCCGATGAACTTGGTTGCGGAGTGGACGACGATGTTGGCACCATGCTCCAGCGGACGGAACAGATACGGGGTGCCGAAGGTGTTGTCGACGACAACCGGTAAACCGTGCTTCTTGGCGATCTCGGAGATGGCGTCGATATTGGGGATGTCAGAATTGGGGTTGCCGAGCGTCTCGAGGTAGATGACCGTGGTGTTGTCCTTGATGGCGCCCTCGACCTCGTCCAGGTTGTGGGCATCGACGAAGGTGGTCTCGACGCCAAACTGGGAGAGCGTATGCTCCAGCAGGTTGTAGGAGCCACCGTAGATGGTCTTCTGAGCCACCACGTGGTCACCGGCCTGGGCAAGAGCCTGCAGGGTATAGGTGATGGCAGCAGCACCGGAGGCGACGGCAAGACCTGCCACACCACCCTCGAGTGCGGCGATACGGTCCTCGAAGACGCCCTGGGTGGAGTTGGTCAGACGGCCGTAGATGTTACCGGCGTCGGCAAGACCAAAGCGATCGGCGGCGTGCTGGGAGTTGCGGAACACATAGCTCGTGGTCTGGTAGATAGGCACGGCGCGGGAGTCGGATGCGGGATCGGCGCTCTCCTGGCCAACGTGAAGCTGCAGGGTATCGAAACCAAAGGTGTGCTCGGGGTTGTTGATGAACTGGCTCATGATGATCTCCTTGATCGAACAAAAGTTAATAAATTAGAGAGAAGTAAGTCGCTGTCTCCTGATCACGCCGACGGGCGCAAACAGGAGCCCGGCATTCGTCTTGGTAAGCAATTCATATGCGGGCCTCCTTTCGCATCCCGGTTCCGTGTTTGGCTTAATTACCTACCGCCTTTGTGTGTTTTGAATAGTACGAGCATTGTTTCCCTCGGTCAATCACTTAAAAGCGCTAACCTGTTATCGGTTATATAGATAACACTCGAAAGGATGGCGCCGATGACCCTCCAGCAGCTTCGTTTCCTGATTGCCGTGGCAGAGTCCGGCTCAATCAATGCCGCAGCTCAGCGCCTCTATACCGCTCAGTCCAGCATCTCAAACGCCGTCAAAAGCCTGGAACAGGAGCTCCACCTGGAGATCTTTACGCGCTCCAGCCGCGGCGTCACGCTCACCAACGACGGCACCGAGCTTTTGGGCTATGCGCGCCAGGTCGTAGAGCAGGCCGATATGCTCGAGGCGCGCTACGAGGACGGCGGCACCCCGCAAGCCCGCCTCGCCATTTCCGCCCAGCACTACGCCTTTTCGGTCGAGGCCTTTGTCAACGTGGTCGAGCGCTGCCGCGACAGCAAGTTCGAGTTCATCATGCGCGAGACTACCACATCGCAGATCATCGATGACGTCCGCGCGTTTCGCAGCGACATCGGCATCCTGTATCTGGACGACTTTAACGCCCGTGTTCTGCAGAAGGCTTTTGCCGATGCGCGCGCGAGCTTCCATCCCCTATTCGACGCGACGGTCCACGTCTTCGTTAGCGAGCGCCACCCGCTTGCCCGCCGCCCGCAGCTGTCCCTTGCCGACCTCACACCCTATACGCGCTACAGCTTTGAGCAGGGAACCTCAAACTCCTTCTATTACGCCGAGGAACCTTTTAGCTATATCCCTTGCGACCGCAACATACGAATCTCGGACCGCGGAACACTTACTAACTTACTTATCACGTCGAACGGTTACACCCTGTCGACCGGTGTCCTCTCCAATGAAATGCAATGGGGTATGGCATCGATCCCGTTAGCAGACGCCCCAACGATGCACGTAGGCTATATCATGCACGACGAGCGCAAGCCCTCTCCCCTCTTGCAGCAATACCTCGACGAGCTCAACCGCATCATCCATGCCAACTAACTGTCGGAAGACGGGGTAGAACTCGTAGATTGCTAGCCCCCGGCGGGCATGGCGCTACAATGGTCACTCACACGAAACGCACCCAACGAAAGGAAGCCCGTGAAGGTCATCATCTATACCGACGGCTCGGCCCGATCAAATCCGGGACGCGGCGGCTACGGCGCCGTGCTCAAATACACCAACCCCGCCGGCAAGACCTTCACCTCCGAGCTTTCGCGCGGTTACGCCAAGACCACCAACAACCGCATGGAGCTCATGGCGGTCATCGTGGCGCTCGAGGCACTTAACCGCCCCTGCGAGGTCGAGGTCCATTCCGATTCGCAGTACGTCGTCAACGCTTTCAATAAACACTGGATCGACGGCTGGAAAAAGCGCGGGTGGAAAACTGCCAACAAGCAGCCCGTTAAGAACCGTGACCTGTGGGAGCGCCTGCTTGCCGCAAGGAGCAAGCATAAGGTGGAGTTCATCTGGGTTAAGGGCCACGCCGGCCACGAGCTCAACGAGCGCTGCGATGAGCTCGCCACCACGGCGGCCGACGGCAGTAACCTCGATATCGACACCGGCTTTAACGAGAGCGACCTGTAACGGCGTTTTCGCACGCTTTTGTGTCCTCCCGCGCTACACTCGTCCTGTAGGCCAAACAACGCAAGGGGGACACATGCTGCGTATCGCAACCATCGGCACGTCCATGATCACCGACGACTTTATTCAGGTCGTCAATGCCAACGACCAGGCCGTATTCGTAGGCACGCTCTCGCGCAATGCCGAGCGCGGCGCCGCCTTTACTGCCGAGCACGGCGGCGAGCGAAACTTTACGTCACTCGATGAGCTTGCGGCAGCCGCCGGCGTCGATGCCGTCTACATCGGCAGCCCCAATGCGCTCCATTACGAGCAGGCGCTCGCCTGCATCGCCGGTGGCAAGCACGTCATCGTCGAGAAACCCTTCTGCGCCACCGAAGCACAGGCGCTGGAAGTCTTCCGCGCTGCCGAGGCAGCAGGTGTCGTGGCCCTCGAGGCCATGCGTCCCCTCCACGATCCCGCCTTCCACGCCATCGAGGACGCCCTGGGCGAGATCGCCCCCATCCGCCGCGCCTCATTGCGCTTTGGCAAGTATTCCTCGCGCTACAACGAGATTCTCGCGGGACGCGCCACCAATATCTTCGACTGCAATATGGCATCGGGTTCCCTCATGGACATTGGCGTCTACGCCGTCGAGCCCATGGTCGAGATTTTCGGCATGCCCTCCGGCCTTACGAGCATGACTACTCTGCTCGACCCCACCACGCGACAGCTCACGCACGGCCCCATCGACGGCTGCGGTTCCATCCTCGCCAGCTACGGCGGAGGCCGCATCTCCGTCGAGCTCGCGCACTCCAAAATTACGAATGACCTGCTGCCCTCGCAGATCGAAGGCGAGCGTGGCACTATCCAGATCGACCATCTGTCCACGCCCCGCAACGTCCGCATCGACTATCGCGGCGATGTCGTACGCGGCTCGGCGACCGAGGCACCGCGCGAACAGGGCGACAACGGCCGCGTGCTCGACCTACCCAAATCGAGCAACACTATGGAATACGAACTCACAGACTTTATCACCGCCATCGGCGGCATCGATAACGTTAAGGAAGAGATTTGGGAGACCCCGGCAGGACGCCACGAGCTTGGCCACTACCGCGATGTCACTCTCGTCTCACTGCGCATCATGGATGCCGTGCGCCAGCAGGCCGGCATTACCTTCCCGGCCGACGCAGGCAAGCAGGCATAGCGATGGGCCTCTTCGATACGTTCTTCTCCAGCGTCACCGGCGGCAGTCGAGAGCCTCAAAAACCATCAAACGTCGAGCTCGAGCTGCGCCGCAGGCTTACCGTGCTCGCAAGCGACGAGGCCACTCAAGACACTCCCCTGCGCTATTTCCTGCACTGGACGGGGCAAGTCCAAGGCGTTGGTTTTCGCTTTACCACCACCAACCTCGCGCAGGCACGCGCACTCACCGGTTGGGTGCGTAACATGGAAGACGGCTCAGTCGAGATGGAGATACAGGGAGCTCCGGCAAACATCCTATCTCATCTCGAGGCGCTTCATGCCTCCTACGAGCGCATGGGAACGCGTTTTCGCCTCGTAGACGCCCAGGCCCGAGCCCTACTTGCCAATGAAGACGGTTTCAGTCCTCATTATTAGTATTGTGTGCTAAATACGGTATCATTTACCTACGACCGTTAATAGAAAAGAGGCGAGGCGCATGGCGGTGCAAAGAAGGAATACCAGGCAGCGAAAGCTGGTTCTTGACGCCGTGCGCCAAAGCTATAACCATCCCACCGCCGACGAAATCTACAACGTCGTGCGCGCGCAGGATGACAAAATCAGCCGCGGTACGGTCTACCGCAATCTCAATCTCTTGGCCGACGCCGGCGAGATCCTCTCCATCAAGACGCCGGGCGGCAGCCGCTTCGATCGCACGATCGAGCCGCATGCGCATATCATCTGCACCTCGTGCAGCCGCGTCATCGACGTACCGCTCCCCTTCGATGCCCAGCTCGACGCCAAGGCGTCCGAGCAAATCGGCTGGCACGCCACGTCGCACTACACCATCTTCGAGGGCCTCTGCCCCGACTGCCGGTAGATGTTTGGGACATGCCTTAAAATCCACCTTTCCGCACTCTGCAGCAAAATGTAGATTTCTAGGCATCTCCCAAATATCTACTCGGCGAGCAGGCGATGCAGTTCCTCTTCGACCGTGCGCGCGTAGCGGACGCGGTCGTTGATGCCGCGCATGGTGGGGTTGCAGCTCTCCATCAGATAGGGATGGCCCACGACGTTGAGCATGTCGCGATCATTCTCATTGTCGCCAAACGCCATCATCTCATCGGGCGAAATCCCCAGGGCACGTCCGTAATCGGCAAGCGCGGAGCCCTTGCCAGAACCGAAACCGATAAAGTCCGTCCATTCGGTTCCCGACGTCATCACGTCGACACGGTCGCTAAAGAGGCGCTCGAAATACTCCAGGGCCGCTGGCTGATCCACCTCGGGCGTCTGGAAGGCAATCTTAATGACTTCCTCGTCGATGTCCTCGGGGCGGTCGACCACCGCCACATCGCAGTGGACCTCATAGCGCAGGTGGTCAACAAACGCATCGTTGCCGCTCATAGTGTAGAGGTGCCCCTCGCACGAAAGTGTCACGTCGGCATGGGGATACGCAACCACGGCATTCGCAATATCCATCGCCAGGTCACGCTCCATGGAACGCTTGACAACGGCACGTCCCTCGCTCATCACCAGGGCTCCGTTTTCGCATACATAGGCGAGCTCATCGGCCACCGGGGCAAACAGGTAGCGCAAGCTCGCATATTGACGGCCGCTCGCCGGCATAAACACGATACCGCGACGATGCAGTTCATCGATGAGCTCAAAGGCCTCGGAACGCGGCTCGCGCTCCCCCGGATGCAGCAACGTGCCGTCCAAATCGCATGCAATCAGCTTGATTCCCTCAAGACCCATATGCTTCCCCAAAGCCTCCTATCAACAGCAAGACGGACCTTGATTGGTCGCCCCTCAAAGCCCGCCTTGCGTATACACGCGCTTAGCCGCGCGTCTTTTTTACGATGGTAAAGTCGGGAGCCATGCTCACGACGGCCTCCGCCGCACTCGATGCAAAGCGCCGGTCCGCATCGAGTTCACGGGTAACCACCGAGAGCCGAACACCCTCGACGCCCCGGAGCATGCGGCCCAAAACAGGCTGCACCGGCGTATACATGCGCACGGTATGCTCGTCCGAATCGCCTCGGAAAAGCGGCGCGTGCATATTGCCGATCTCCCAGCACGCATGCGCGAGCGCAATCGGGTCCATGCGGTCGACTTCGACCAAATAAACCTCAGCGCTGCGCAGGCGCACGACAACCGCCACGGGCACCATGCCCGAACGGTCGACGGCGAGCACGTCGCCGTCGACAAAACGACCGCCGTCGGCAGTATCCAGCCGAACATCGACCGTGCGCCCCAGCTCCGTCACACCCACAAACGCGCGCGTATCAGCCTGGTCCCAATCGAGCAGCAGCTCGTCAACTTCAAAGACGCCGCCCAGCTTCCGGCGAAGCAGGAGTTCATAGGACGGATCGTTGAGATTTCCCAAGCATGTCGTCGAAACCAAGCACTCAGGCATACTCTAACCCTCGACCTCGACGAGCTCGATATCAAAGTTGAGGTCCTTGCCGGCCAGCTCGTGGTTGGCGTCGAGCGTCACAGCCTCGGGCGTTACGTCGATGACCACGGCGGGAACGGGCATACCGCTCGGCGTGGACAGGAAAAGCTTCATGCCCTTCTCGATCTGCTCGATGTTGGGAACCTGTTCGGCCGGGAAGGTAATAACCATCTCGGGATTGTGCTCGCCGTAGGCATCGGCAGCAGGAATGTGCACGGTCTTCTTCTCGCCCACCTGCATGTCGACAACAGCGGCGTCGAAGCCCTTGATCATCTGACCGGCGCCGCAGGTGAACTCCAGCGGCTCGCCGCGATCGTAGGAGCTATCGAACTGCGTGCCGTCATCGAGCGTGCCGCGATAATGGGTCTTGACCTTCTTGCCCTGGTTGGACATGGTAACCTCCGTGATAAGGGCGGCGCACAACGCGGGCCGCCGTGAACATATGGCGCTAACTATACCCTAGTCATACAATTCAATGACAGTTTGCAAAGAAACGCTGCAACCGGAGGAACCATGGCATATCCCGTATTTGACCTACACTGCGACACCGCCGACCGAATCGGCTGGGCCACGCTCGATCTCGACCTGCGCTTTACCGCCGGCACCGACGGTTATTTCCCCGGCGACGAAACGCATCCGCAAGATTTCGACCTCATCGAGGGTAACGCCTGTGCCATCTCGCTCGCAAAGATCGGCAACACGCCGTGGGCACAGTGCTTCGCCACGTTTGTCCCCGACGAGATTCCCACCGCCCACGCCGCGCGCTTCCAGGCGCAAATCATGGCGCATATGAGCGGCCAGGCAATGCTCAACCACGACCGCATGGTCAACGTACGCAGCGCGGCAGACATTCGCCCCGCGCTCAAAGACGGCAAGGTCGCCTGCATCCACACCATCGAAAACGCCACGTTCTTTGCCGAGGACCCCGCGCTGATCGAGGTGCTCAAGAGCTTGGGCGTACTCATGTCATCGCTCAGCTGGAATGCGCAAGGACCGCTCGCGAGCGGACACGATACCCACGCCGGCCTCACCGCCGCCGGCATCGAGGCACTTACGCAGATGGAGCACGCCGGCATGGTGCTTGACGTCTCCCACCTCAACGATGAGTGCTTTGACGAGGTTGTCGCCCACGCCACACGTCCCTTCGTCGCCAGCCACTCCAACTCCCGTGCGGTTTGCGGCGTCAAACGCAACCTTACCGACGACCAGTTCCGCACCATTCGCGACATGGGCGGTATCGTCGGCCTCAACTACTGCAGCGAGTTCCTTTCCAACGACGCAACCGACAAGACCGCCGCAGACGTCACCTTCGACCAGCTAGCGGCACATATCGAGCACTGGCTCGACCTGGGCGGCGAGGACGTCATCGCGCTCGGCGGCGACTGGGACGGTGCCACGGTGCCCGCCTTCCTCTCCGATGCCAGCAAGATGCCCGAGTTCCAGAACATGCTCTCCAAGCACTTTGGCAAGACCGTGATGCAGAAGCTCTGCAGCGACAACGCGCTTGCCTTCTTTGAGCGTTATTAATTTCACATCCCTTGAGCGGGCCGGCATGCCGAACGGTCGACATGCGACCCGTCCCCAATCTGAAGGACCGCTTTTGACGCAGCAATTTACGATTACCGTATCCCGACCGGATGGCACATCCATCCCCGTCGTCGTTACCAAAAAGCGCGTCAAGAACTTCAACCTACGCGTCACATCGAGCAGTGAGGTCCACGCCAGTGCACCGCTCGGCGCCAGCCGCGAGCGTATCGAAGCGTTTGTGAAGCGCAACAGCGCCTGGATTATCAGTCGACTTGCCCAGCGCGAGCAACGTCAGGCGACGGCACGAGAGCCGCTCAGCCCCTCGTCCATCATTGCACTTTGGGGCAAGCCCATCACGGTACAAGATGCGCTCGATCGCAACTTTGCATCACCCGCACCGCGGCCCAAGCAGGCCACCTTCGCAAGTTTTATGGGTGCCGACGAGCCAGACGAACGTCCGCAGGCCAAGTGGAACGCGACCCTCGACGGCTTAACGCCCAGTGAGATCCAAGCCCATATTGACCAGCTCTATACGTCCGAGGTCACATCGGCGCTGCGCGATATTGTGCACGCATACGAAATCGCAATGGGTGTCGCCGTTTCCCGCGTTTCCGTACGTAGCATGAAAACGCGTTGGGGCTCATGCACGCCCAAATCCGGTGCCGTTCGCATCGCACGCGAACTTGCCGCCTATCCCATCGAGTGTCTCGGCATGGTTGTCGCCCACGAGCTCGTCCACCTGCTCGAGCCAAGCCACAATCAGCGGTTTCACGCCCTGCTCGACACGTACTGTCCCAACAATAGAGCTCTATCGCAGCGGCTCAAGCAGCCGCCCATAGAGACGTATTAGAACCGGTTAGCGCACGCGCTCGATCTCGACGCCGCAGCTTGCCAGGGGAAGACCGACGGGAGCCCAAGGCTTATCGAGCTTAACACGCACGCCAAGCAGCAAGGGGTAACGACGCAGCAGCATCTGGGCCACACCCTCGGCTGCCGCCTCGATGAGTTTAAACGTATGCTCGCGCAGATAGCCATCGACATCGTGGCACACCGAGCCGTAGTCAATCGAAGCGTCCAGGTTATCGTGCTCCCCCGCTGCACGCAGGTCGGCATAGAGCACCAAGGACACGATGAACTTCTGGCCCAGCGCATTCTCTTCGGGATACACGCCGTGGTTGGCAAAGACCTCGAGACCGTCGATAGTAATGCGGTCAGCATGGCGCAGATCGTCATAACTCACGTGGGGCACCGCCGTTGCGGTGGATATTTCGCCCCTTCCACGGCGGGCGAGCTCGGCGCCTTCAGTCTTGGTTGCATTCTCGGGCAGTTTCTTGTTGCTCATCGCGATCGTCTCCTTCGTTTAGAACCCCGACCGCGCAAACTAACTACACGCGAATCGACAGGTTCTTTTTATCATCGCTCCAGTTGCAAGCATTGCGCGCGGGGCATGCAAAGCAGGCGCGCGACGCTTTGTCGGCTGCATAGAGCAGACGCTCAAGCGGTTGGCTGTTCACACGCAGCTTTCGATGGCCCAGAATGGCCGTCTTAATGGCTGCGGCATCGGCCGGCTCAAACGCCACATCATCGGGCATGCCGCCGAGAATCGCATCAGCGACGCGTTCGCTTGCAACATCATGGGATATACCCGATTCATACTGTTCATCTTTGCCGATATCGTGAAGAAGTGCCGTGGCGTAGATGACCTCACGGTCAAATTCGAGCTGTTCCTCGAGATTCTTGATCCACATAATGCGAGCGACATCGAGAAGATGGTCAATACCGTGGCGGCAGAAGATGCGCCCCGATTCCAACTGTGCAATGTTACCCAGGTGCCGCCGGAACAGCCCGTTGGCGCAAATGTAATCAATGCGAGGCATGGCACCAAAGGGAGCCAAGCCCGAAGCCATAAAGCCGCGACGCGACGTCCCCTCATCGGTCTTCGATGTAAAGTCGTTGACGACCCTCATGCTAACGGCCCAGCATCCTAAAGAACCGCTCCTCGAGCGCGGGATCAGTCTCAAAGACGCCGCGGCGAGCGAGCGTCACGGTCTTGGTGCCGGGCTTTTGCACGCCGCGCATGGTCATGCACATATGCTCGGCTTCCATGAGCACAATCGCTCCCTGGGGAGCGAGATAATCCATGAGAGCGTCGGCAACCTGCGCACACAGCTGCTCCTGCAGCTGCAGACGGCGGGCATAAACCTCAACCGTGCGGGCGAGTTTGGAAAGCCCAGCCACCCGACCGTTAGGGATATAGCCAATGGCGGCCTTGCCATAAAACGGCAGCAGATGGTGCTCGCACAGCGAGTAGAACGTGATGTCGCGCTCGATAACCAAATCGTTCGAAGCGACGGCAAAGGTTTTGGACAGGTGCTCCTCGGCACTCTGGTCCATACCACCGGCGATCTCACCATACATACGGGCAACGCGCGCCGGGGTCTCCAGCAGGCCCTCACGAGTTGGGTCCTCGCCTATGCCCTCAAGCAACAGCTTAATGGCGGCCTCGACTTTTTCCTGATCGACCATCTGGGCCTCACTTTTCCGATTTTGCGTTCGCGCTATGGTACCACGCCCTTTGGCATCGGCCACAAGCTACATAGTATGGGTCGAATAGACTGGATCGTCCCGCCAAAGCTCCACAGCGTCGCAAAGCGCAACGCCCTCGCGCACAGCACGGGCGCGCGTGGCGTTCATATCGATCACACGCTGGTTACTCGAGCCCCTAAAGCGCAATGAGATATCGTACAGATCCTGAACGAACGGGCCGTCCACCAACATGTCGAGGCAGGCCAGGATACGGTTCGTCACCTCGGTATGATGACGGCCACCCGGCATAAGCTCCTCGAGCACGTCGCCGGTAAAGCACCAAATGGTCTTGCCCGACCCCGCGGGATAGGCCGCACGCACGCGTTCGATAAAGTCAACAAGCCCCACCTGATTCTCGGGCTCCATAGGCTCGCCGCCCAGAATCGTCAGGCCATCGATAAAGGGATGGTCGAGGCTCTCGATAATCTTGTCCTCGACGGCACGATCGAACGGCTCACCCGCGGCAAAGTCCCACGCGACGGAGTTAAAGCAATTCTTGCACCCGCGACGGCACCCGCTCACAAACAGAGAAGTACGAACGCCTTCCCCATCAGCAATGTCGAAATACTTAATGTTCGCGTAGTTCATAGGTAACCTTCCTGGGGGTCTGGAGTATATCATCCCGTCCTCAGACATTCTCGGCCTTCGGCCTGCGAAACTGCGGGCGGGACGATATACTCCAGACCCCTCGCGAGCGATACTCAATGAACGTAGCGAACATCGAGTATAGGGTTCGAGGTCTAATAAAAACTCTGTTGCAGCTCAACCGTCGTCGCAAGCAAACCGTTGTTGCAAGCAAACTCATTTCCGCTCAGAACTTCGAGGGGTGAGCAGGCTGCGAGCCGCATCTCAGCTACGTCAACTTGGCTGAGCCGGGAGGGCCGCTTGGGCTTTTGCTCGATATGAGTTCCGCACGCAAAGAAGGCCACTTAATGTGGCCTTCGTCTTGCGCAGGACTGTCCGAAATAGCGAGCAAATGCCCAAGCGGCCCTCCCGGCTCAGCCCCGGAGCGGTATTAGAGATGCAGCACGCGGTCGCGGATCTCCTCGGTTCGACCCTGGTTCCAGAACTGGGTACCGATGTAGCCACACGTACGACGGGCGACGTTCATCTTCTCCTGATCGCGGTTGCCGCAGTTGGGGCACTCCCACACCAGCTTGCCGTCATCCTCGACAATCTTGATCTCACCGTCGTAGCCGCACACCTGGCAGTAGTCGCTCTTGGTGTTGAGCTCGGCGTACATGATGTTGTCGTAGATGTACTGCATCACGCGAATGACAGCCTTGAGGTTGTCCTGCATGTTGGGAACCTCGACGTAGGAGATGGCACCGCCCGGCGAAAGCTGCTGGAACATACCCTCGAACTTGAGCTTGTCGAATGCGTCGATCTCCTCGGACACGTGGACGTGGTAGCTGTTGGTGATGTAGCCCTTGTCCGTCACGCCCGGGATGATGCCAAAACGACGCTGCAGGCACTTAGCGAACTTGTAGGTCGTCGACTCAAGCGGGGTACCGTACAGCGAGAAGTCAATATCGCTTTCGGCCTTCCACTCGGCGCACTTGTCGTTCATGCGCTGCATGACGGCCATGGCAAAGGGCGTGCCCTCCTTCTCGGTGTGGCTGTGGCCCGTCATGTACTTGACGCACTCATACAAGCCGGCATAACCCAGACTAATGGTGGAGTAACCGCCCACGAGCAGCTTATCGATCGTCTCGCCCTTCTTCAGGCGGGCGAGGGCACCGTACTGCCAAAGAATCGGTGCGGCGTCAGAAAGCGTGCCCATCAGACGTTCATGACGGCACAGCAGGGCGCGGTGGCACAGCTCAAGGCGCTCGTCGAAGATCTTCCAGAACTTGTCCATGTCCTGATGCGAGCTCAGCGCGACATCAGGCAGGTTGATGGTCACGACGCCCTGGTTAAAGCGACCATAGTACTTGGGCTTGTTCGGGTCGTAGTTCAGCGCGTTGGCAACGTTGTTAAAGCCGTTGCCCGAGCGGTCGGGCGTCAAGAAGCTGCGGCAGCCCATGCAGGTATAGCAGTCGCCGTTGCCGGCGGTCTCGCCCTTCGACAGCTTGAGCTCGCGCATCTTCTTCTCGGAGATGTAGTCGGGAACCATGCGCTTGGCGGTGCACTTGGCAGCCAGCTGGGTCAGGTAGAAGTACGGGGAATCCTCGTGAACGTTATCGTCCTCGAGTACATAGATGAGCTTGGGGAATGCCGGGGTAATCCAAACGCCGGCCTCGTTCTTAACGCCCTCGTAGCGCTGGCGAAGCGTCTCCTCCACGATCATGGCAAGGTCGTGCTTCTCCTGAGGCGTACGGGCCTCGTTAAGATACATAAAGACCGTCACGAACGGCGCCTGGCCATTGGTGGTCATAAGGGTCACGACCTGATACTGAATCGTCTGGACGCCGCGACGAATCTCATCGCGCAGGCGATCCTCAACAACCTCGCGGACCTTTTCGGGAGATGCGGAAACGCCGAGCTCCTCGAGCTCGCGGGCGACCTCGCCGCGAATCTTTTGACGGCTCACTTCGACGAACGGGGCAAGATGGGTCAGCGAAATCGACTGGCCACCGTACTGGGAGGAAGCAACCTGGGCGATAATCTGCGTCGCGATGTTGCAGGCGGTCGAGAAGCTGTGCGGCTTCTCAATCAGCGTACCCGAGATAACAGTACCGTTCTGGAGCATATCCTCCAGGTTCACCAGGTCGCAGTTATGCATGTGCTGGGCAAAGTAGTCCGAATCATGGAAGTGAATCAAACCCTCATTGTGAGCATCCACAATCTCCTGGGGCAGCAGCACACGCTGGGTCAGGTCCTTGGAGATCTCGCCGGCCATGTAGTCACGCTGAACGGAATTGACGGTCGGGTTCTTGTTGGAGTTCTCCTGCTTGACCTCTTCGTTGTTGCACTCAATCAGCGACAGGATCTTGTCGTCGGTCGTGTTCTTCTGGCGCTTCAGGCTCTGAACATAGCGATAGATGATGTAATGGCGAGCGACCTCGTAGCAGTCGAGACGCATGATCTCGTCCTCGACCAGATCCTGAATCTCCTCGACCGACACGGTGTGACCCGCGTTCTCGCATGCCTCGGCGACGTTTTGTGCCGCGTAAACCACCTGGCGGTCGGTAAGACGAGAGCTCTCCTCGACCTCCAAGTTTGCGGCGCGGATGGCATTGACGATCTTATCGATGTCAAAGACAACCTCGGTGCCGCTGCGCTTGATGATCTTCATCCTCTTGCCTCTTTCGCATCGTAGCCTCATCGCGCTTCAGAGCCAAACGATACCCGGCAGGGCTTGCCCCTGTCTTGCGGCGCCGTCGCGCAATCTGTGTTCTCGATAAACCATAAGCCTCCATGCGGACATTCCCTGGAGCCGATCAAGCGGCTCAAGGACACGTTCAAAAGAGGCAGTTAAGGTCTTCGTTCTCTGTCCGCCATCTATCATACGACAAAGACGCATCTATATCCTGTATTCTTTTTTTAGGTCAAACACAACATATAGTGTTTCAGCAGGTCAAAGCAATTAGTCATTTTGCAGACGCATTAAAAATGAGGGGTTCTTGGCAAGTCGGTAAAACGTTACCAACACGGCTACCTGCATGGCAGTTATAAAACCCCCTTAGTCAAGCCGCTGACAAATCCTACCAAAACCAAACCGCTCACGCCAAAAGAATCCAAAAGATTATGCTTGACCAACATGTTGCGGTCACGATCGGCCAGGACGTGCGCAATCCGCCGGCACCCCTACGGGATGCGAAGGCCATCGCATACAGACCTTGGATCAGCATTTGGTGGTTATTTGGCGGCGTACTTGGCGACATAAAGCAAAACAGCCCAGAGACATAGCCTCTGAGCTGCGAACATTTGGTGGGCGTTAGAAGATTTGAACTTCTGACCTCTTCCGTGTCAGGGAAGCGCTCTCCCCCTGAGCTAAACGCCCAAATGGAGCGGACAACGGGGCTCGAACCCGCGACCCCAACCTTGGCAAGGTTGTGCTCTACCAACTGAGCCATGTCCGCCTGCAAGGATTTAATATACGGGATGATCCACCCAAATGCAAGAACTTTTTTTAAAAAGTTTTGCGACGCTCTCGCGAGGGCATCAGTCGTCACGAAAGGCACGGACAAACGCAGGCTCGCAGCGAGATGCCCCTACATCTCACCGAGCATGATCCAGGCAGAGCTGTCCTGCGTGAGCCTGCCGTCTGCAAGCGGTGATGAGGTGAGCAGGACCCTGCCCGCCGGCAGCTCCACGGGTGCTGCACCGAAGTTCGTCACACACGTCCAGCCGTTATCGCGGCGATAGGCGATGACGCCGCCCACAGCGCCCTCGGCACCATCCGCAAGACCGGTGCGCCCGTCAAGATCGAGCCACGCAAGATCGTTGGCGCACCCGCGCAGCTTGCGCCGCAGCCAGAGGGCGTCACGATAGAGCGCAAGCATCGATGTCGGGTCCACTTCTTCCCTATCGGCAGCATAATCGGAAAACCATGCAGGCTGCGGCAGATGGGGCGCCGCATCGGCGTCTGCCGGCGAAAACCCAAACGATCCGCCATGCGCGGGATCGTCCGCCGCCACCCACGGCAGGGGCACACGACAGCCGTCGCGCCCCTTCTCACGCTTCGGTCCGTGCGTGTTGGTCGCAGTAGGGTCTTCGAGTGCAGCCCACGGGATATCAGCCACCTCAAAAAGGCCGAGCTCCTCACCCTGATACACGTATGCCGAGCCCGGAAGCGCCAGTTCAAGCAAAAGGGCCGCCCGCGCGCGGCGCTCGCCGAGTTCACGGTCCTCGTCATAAGACGACCCGTCACGTAAGAGCCAGTCGAGCGCAATCTGGTGGTAGCGCGTCGCCTTGACTTGCGGCAGGGCATAGCGTGTCGCCACGCGCGGCACGTCGTGGTTGGAGAGTACCCAAGTCGAGGCGGAATCGGATTCGACGGCTGCCTTCAAGCCCTTCTCGATTGCAGTGTGCATGTCATCATAGGTCCAAGCGGCCTTGGCAAACTCAAAGTTGAATGTCTGGCCAAGCTCGCTGGGACGCGCGTAGAGATGCTGGCGCTCGGGCAGCACCCACGCCTCGGCAACGGCACTGCGCGGCGGATTATAGCGGTCGAACACGCGGCGCCACTCGCGATAGATCTCGTGGACCTCATTGCGGTCCCACAGCGGATGGGTGCCGTCGTCAACCATGTCATCGCCCTCGGCGAGATGCCACCGGTCGAGGTCATCGCGGTCGAGATCCTTGGCGAGACCCTGCGCCACATCAATGCGAAAGCCGTCGACGCCTCGATCGCTCCAAAACGCCAGGACGTCGCAAAAGAGCGCGTGAACCTCAGGGCATGACCAGTCAAAGTCCGGCTGCTCGGGCGTAAACATGTGCAGATACCACTGACCGTCCGCAACACGCGTCCATGCGGGGCCGCCAAAGTTGGCATTCCAATTGGTGGGAGGCAGCTCGCCATGCTCGCCGCGACCATCGCGGAAGATATAACGGGCGCGCTCGGGCGATCCGGGGCCGGCGGCAAGAGCGGCTTTGAACCAGGGGTGCTGGCTGGATGAATGGTTGGGCACGATGTCGACGATGACCTTGATGCCGCGCGCGTGAGCCGCAGCGATCATGTCATCGAAGTCGTCAAGCGAGCCGAGACGTGGATCGACATCGCAGTAGTCCGCCACATCATAGCCACCATCGACAAGAGGCGATGGGTAAAACGGGCTCAGCCAGATGGCCTCGATACCCAGCCGCTCAAGATAGTCCATCTTCTGGGTAATGCCCGCGATATCGCCCAGACCCGAACCAGTCGAATCCTTAAACGAGCGCGGGTAGATCTGATAGATCGCGGCGTCGGACATCCATGAGCGCGAAGAAGACTTTTCTGTAGCCATGGGGCGTATCTCCCTTGCAACGAGGTTATGCGAGATGCCCACGATGATACGCCCAAAGTGGACATTCGCGGCAAACAACGCCACAGCCACGACCCAAAACGCTCGCTCCCTCTCGGGTTCGAGCCCATGCGATGGATACAAAAAAGCCCGGCTACCGTGTAGCCAGGCTGTTGCGTTTGGAGCGGACAACGGGGCTCGAACCCGCGACCCCAACCTTGGCAAGGTTGTGCTCTACCAACTGAGCCATGTCCGCATATGTAAAACAAAACGGGCGCCGGAGCGCCCGGATGTTGCCTGGAGGCGAAGCCCGGATTCGAACCGGGGGTAAAGGCTTTGCAGGCCTCTGCCTTACCACTTGGCCACTTCGCCGAAAAAGGACCGCCTAAACGGTCCGGAAATGCAATGGAGCGGACAACGGGGCTCGAACCCGCGACCCCAACCTTGGCAAGGTTGTGCTCTACCAACTGAGCCATGTCCGCTTGCGGGTTATTAATTTACGCGAGTTGTCCAAAAGACGCAAGTACTTTTTTCAAAAAACTTGTCTGCCGCATGTTCTTAGTAGCTAAACGCGCTAAAGCGATTGGCTAGGCACACGATTCCAGCGCTCCGCTAAACAGCTTCACCATCTGCACGCGCGTGCCGGCGCCGTCCGTACGACGAGCAACCTCCACGTTATCGACGAGCATACGCATAAGCTTGATGCCACGGCCGCGTTCCTCGGATGCGACCGGTTCGCTCGTTTCATCGATAGAATAGCCGGCACCTCGATCAAGCACCTCAACCACAACGCGATCGCCATAGGCCTGAACCGTCAGGACGCACCCGATACCGCCCGCATGGTCATAGGCATTACCCAGCGCCTCCCCCGACGCCAATGCGACATCGTAGCGCTCGTCACGGCGCAACGGAAGCGATTCAAGGAGTTCGGCGATGCGATGTCGGTAGTATGGAAGATTCTCGATACCCTGACGGACCTCGACGCTCTTACTCCAGCGAGGCAGCTCCCCCACCGGAATGGCGGGAATAGACTCCCGTGCCGGCCCCGCGACATGAAGGATATCGACAAGACGAGCAATCTCCAAAAAGCGAACAACTTCACCTGATGCATTGACGAGCGAAAGCAGGCCTTCTCGCCTCATGAGCTCACGAGCGCGCGTAAGCAGGAATGCCAAGCCCGTCGAATCGATAAAGCTAACAGCCTGACAGTTGATGACAACACGACGCACGCCGCGGCCAATCAAAGCATCCAACCGCCGACGCAGCGCAGGCACCGTGGCGATGTCGATATCGCCTGGTGGCGTCAAAACCGCTATGTCATTCCACTCATTCATACGACCATGGTTCCCCAAAAAAGCCCACTCGATGCATTCGTTTCCCCAACCGTGCGGATTCAGCCCGCTCAGCGTCGTCTATGAACGACCCCGTAAAAACTCAAGGGACACCAATGCAATGTCATCGTCCAGCGCCGATTCGGTAAATCGGTCAAGCTCGCCCAAGACCTTGCCGCAAATGCCCGACACGCCCTCCCCCGAAACAGAAAGCAGAAGATCGCGCAAGCGCTGCTCGCCAAAGAACGCTCCGGTGCGGTCGCGGGCCTCAATCGTTCCATCCGTATACATGAAGAGCATGTCGCCAGGAGCGAACGTAAACACGCCTGTCTCGTACACCATGCTCTCAAAGGCACCGATTACACCCGATTGACATCCAAGTAGCTCGACCTCTCCCCCACGTGCCTCGCCGCCACCCAGCGGCATCGACTCTGGCCTAATGACCATGGTCGGAGGATGGCCCGCCGAACAATACGTTGCGCGTCCGGCCTTAAGGTCAATCTTGGCGATAAAGGCCGTCACGAACGTCTCGACCCTCGAGAAGCCCATGAGCATGCTGTTAAGGGAGCGTGCCATGCGGGCCGGTCCAGCGCCCTCCCAAGCATATGCCGCCAGGGCCGTCTTGACGAGCGCGGACATCGATGCAGCCTCAATTCCTTTGCCAGACACATCGCCCAGAATCATGACGGCGCAGTCGTCGGGAAGACGGATGAGCGTATAGAAATCGCCGCCGACCAACGCCGAGTTCGTGGCCGACAGGTACACCGAATCGGTTGCGATACCCGGAACATCCCCCAGGGAATTTCTCATGCCGATCTGAAGGGTCTGAGCGATATGGCGCTCCTCGCGCTTTTGAGATTCGCCTTCGTAGATCAGTTCAAAGTCATGCGCCAAGTGCACCAAGTAGTCATATTCAAGATCATCAATCGGCTCTTGGCTACCATCACGAAGCAGCAGCGCGCGCGTCGTCGGGCTCTTCGCAACAGAAGCAGGAACAATCGCGTCGTTACTGTGCTTGCCATCACCCTCAGAGCGCGGTCGCCCTGCCTCGATGCCGGAGTCGACGTAGAGACCTTGACAAGGCAGACCATGCGCCCTAAGCCAGCCTCCCATAGGCATCGATTCGTCAACGCGAGTTATACGGACGTGTTTAAGGTCCTCGGCACTCGTGCCGCCCAAAACAGATGCCTCAAAGCCATCAGGACCAGCCCCCAGACGTGCCGCTGGCGCCGTCGTGGAAAAGAAAAGCTTCTCGGGATCGTCCGGCAAAGCAACGCGACTGCCGCCTTCAAAATCTATGACGTAGGAATCCAGACTGGCGTCATACTCAACAGGGCAAAAATGGCAGTTAAGCATATTGCAGATCTCGGACGATACCGCCTGGGTAGCCGCGGCGGAATCGTCTAGAAAGGTAAACAACTCATCACGCAAGACATTGAGCGAGCGGCCAAGCTCGGCCGTGCGACGGGAGCGAAGGCTCGATGCCATGCCGACCAGCTGGATAGATAGGTAATCGCAAATGACCTCGAGCACATTAACGTCATAGGCGAGCGGTGCCTGAGGGCGTTTCCAACCAACTTCCAGCACGCCAAGGATCTGCGTACCGTAAAAAACGGGAAGACAGATCTCGCTGCGGTACGGAGGCATATCCTGCATGCGCAACAGGTGCTTAGAACGATTGTCCAAGTCCATAAACATACCGGAGGCGGCCTTATCACCCTCAAGGTCCTGTTGAATCGACAAGCGACAGGCACGCGACTCACGAAGAACATACGTCGGAATGCCAGCGCCATACGGCAAAAACTCAGGCAGGTAGTTGTCGTACAGCTCCTTGGAAACACCGCGAAGTTTAAAACCGCCGCTCTCAGAAAAATAGATAGCGGCACCCGAAGCATCGAGCGTTCCTACAAGCTGGTTCAAAACGGTATCAAGTAGGCTGGGCAGCTCATCGGAGCCCACGGTACTCATAATGACCGAGAGTGTGCCAGAGAGGCGCTTGTTCGCCACTCTAAGCTCCGAAAGCGCACGCTTGAGCTGACGGTCGTGCGAATACTGTTCTTCGATGCTATGGAGCGCCACCAGGACACGTGGCGCGCGGCGCCCAAAAATGCGTGGAGGCGTTACGGAGCCCGCACGAACCAAGACAGGGATAAAGGAGCCGTCACTCAGCTTGAGCATCAGTTCGTTCTCGGAGCCATCAGTTTCAAATGGCAGACGATGTTCCGTCGCACGTTCAAAAGCGGACGAGTACAGGACGTCTTTAACATCTCCACCGATGACGTCGGCGCGTTCCTCGCACATCAAACCAAGCAAGCGATTATTCACATGCAGAATGGTTCCGTCGAGCTCGCAGATGATGACAGCATCGCTCGTGATCTCGACTAGTTGGGCAACGTCTGCCCACTCGTTGCGTTCAAGCGTTTCCATCGTGGACCCCACCGTCTATCGGTAACAAAAAAGCCTCCGAAGAGGCTTCTCAAATGCGATGGTGTCGGAGGCGGGACTTGAACCCGCATGACCAAAAAGCGGTCACTAGCACCTCAAGCTAGCGCGTCTGCCAATTCCGCCACTCCGACATGCTATGTTGTTGATTCACGGTTCGTTTTGTTGGACCCGCGCGTTCAACGAGGAAGATAATAACCTATGATTCGAGAACTGTGCAAGCACTTTTTTCAAAAAAGTTTACGAATTTGTAAATGCGCAGGTAGATCCGTGTGTCCGGCCCCGAATCGGTGTTGCCTCCCGGCGCGTCCTCGGGCATGAGCGATATTTTGCTGCGCACTTCGTGCTGCAAAATATCGCTCCCCCTGCGGAATGCGCCGGGAGGCAGCACCGATTCGGGGCCTGCAAATACATACTTCAGGCACAGTTCTCAAACATGTTCTGGGGGCTGATGTAAATTTGGTGGCTCGGCAAAGCCGAGCCCTTATATAAGGAGGCCGGAGCCAAAGCTCCGGCCTCACTCAATTTCTCATCAGATTAAGTAAGCGATCAAGGAATCGCACTCCCCCTGCCGAGTTACCGCAGGGCCCGCCCTGAACTTACTTTTCAGAACACTCCGCACTGATATTTTCTGTATTGAAGACGTCGATGATGCACCCGTATACCATTGACGTCGACACCATC
>CAUAAZ010000022.1 GCA_958427145.1 uncultured Collinsella sp.
CGATTGGCGAAAATGCGTTGGTGGAAATGGTGAAAATTACATTGACGCTAACAGGAACTCGACTCGCTCGTGGCCGACTCGCTGGCGGGCGACGAGGTCTACGAGTGCCTCCTCACGGTGCCCGGGATCGGCCCCAAGACCGCCGCGGCGCTGGTGACGTCGATCGACATATCCGCGTTCAGGGGGCACGACGAGCTCGCGAGCTATTGCGGCGTGGCGCCGTCAGACAGGCGCTCCGGGAGCAGCATCAGGTCGACGTCGCCTCAGCACGGCGGGAACAGGCGGCTCAAGAACCTGCTCATATTCAGCTGCAACTCCCTCATCGGCACGGACAACAGGTTCGGGAGGTACTACGGGGAGTGCAGGGCGAGGGGGATGAGGCACAGCAAGGCGCTGAAGGCGGTCGCGAGGAAGAGGCTCAAGGTCATCTACGCGATCATGCGCGACGCCGTCCCGTACGCGGCCTAGCGGGCGGCGGGATCAACCGAAGAGGAAACCAAGCGGGGGCGCCAGATGCCCGGATGCGTCATGCCGAAATGGCGCGAAGCACGCGGTTGACAAAACTATAGAGACACGTCCCAGAAAATCATCGCCAAATTAGCTACTTGATGCAATTAGCGCCACGGGTCGGCTTCGAACATTGGCTCGCGCTCGGGGCGGCGATCGCTGTAGGGATCGTAGCCGTCGTCGTCCTCGTTCTCGGCACGGATGTAGGGGTCGCGCGGCTTGGGTGCCGGCTTAGGCACAGGCTTGGGTGCGGCGGGTGCGGCATCGGTCGCCGGCGCACTTGTCTTGATCTCGTCTTTCATCTGCATAGCTCCTTGCATCGCATCCGTTCATCATTATCGATTGTCGCACGAAAAAGGGCGGCGGACCCAATTGGATCCGCCGCCCTTGGCGTTTAGAGACGGCTGGCAGATTTTAAGGCATGGCCCAAAACCTACTCGGCGTCGGGGACCTCGTAGGTGGCCGCCGGCGTGTTGTCGCACACGACGGTAAAGCCGCCGTCCTTGTCGACATCGACCGTCACCTGATCGCCCTCACGCACCGTGCCATCGATGATAGCGGCGGCGATGGCATCCACGACCTCGCGCTGAACCAGACGCTTGAGCGGACGGGCGCCAAAGACCGGGTCCAAGCCGCCCACGGCGAGCATCTGCTTGGCCGCCGGGGTGATGGCAAGCGTCATGCGCTCCTTGGCCAGACGCGCGCGGACGTCGGCGAGCTGGATGTCGACGATCTTCTCGATCTGCGCCATGCCGAGCGGATGGAACACCACGATATCGTCGATACGGTTGAGAAACTCGGGGCGGAAGGTCTGAGCCATGGCCGCGTCGACCTGATGGCGCATCTCCTCCTCGTCCTTGCCGGAAAGCTCAGCGATAGCCTTGGAGCCCACGTTAGACGTCATGATGATGATCGTGTTCTTGAAGGACACCTGGCGACCCTGGCCATCGGTCAGGCGGCCGTCATCAAGCACCTGCAACAGCACGTTAAAGACATCCGGATGAGCCTTCTCCATCTCGTCGAGCAAGATCACAGAGTACGGACGACGGCGCACGGCCTCGGTGAGCTGACCGCCCTCGTCGTAGCCCACGTATCCCGGGGGCGCACCAATCAGACGCTGGACGCTGAACTTCTCCATATACTCGGACATGTCGATACGCACGAGCGCGCGCTCGTCATCGAACAGGCACTCGGCAAGCGCCTTTGCGAGCTCGGTCTTGCCCACGCCAGTGGGGCCCAGGAAGAAGAAGCTGCCGATGGGCTTGTCCGGATCGGAGAGGCCCGCACGGCTGCGACGCACGGCCGCAGCAACGGCGGAGACGGCCTCATCCTGACCGATGACGCGCTTATGCAGCTCGCCCTCCAGGCCCTTGAGCTTGTCGAGCTCGCCCTGCATCATCTTGGACACGGGCACGCCGGTCCAGGCGCTCACGACCTCGGCGATCTCATCGGAGGTCACCTGCTCGTTGAGGCCCTCGCCGTCCTGCTGCTTTTGTGCCTCGAGCGCGGCCTCGGAATCCTGAATCTGCTGCTGCAGGCCCGGAATCACGGAGTAGCGCAGCTCGGACGCACGGCCCAGGTCGCCGTTGCGCGTCGCGCGCTCCTCTTCGCTCTTGGCCTCGTCGAGCTGCCCCTTGAGCTCCTGCACGTGGTCGATGGCGTTCTTTTGGTTGAGCCAGCCGGCCTTTTGCACGTTGAGCTTTTCCTGGACCTCGGCGATCTCCTGGCGCAGGGCCTCCAGACGCTCCTTGGAGGCGTCGTCGGTCTCCTTCATGAGCGCCTGCTCCTCGATCTGCAGCTGGGTGAGCTGACGCGTGGTGGCGTCGATCTCGACCGGCATGCTGTCGAGCTCCATGCGCAGGCGGCTTGCCGCCTCATCGACCAGGTCGATGGCCTTGTCGGGCAGAAAGCGATCGGCGATGTAGCGATCGGAGAGGTCGGCGGCGGCCACGAGCGCGCTATCGGTGATATGCACGCCGTGGAAGATCTCGTACTTCTCCTTGAGGCCACGCAGGATCGAGATGGTGTCCTCGACGGTAGGCTCGGAGACCATCACAGTCTGGAAACGACGCGCGAGCGCCGCGTCCTTCTCGATGTACTTGCGGTATTCGTCGAGCGTAGTCGCGCCAATCGCGTGCAAGTCGCCACGGGCGAGCGCCGGCTTGAGGATGTTGCCGGCGTCCATGGAGCCCTCGGTGGCACCCGCGCCCACGATGGTGTGGAGCTCATCGATGAACAGGATGACCTTGCCTTCGGACTTTTGGACTTCCTTGAGTACAGCCTTCAAGCGGTCCTCGAACTCGCCGCGGTACTTGGCACCGGCGACCAGCGCGCTCATGTCGAGCTCGATGAGGTCGCGGTCGCGCAGGGTGCTCGGCACGTCGCCGGCCACGATACGCTGGGCAATGCCCTCGACGATGGCCGTCTTGCCGACGCCCGGCTCACCGATGAGCACGGGGTTGTTCTTGGTACGACGGGACAGGACCTGGATGGTGCGGCGAATCTCATCGGTACGGCCGATGACCGGGTCGAGCTTACCGGCGCGGGCAAGGTCGCAGATATTGCGGCCGTACTGCTCCAGCGCCTCAAACTGCGTCTTGTCCTCGGCGGACGTCACGCGGTCATCGCCGCGCAGCTCCTCGTAGACTTGCTCGATGCGCTCCTTGGTGACGCCTGCGTCGCGCAGAACGCGGCCGGCCTCGCCCTTGTCCTCGGCAAGTGCCATCAGCAGATGCTCGGTCACCACAAAGCTGTCGCCCATCTTGGTGGCCTTCTTCTCGGCCTTCTCGATGACGCGGACGAGCTCGTTGGACAGGCCCATCTGCTGGCCCTCGCCCGAAACCTTGGGCGAGTGGTCGATGGCATCTTGCGTGGAGCGTGCGAGCCGAGCCGGGTCGGCACCGATGCGCTCGATGATCACGGAGATATTGCGCTCGCCGGCACCGAGCAGGGCGGACAGCAGGTGAATCGGCTCCACCGCGCCGGCCTGCGCATCGGCAGCCGTGCTCATGGCGGTCTGCAACGCCTCGCGCGACGTCATTGCTAGCTTATCGATTCTCATGGAATCACCTCTCTTGGGGCGACCGCCCTACGGGGCGGCTTCACGTTGTTCGAGAAGTATTGTTGCCAGCTTTGCGCGATCTTATACACAAATCTAAGTCTCTATATATAAGATTTTCTGAGTGATTGAGAGATAGGGAGCAGGCACGCTCGCCCGCTGCGGCCTCGTCCCCTTACTATCTCAATCTGTAACATCTAGCGACTGTTTATGGCTCCAGATGTTACAAATCAAGATGAAATGGCCAACGGCGCCCGTTTGTCTCAATCTGTAACATCTACTCGGCAAATAGAGCTCCATCTGTTACAAATCGAGACGAACAGAAGACGCCCGAATCGAAAATCTAAATCTGTAACACCAAGCCCACTTTTAGCGGCCAAGATGTTACAGATCGAGACAGACCGAAAACCACCACAAAGAGGACAGGCACCTTTGTGGTGGTCGCGGTCTCTACTCCTTCGCCGAACCCGTACTTCCCGATTCGACGGTCCAGGGCATCTCATCCTCGAACAGCCATGTACGGGCAGACCCACTATCGCGTGCAGTCTGCGGGTCAGGCAAGCAGGTCTGTTTATAGGCATCTTGGATACACTGACCCATAAAATCGTTGAGCTCGGTCTGGTCGCCCTCCATGACATAGGCGACATCGCCGTCCATGATGTAGATGCCCGGACCCTCATTGCCCTCGTAGCCCGGATCGTACGAGACATCACATAACTTTGCGCCGTTTGCAGTGTCCAGCTCGATAGAAGAGTGGCATCCGCCAACCATGTCGTTCGCTTTTGCCCGATAGGACGCATATCCGTACCAACGCTTAAATGTTTTGCCCTTGAGTAGCTCGGACGTCCTATCGATCAGGCTTGTATCCGTGGTATAGCGCATGGCCCCAAGCTGAATATGTGGATAATTACTAATGCCAAGCGCAGCCGGTTGCTCATCAAAATCAACGGTAATGGTCTCAGGCTTGTCGTCGCCGGTCAGAAGTTCGACAGATTGAATCACAGGCTTGACCACCGGCTCCGTCACCGCAGCAGGCAGAAACGCCATGCCGACAGCGCCCATGCCAACCACGGTGATCGCAAGCGCCAAAACAATCAATCCAATACGGGCAAAACGGCTCACGGCAAAACACCCCACAATGCAAACCTTCGCCACCTGCACTAATGATACCGCCAGCCAGCACTATTACCAAAAGGAGCCGCGCGCTCCTCACCACCACAAAGGGGACAGGCACCTTTGTGGTGGTTTTCGACGCTAACGGTCGACCATCTCGCGCCATGAGGTTAAACTTGAATTGTTCTCTGAACATATCCATTTCTGCCTATCCTCAACAGATCTTTGTCTCGAGGAGCGCATGTGAAGCCGTCTCATTCCACCGGTCGCAACGTCATCGCCATTCTCGCCATACCCATCGTGATGCTCTTCCTTATCGTCATCACGCCCTTTTCTTTTGGTATCGCCTCGCCCTTCGATCTTTGCGGGATGATCGACGCCGGCTCGCGTGCCACCTCGCTCTCCTTTGTCTGCCGTGGCGTGTTCTACGAATATGCAATTCCCACCGGAAGTTGGCAGTCCAAGTTACCGTTGCTCGGCAAGGTCGACGGATGCTCCCCCTATTTCTGCCTTGAACCTCAGGCGCTAAACTATCTGATCGACGACCAGCCACTCGACTCCATCACCCTCGCCTACGACTACGCACCAAACACCGATGAGCGCCACATGAACCAAATCCTCGACAAGCTGCTTGGACAGTGCGGGCTCACCGCGGAAGCCGGTCGAACCATCTATAGCAACCGGAAATTAAAGCGAACAGAACTCCGCCGTGTCGGAAAAATCAAAGGGCGAAACGGGGCCGCCTACTGGGATGCCTGGGCAACACGCGACAAGGGCGAATTCGGACACAGCACCTATATGGTCACTGTCTACACCAAAGACGGAATTAAGGACAATGTTGACGATTTCGCGTCATCCAAACTCGGCATCCCCAAAACAACCAAGCCCGCCAGCCCAGATGAAATCCTGTAGAGACGCTCATTAACATACCGCTCAACAATCACAACAACATCGAGCTCGTTCCCCACCACCACAAAGATGTCTGCCCCCTTTGTGGCGGTTTTCGACAAAAAGAAGCCGCCCCGACAACAGAGGCGGCATCAAGCAAGTCTATTTTTGCGTCCCTCAAGACCCAACGAGAACGCAGAAATGTAGCCCGGGGCTTACCCTTTCCCGAACGCGACCCTCGCGAAGCGCGTGAGCGGGCGGGAAAGGGTAAGCCCCGGGCGGACAATTAAGTGCGTTACTCGGCAGCGGCCTTGAACTTGTTGTAGTTGATCAGGCAGCCGGCCTTGACGATGGCGCGCTCCTCGGCCGTCATATCGGCGATGTAGAGCTCAATCTGCTCGACCGTGCCGTCGGCGCGCACCACGTAGGCAGCGATATCCTTTAGGTCACCATCGAGCGCGGCGCGGATACCCGGCACAAAGACGTAGTCGCCCACCTCAAAGCTGGGCTCGGCCTCCATCTGGAAGGGCACCATGCCCCAGTTCATCACGTTAGAGCGATAGCGCTTGGTGGCGTACTCGTGGACGATGTTGGCCAGGCCGCCGATCACGCGCTGGCAGCTCGCAGCCTGCTCGCGGGCGGAACCGTCACCGGGCTTCTTGGCATAGAGCATGGAGCCGTACTCGGTCGCCTTGGCGTCGGCAGCGACACCCGCGCCGGCCAGTGCCTCAAACACGCCGGCAAGCTCGGCATCGAGCGCCGCCAGGTCGCCCGCGGCCTCACCGGCCACGCGACGCTTTTCCACCGCGTCGACCTCCTTGGAGCGGCCCACGTAGGCCGGATCGCGACGGCTCAGCGTAAACTCGGCCAAGCCCAGCGGGTTGGAGCGGAAGGAACTCGTCTCGCCCGAAGGAATGAGCTCGTCGGTCGTGGTGACCGGGTCCATGATCTTGGAGCACACCTTGAGCAGGATATCGTCGCCGAGCGGCTCCATCGCGGGCCACGGCTTGATATTGGGACCCTCGACCAGCTCGTCGGCAGGCTCCGCCTTGCCAAAGCCCCAGTACACGCGCTTCTTGTACGGCGCATCGTCAAAGGTGTACTCGCAGGCCTCGTCCCAAGTTTCCTCGGGCAGGTCGGTCGCTGGCGTCAGGATGCCGCCGTTGGCAGCCGTCGCCGCAATGGAGCGGGCGTCCATCAGGGCCACGGCGCTCAGCTGGCCATTGCCCGGCTTGGAACCCTCGCGGTTGGGGAAGTTGCGCGTGGTGTGGCGGATGGACAGGCCGTTGTTGGCAGGCGTGTCGCCAGCACCGAAGCACGGGCCGCAGAACGCCGTGCGGACGATCGCACCGGCCTCCATAAGGTCGTAGATGAAGCCACGGCGCGTGAGCTCGAGTGCCACGGGCTGGCTCGTGGGATAGACCGACAGCGAGAACTCGCCGCAGCCGGTGTTGGCGCCCTTGAGCACGCGGGCAGCCTGGACCACGGAGTCGTAGTTGCCGCCCGAGCAGCCGGCGATAACGCCCTGCTGCACGTGCAGCTTGCCGTCGACGATCTTGTCGAGCAGGCTAAAGTGTGTCTTGCCCTCGCCGATCTTGGCGGCCTCGAGCTCGACCTCATGCAGGATGTCCTCGAGGTTCTCGTTGAGCTCGTCGATCTCAAAGCCGTTGGAAGGATGGAACGGCAGCGCGATCATGGGCTTGATGCTCGACAGGTCGACCTCGACGCAGCCGTCGTAGTAGGCGACATCGGCGGGCTTGAGCTCGCGGTAGTCGTCACCGCGGCCGTGCATGGTCAAAAACGCGTGCGTGTCCTCGTCGGTGGCCCAGATGCTCGACAGGCAAGTGGTCTCGGTGGTCATGACATCGACGCCGTTGCGGTAGTCGGTCGTCATACTCGCGATGCCCGGGCCTACAAACTCCATGACCTTGTTCTTGACGTAGCCCTTGGCAAAGACGGCTCGGATGATGGCGAGCGCCACGTCGTGCGGGCCGACGCCGGGGCGCGGGGCACCCGTGAGGTAGATGGCGACGACGCCGGGATAGGCGACGTCGTAGGTGTCGCGCAGCAGCTGTTTAGCCAACTCGCCGCCGCCCTCGCCCACGGCCATGGTGCCCAGGGCGCCGTAGCGGGTGTGCGAGTCGGAACCCAGGATCATCTTGCCGCAACCGGCGAAGTTCTCACGCATAAAGGAGTGGATGACGGCGATGTGCGGCGGGACGAAGATGCCGCCGTACTTCTTGGCCGCGGAAAGGCCAAAGACGTGGTCGTCCTCGTTGATGGTGCCGCCCACGGCGCACAGCGAGTTATGGCAGTTGGTGAGCACGTAGGGCAGCGGGAACTGCTCCATGCCCGAGGCGCGCGCCGTCTGGATGATGCCGACAAAGGTGATGTCGTGGCTCGCCATGGCGTCGAAGCGAATCTTGAGCGCCTCGGGATCTCCGGACGTGTTGTGTGCCTGGAGGATCGAATACGCGATGGTGCCGCGCTTGGCATCCTCGGGCGTCTGCGTAATACCGCGCTCGGCAGCCTCGGCCGCAGGCACAACCTCGCTGCCGCCGCGCAGGTAGACGCCGTCCTCGTACAGCTTGACCATACTGTCTCCTACTCTGCCCAAAAGATTTGGGCGCATAGCATACATTCGTTCAATATCGTGCCATAGAACGGTTGCGAGTGGGTTACGAATCTGCACGTTCACTTTATCTCGGTAAAGCATAAAACGAGCCCGGTGCAGGGCCTGCAGATTTGGTGCAAAAGTGTCCCTTTCGACCAGTCATTTAAGAACGTCCCCAATGACTACCGCATCCGGAGCAAGGCAACGCCGCAGGTAGAGGACGGACAGCGAGCGACGTCCAGAGCGAACAAGTTGGCATGGAAAAGGCAAGGCATAGACCTTCTGGTCATGCCTTGCCTTTTGAATGACAAATTGTCGCTCTGGGCGGCGCGCGGCGTCGGCCCGTTACGCGGTTTGGTAAAACCGCGTAACTACAAATCCCCGCCGGCACCCAGCAGCTTGCGCATGACCTGTTCGGGGTTAACCGAGCCGTCGCGCGGGGCCAGGGCGGTGATCTTCTTCTGCATCTTGTACTCGTGCAGCTCGTCCTCGAGCTGGCGCACGCGGGCGCGGAGCTTTTCGTTCTCGCGCTCGCGCTCCTCGGCACGCTCCTTCATATCGAGGATGCGCACCACGCCGGCAAGGTTGATGCCCTCGTCGGTCAGCTGGTTGATGAGCTCCAGGCGCTCGATATCGGCACGCGAATACAGACGCGTGTTGCCGCCCGAGCGCTGGGGGTTCACCAGGCCCTTGGACTCGTAGACGCGCAGAGTCTGCGGATGCATGCCGGTCAACTCGGCCGCCACGCTGATCATGTACAGCGGTTTATTCCTATTGTCCTCGGCCATGCTACCTGACCCCTTTCCGTCTCGTTATCGTCCATCATAAGCCCGCGGGCGCGGGTGTGCGCCACGACCGCCCTAGTACGTCGCCTTGTAACGGTTGACCTTCTCGCGATAATCGCGCGTGTCGGCCTCGCGCAGCTTGGTCATAGCATCGCGCTCGTCATCGGACAGGTTCGTGGGGACCTGTACCTTGATTTCGACGAGCAGCGCGCCTGTGCGGCCACGGTGCTTAACGTCGGGCGCGCCCATCTCCTTAAAGCGGAACTTCTTGCCCGTCTGGGTGCCAGCGGGCACCTTCAGACGAACCGTCGCGCCGCCGGGCGTGGGCACATCAACCGTGCAGCCAAGCGCCGCCTCGTAGACCGAGATCGGCACCTCCATGGTCACATCGGCACCCTTGCGCTTAAACAGCGGGTGCTCCTCCACATGCGTGGTCACGACCAGGTCGCCGCGCTCGCCGCCGGCAACGCCATACTCGCCGCGACGCTTGTAGCGTAGCTTGCCGCCGTCGACCGCGCCCGCGGGCACCGAGACCGTAATGGTCTGCTGCTCGCCTGTCGAGGGAATGCGATAGGTGACCTTGTGCGTCACGCCGCGAAACGCGTCCTCGGCCGTCACATCGACGGTCAGCGACAGGTCGCCGCCCTTGCGAGCACGGCTGCGACCCGCGCCGGCACCGGCAGCGCCCGAAGCCCCGGCAAAGCCCGAGCCCCAATCGCTGCCCCAGGCGCCGTTGCCGCTAAAGATGCTGTCGAAGATATCGCCCCAGCCGCTGGCGCCTGCGCCGGCACCGTAGCCGCCGCCATACGCGCCGCCCGCGCCCGGCATGCCGCCAAACATGAGCATCTGGTCGTACTCTTTGCGTTTCTTCTCGTCCGAAAGCGTCTCGTAGGCCTCGCTGATCTCCTTGAACTTGGCCTCGTCGCCGCCGGCATCGGGGTGATATTTTTGCGCGAGCTTGCGAAACGCGCTCTTGATCTCTTTGTCGGAGGCGCTCTTGGATACGCCCAGGATGTCATAGAAGGTTTTGCCTGCAGCCATCGTAGCTCCTCTCCTGTTACGTCCGCCGCCCATGCAGACGACGGCTCATGCTGTCATATGGCACTAGGCCAGAAAGGGCCCCGGGTGTTGCCCCGGGGCCCTTCTCAATTACTCCTCGGTGCTCTCGGCCGTGTCGGCCGTAGCATCCTCGGGTGCCGCTTCGGGCTCCGGTGCGGGGCGCTTCTCGCCGCCGTAGGTCACCGTCACCATCGCGGAACGCAGAATACGATCCGCCATGCGGTAGCCCTTCTGGTATACGTCGTTGACGGTCTCGTCATACTGCGATGCGTCCTCGACGCGACCCACAGCCTGGTGCTCGAGCGGATCGAACGCCTCGCCCTTGGGGTCGATGGGCTCAACGCCCTCATGCGCAAACACGTCGAGCAGCTTGGCATGTACCGCGTCAACGCCATCGACGAACTGCTTAAAGTCGTCGGAAAGCTCTTGACTGCGGGCATGGTCGATCGCGCGCTCGATATCGTCAATCACCGGCAACAGCGCGGTGACAAGCTTCTCGGTCGCGCGCTCGCGCTCGGCAATGCGCTCGTTGGCGGTGCGGCGACGGAAGTTCTCCCAGTCGGCCTGCAGACGGGCGGTACGCTCGGTGGCGTCCTTTGCCTTGTCCTCGGCGGCCTTCTGAGCCTCTGCCGCAGCATCGAGCTCGTTGCGCACGTCGGTAAGCTCCTTCTGAGCCTGCTCGAACTTGAGCTTAAAGTCGTTGTCGGCGGCTTCCTCACCGGCGCGGATAGCAGCTTCCACCATCTCGTCCTCGGTCATCGTCGCCTCCTTGTTGGAATCCTCTACCTGGTTCTCGGCAGCCTCGGCGGCCTCGGCCTCGTTGGCCTCGGTAACGTCTGCGGCCTCTACGGGAATCTTCACGTCCTTCTCCTCAGAGTCAACGGGGGCGGCACCAACGGCGGCCGCCTCCGTGCGAGCTTTACGGGCGGACATGATTACTTGTCCTCGTCGTCCACAACCTCGTAGTCGGCGTCGACAACGTCATCGTCGGCAGGCTGGGCACCGGCGGCACCGTCAGTCTGCTGCTGAGCGTCGGCGTAGACAACCTGGGCCAGCTCGTAGGCCACAGACTGCAGGGACTCGCCGGCGGCCTTGATGGCCTCGACGTCAGAGCCCTCGAGCGCCTTCTTGGCGTCGGCGATAGCGGCCTCGGCCTTGGACTTCACGTCGGCGGAAACCTTGTCGCCCAGCTCGTTGAGGGTCTGCTCGGTGGAGTAGCACAGGCTGTCGGTCTGGTTGCGGACCTCGACCTCTTCCTTCTGCTTCTTGTCCTCCTCGGCATGGGCCTCGGCGTCCTTGACCATGCGGTCGACTTCGTCGTCGGAAAGCGCAGTGGAGCCGGAGATGGTGATCTGCTGCTCCTTGCCGGTGCCCTTATCCTTAGCGGAGACTTTCACGATGCCGTTGGCGTCGATATCGAAGGTGACCTCGATCTGCGGCACGCCGCGGCGGGCAGCCGGGATACCGGTCAGCTGGAACTTACCGAGCGACTTGTTGTCGCGGGCAAGCTCGCGCTCGCCCTGGAGCACGTTGATCTCGACGCTGGTCTGGTTGTCGGCAGCGGTGGAGTAGACCTCGGTCTTGGAGGTCGGGATCGTGGTGTTGCGGTCGATCATCTTGGTCATGATGCCGCCCATGGTCTCGACGCCCAGCGACAGCGGGGTAACGTCGAGCAGCAGGATGCCCTCGACGTCGCCGGTGAGCACGCCGCCCTGGACGGCAGCGCCGTCGGCAACGACCTCGTCGGGGTTCACGGACATGTTGGGCTGCTTGCCGGTCATGGTCTTGACGAGCTCCTGGACGGCGGGCATACGGGTGGAGCCGCCGACGAGGATGACCTCGGTCAGATCGGAGAGCTTAAGCTTGGCGTCGCGCAGGGCGTTGGTGACAGGCTGCTTGCAGCGCTCGAGCAGGTCGCGGGTGATCTTCTCGAACTCGGCGCGGGTCAGCGTGTAGTTGAGGTGCAGCGGGCCGGACTGGTTCATGGTAATGAACGGCAGGTTGATGGTGGTCTGCTGGGCGGCGGAGAGCTCCTTCTTGGCGTTCTCGGCGGCCTCCTTCAGACGCTGCAGGGCCATGGGGTCCTGACGCAGGTCGACACCGTTCTCCTGCTGGAACTTATCGGCCATCCAATCGATGACGCGCTGATCCCAGTCGTCGCCGCCCAGGTGGTTGTCGCCCGAGGTGGACAGAACCTCAAACACGCCGTCGGCGAGGTCGAGGATGGAGACGTCGAAGGTGCCGCCGCCCAGGTCGAAGACCAGAATGCGCTGGTCGGTGCCCTGCTTGTCCAGACCATAGGCCAGAGCAGCAGCGGTCGGCTCGTTGACGATACGCTTGACGTTGAGGCCGGCGATCTTACCGGCGTCCTTGGTGGCCTGACGCTGGGCGTCGTTGAAGTAGGCCGGGACAGTGATGACGGCGTCGGTGACGGTCTCGCCCAGATACTTCTCGGCGTCGGCCTTCATCTTTGCGAGCGTCATGGCGCTCACCTGCTCGGCGGTGTAGTCCTTGCCCTCGATGTCGACGACGGCACGGCCACCCTGGCCCTCCTTGACCTCGTACGGCACGGTCTTGATCTCGGAGGTGCACTCGGAGTACTTGCGGCCCATGAAGCGCTTGATGGAAAACACGGTGTTCTTGGGGTTGGTGACAGCCTGGTTCTTAGCGGCCTTACCCACGACGCGGTCGCCGTCGGCACGGAAGCCCACGACAGACGGGGTGGTGCGGTCGCCCTCGGCGTTCACGATAATGGTCGGAGAACCGCCCTCGAGGACGGCCATAGCGGAGTTGGTAGTACCAAGGTCGATACCAAGAATCTTGCCCATTAGAAATTCCCTCTCTCTTGTGCGTTCGCGCCGCCTCGGCGGTCTGCCGCACGGCGCTTCGGCTTGTCTTTCAGGATGTAGTGTATCCCCTTATGGGCTGGAATATACAAAATCTAAGTCAATTCATATAAGATTTCTTATTGCTGAGAGTTTAGGTTCGCAAATACGCAGGTAGACGCACTGTTTGAGTTCTCGGCAAATCTATTGAGATCTATGTAGAGATGGCTGAGGTTTGGGTCCGAGGGTGCCTGGGGCTGCCTTGCGGAAAGCTCATCCCGGTTTGAGCGTGGATTCCGGGTCGCAGTTTCCGTCTGAAGGCTCAACCGGAAACCGTATCCCGTTTTGAGAGCTGATACCGGCTCGCAGTTTCCGCTAGCGGGCCTAACCGGAAACTGCAACCCGTTTTTCGGCAAAATAATGGGATGCGGTTTCCACAAGCACGCTCAATTGCCCTATATTTCAAGTCACCTTTAGCTAACATTTGCGCAGCTCAACGGCCCCACCTGCGCGTTTTTTAGTAAACCTTGGCATACTCGGCGAACGGTATGAAGATGCCGGCCAGAGGGTATTGCAAACGGTCGCTCCCGTGGTATGTTTTTGCCCGAATCAAACCGGCGCGCATCGTCTGTAGCGTCGGTCAACAGAGAGGAAACTACCATGGCTCATCCCGTAATTGATGCCGACGAGTGCATCGCTTGTGGCGTTTGCGTCGACTCCTGCCCCGCTGGCGTTCTGGAGCTCCAGGACGTCGCTACCGTCGCTGACGAGGACTCCTGCGTCGCCTGTGGCGCTTGCCAGGACGCTTGCCCCGCTGGCGCGATCACCGAGATCGTCGAGGAGTAACAACTCCCCCACCTGCACACTCAAAAGTACACCGTGCACAAAAAAGGAGGCCTCCGCATCGCCGCGGAGGCCTCCTTTTGCATGTGTGGGCAGCTAATTTGGAGCGGGACCCTTGGCAGTTGCGGTGGAATAGTTCCTGTTTTATGGCTTAGATGCCGATTTTAGGAACTATTTCACCGCAACTTATAGATGCAGCGTCGGCTACGAGAGATCATCCTCGTAGGGCATTAAATCGGCAAGGTAGCCCTTCTCCTTGAGCATGGCCTCGATCTCGTCGAGGGTCTGTTCGTCCTCCGCCGCAATGCGATGGAAGTGATAGCCGCTCGTCACCGTTAGCAGCGGAAAGCTCTTGCCGCTCTCGATATCGCGCAGATAGCGCTCGACATCGCGGCGGTTGCGGATGTCCAGGTCGGCCGTGATCTTGCCGTACACACGATGGTTGACGATCACGTTGAGCACGGCGCCACCCGCGTCGACGATACTCGTGAGCTCATCGCCTGCCTGCTCCACGCTGTGGCGAACCTTGACCAAGCGCGTAGGCACGGCGGGGCTGCTGGGCGCCTCCTGCAGCACGTAGCCGCGGTTGGTCGCCACGATATCGTGCCCATCGGCGCGCAGCAGAGCGATGTCCTGCACCACGATCTGGCGGCTCACACCCACCTCGCGGGCAAGCGCGCTGCCCGATACGGGCCCCTTGGCCCCCTCGAGCACGGCCATGATGGCACGACGACGCTCGCGGGCGTTCATTATTTACCGTCCAGCAGACGCAGGTGCTTAAGCGAGAGGTCGAGGATCGGCGCGGAGTGCGTCAGGGCGCCCGAGCTAATGTAGTCGACACCCAGGTCGGCCAGGGCGCGAATGTTGTTGGCGTCCACGTTGCCCGAGCACTCGGTCTTGGCGCGACCGGCGATAAGCTCGATGGCGGCGGCCATGTCGTCATGGGTCATGTTGTCGAACATGATAATGTCGGCACCGGCCTCCACGGCTTCGCGTACCATGTCCAGGTTCTCGCACTCGATCTCGACCGTCGTGGTAAACGACGCATGGGCGCGCGCCATCTCGATCGCGCGTGCCACGCCACCGGCGGCATCGATGTGGTTGTCCTTGAGCATGACGGCCGTCGACAGGTTGTAGCGGTGGTTGCTACCGCCGCCGATCTCAACCGCCGCCTTTTCAAACACACGCATGCCCGGTGTGGTCTTGCGCGTGTCGACAAGCACGGTCTTGGTGCCCTCGAGCGCCGCGGCCATGCTGTGCGTGTAGGTAGCGATGCCGCTCATGCGCTGCAGGTAGTTGAGTGCCACGCGCTCACCCGAAAGCAGCACGCGCGCATCGCCGCGCACCTGACCCACATGGTCGCCGGCGTGCACCTCGTCGCCATCGGCAACGTCGAGCAGCACCGTGCTCTGCGAATCCAGCAGCTCAAAGGTGCGAGCAAACACATCCAGGCCCGCGATGATGCCATCGGCCTTGGCGATAAGCTCCACCGTGGCGGGACGCGCCGTGGGGCACACGCTCGCCGTGCTCACGTCCTCAAACGTAATGTCCTCGCGCAGAGCCTGCAGAATCAGATCATCGACGACGAGCTTCATGGTAATGGGATTCATGGTCTACTCCTCCACGGCCTGCGTGCCGGCGGCACGGGCCAAATCATCGATTGCCAGGGTGTCGGCGCCCAGGGCGCGATGACGGCCATCGAGCGCGGGATCGCCTGCCTGCTCCACGGCCAGTGACTCGCCGGTACGCATATACCACGCGGCGCGACGACCCCAGACCAGCGCCTCGAGCAGGCTGTTTGAAGCCAGGCGATTCTTGCCGTGAACGCCGTTGCAGGCCGTCTCGCCGGCGGCGTAGAGCTCGGGCATCGAGGTGCGGCCGTCCTTGTCGACCCACACGCCGCCCATAAAGTAGTGCTGCGTGGGCGTAACGGGGATGGGCTCGTCCAAGATGTCGCGGCCGTCCTCCAGGCAGCGCGCGCGAATGTTGGCAAAGTGCCCGGTCACCACATCGCGCTCGACGGGGGCAAAGCTCAGCCACTCGTGCTCGGTGCCGTCCTGCTTCATCTGCTCGCGAATAGCGGCGGCGACCACGTCGCGCGGCTGAAGCTCGTCGGTAAAACGCTCGCCGGCGGCGTTGAGCAAAATCGCGCCCTCGCCGCGGCAGCTCTCGCTGATCAGGAACGTGCGACCCGGCTGCGGCGAGAACAGACCCGTGGGATGGATCTGCACGTAGTCCAGGTGCTCCATCTTAATGCCATGCTCCTGAGCAATGTAGCAGGCATCGCCCGTGAGCTGCGGGTAGTTGGTCGAATGGTCGTATACGCCGCCGATGCCGCCCGTTGCCCACAGCGTGTGGCGGGCATGGATCTTAAACGGCTCGCCGGCATGCACGCCCTCGGCGGCATTTGTCAGCTCGTCGGCGGGACGAACCGAGTTGTCCTCGTCCACGGGAACGGCGACGACACCGGCACACACCGTGGCGCCGTCACGCTCGCCCGTCAGGATGTCGGTCATGGCCACGTGCTCCAAAATCTGCACGTTATCCAGCTTGCGAACGGCCTGGAGCAGCTTGGTCGTAATCTCCTTGCCGGTGATATCGGCATGGAAGGCAATGCGCGGACGGCTGTGCGCGCCCTCGCGGGTAAAGTCGAGGCTGCCGTCGGCCTCGCGCTCAAAATCCACGCCCATCGCTAGCAAGTCGTTGATGACCGAGCGGCTCGAGCGGATCATGATGTCGACGCTCTCGCGGCGGTTCTCGTAATGGCCGGCGTGCATGGTGTCCTCAAAGAAGGCATCGTAGTCTGAGCCCTCGGGCAGCACGCAGATGCCGCCCTGCGCGAGCATCGAATCGCACTCGTCGACAGCGCCCTTGGAGAGCATGATCACGCGCGTGCTCGTCGGCAGGTTGAGAGCCGCGTACAGGCCCGCTACGCCGCAGCCGGCAATGACGACGTCGCACTCCATGTCGGGGTATTGCTTGGTTTCCACAGGAATCCTCTCCCTTGAATGTGACATAAGGGACCATCCCTCATGCCACATTGTTCTAGCGCGCTGCGTACTCGAGCATACGGTCGAGCGTGAGCTTGGCCTGGTCTGCTGCCTCGTCCGAGACGCCGATCTGCACCTCGCCCTCGCCCGTTTCCAGGCAGCGCACGAGCTTTTCGAGCGTGATGAGGTCCATGTTGACGCAGGTGGGCTGCACCGCGGGGAAGTAGAACTTCTTGCCGGTGCCCTGGCAGCGGAGCTCGAGCTCGTAGAGCACGCCGCGGACCGTCACGATGATGAACTCGCTCGCGTCGGACTCCTCGGCGTACTTGATGATGCCGGCGGTGGAACCGATGTAGTCGGCCTCGGCCAGGACGTCGGCCTTGCACTCAGGATGCGCCAGCACGAGCGCGTCGGGGTGAGCCTCCGTCGCGTCGACGATCTGCTCGACGGTAATGATGTGGTGGCGCGGGCAGTAGCCATTGTTGAGAATGACGTGCTTTTGCGGCACCTGCTCGGCTACGAAGCGGCCCAGGTTTTGATCGGGGATGAACAGGATATGCTGCTGCGGCAGCTCGGACACGATCTTGACGGCGTTGGAGCTGGTGACACACACGTCGCTCCAGCTCTTGATCTCGACCGTGGAGTTGACGTAGCAGACCACGGCAAGGTCGTCACCGTACTCGGCGCGGGCGGCGTCGACCGTCTCGCGCTTGACCATGTGCGCCATGGGGCAGTCCGCGCCCGGCTCGGGCAGCAGCACGGTCTTGGTGGGGTTGAGCAGCTTGGCGCTCTCGCCCATAAACTCCACGCCGCACAGCACGATGGTCTGCTGCGGCAGGCTCTTGGCAAGCTTTGCCAGGTAGAAGCTGTCGCCGACGTAATCAGCCACGGCTTGGACCTCGGGCGCCACATAGTAGTGCGCCAGGACCACCGCGTCACGTTGGGTTTTTAGTTGCTGAATAGCCTCGACGAGCTCTGCGGGCACCAGTGCCGCGCGCTCCGTTGCCGTCGTTGCCGATGCTAGGCCGGCCGCGATATCGCGTGCAAGCTCCGACGCATCCATGTTCGCGCTCTGTGCCATCAAGGCCCCTCTCTTTTGGCGAATCTTGGGGCTTTAGTATGACACCTAGGTTTACAGCTGACAAGACAGCTGTAAACCTAGGTGTAAAGTTGAAATAAAGATTCGATCATGTGGCAGGTCCATATTCGAACTGGCAAGCTGAGGATAGCTGAGCTCTCGATGGCGCAGGAGGCATCTTTCGCCACCGCAATACCGCTCGGCGCGAGTTGCACGACGCGGGGCGCAAATGGGACGCGTCTCCGCAAGCGGCGCGTGCCCGATGTGGCAAAATCGAATTACTAAGGGGGCCGAATGCTCAAGATTATTGCCTGCGACGACGACATCACTTTTCTAGATAAACTGCACCGGATGATCGACCGTTGGTCGACCGAGACGGGCACGGCGGTCGATGTTGCGCTCGTCACGCGCGGCGAGGACCTGCTGGCCCGCCATGCCGCATCGCGCGCCGACATCATTCTGCTCGACATGATCATGCCGCTCGTCAACGGCATGGACACCGCGCGCGAATTGCGCCAGGCCGATACCGCCGTGCGCTTGGTGTTTCTCACCTCATCGCCCGAGTTTGCACTGGAGTCCTACGAGGTCCGCGCCTTCGATTATCTGCTCAAGCCCGTGACTTACGAGCGCCTGGCGCAACTGCTCGACGAGCTTTCGAGCATGCGTCCGGCAGCGACCGACGAACTCGTCATCAAAACGTCCTTTGGCTACCACGCCCTGCGCCTGTCCGACATCGAATATGCCGAGGCGCGCAACAAGCACGTGGTCTTCCACCTGCGCGACGGACGCGATATCGAGGCACTCGAGTCATTCCGCAGCGTCGAAGACCGTTTGGCGCAAAATGCCACCTTCTTTAAATGCCACCGCAGCTACCAGGTCAACCTGCGCAATATCGATCACTTTGACCGCACGGACATCGTCATGCGCTCGGGTGCGTGCATCCCGCTTTCGCGCAGCTGCAAGCAGGGATTCCAAGACGCCTACTTTGCGGTTCGCTTTGAGGGTGGGAGACACTGATGGTCTCCTCGGTCGAAATGGTCCTTTGGGCAATCCACCACGCCACGACGCTGCTCTTTGGCGTCTTTGCCTCGGCGGCGCTGTGCGGTATCGAGATCAACCGGCGTCATGCGCTTGAACTGGTGCTGGTCGGTGCCGTAACTGGATGCGCATTTGGCCTCGCCAATGCCGTCGGCGGCGAGCTTTTCGCCCGCCAGGTATATCCGCTCGTCGTGCATCTGCCGCTCGTCATCTATTTGTGCGCGCGCTACCGCCTGAGCCCGCTGCTTGCCGTGCTCGGCATTACGAGTGCCTATCTGAGCTGCCAGTTCAGCAATTGGATGGGCATCGCCGCATTTGCCGCAACCGATTCTCAGATCGCGTACTATCTGGCGCGCATCGCGACCACACTCGCCGTCTTTGCCGTCCTGTTGCATTGGGCCGGCGACATCGGTCCGCGCTTGGCGATTAAAAGCACCACCGAGCTGAGCATCCTTTTAATCCTACCGCTCGTCTATTACGTCTTTGACTATGCCACCAACGTCTATACCACGCTGTTCCACTCGGGCTCGGTGGTGACGGTTGAGTTTTTGGCATTTGCGCTCTGTGCCTTCTATCTTATGTTTCTTGCCGTTTACCTACGCGAATACGAAGAAAAAGAAGCTGCCGAGCGTGAACGCTGGATGCTCGAGACACGCGACAGCGCCGCCATCAAAGAGCTCGAGGCCTGGCGTCAATCTGGGCGCGAGCTGTCGATTCTTCGCCACGATATGCGCCACTTCCTACGCGGCCTGGCCGCTTTAATTGAGGAGGGCCACACCGACGAGGCGCTCAAACGCATCGACGAACTCTGCGAAGCCGGCGACCGCACCGCCGTACGCCGCTTCTGCGCCAACGAGACCGTAAACATCGCGCTTTCGTCGTTTGGCTCGGATATCAGCAAGCGCGGCATTTCCGCCGACTTGCGCGCCGCCGTGCCCCAGAGCGTGCATGTGGCCGATGTCGACCTGTTCAGCGTGCTTTCGAATGCCCTGGAAAACGCCATTGCCGCGGCGAGCACCGCCCCCGAGGGCAAGCGCTTTGTCGATCTTGATCTGCGGTTTGAGGACGGGCAGCTGCTGCTTTCGGTTTCCAACACATTTGGACGGGCGCCGCACATGGTCGACGGCATGCCCGTGGCTCAGCACGCCGGTCACGGCTTTGGCACCAAGAGCATTAAGCTCGCCGTGGAGCGCATGAACGGCAACTGCCAGTTCCGCATTAACGGCGATCGGTTTGAGCTGCGCGTTGTGATGTAAGGGCGCGGACGCGACGGATTTGCGTTCCGCGGGTGCGGCTCGCCCGCTCGGGGTCTTTTGTCGATGCGGGCTCGCTACAGCGGCGCGGCTGCCGGGGTCAGCTGCTTGATGTATGCCCACATGCGCTGCTTGGCGGCTTTGTCAGTGAGCGCCGCCTCAAAGCCGTCGAGCGCGAGCACGCGGCGACCCTGCACATGGGCGACCAGGCCGGGCTTGAGCATGGCGGTGTCGAAGTCATCGATCGCCACGAGCATATCGGCGTAGGTCTCGCGCATGGCGTCAGCCGCGTTGTTGTCGAGCAGTAGCACCGCCTCGGGGTCCAAAGCCTCAAGCGCCTCACGGAACAGCTCGCACGGCAGAGTCTCGCCCACCGCGACCGCTCCGTCACCCACGCCGGCGACGCTTGCCAGCACGCAAAAATCCTCGGGCGCGTAGCCGATGGCCCCAAGCGCCTTGCGCAACGCCGCGCCATCCGGGCCGGCGGCAAGCTCGCCACCCGAACGCTCGGCCTCGTCCAAATCGCCTTTGACCAGCACGATCGGCGAGCACGCGTTGCCCGCGATACGCACGCCACGGACCGCAAGCGATGTGAGCTCCTGCTCGGCCGCCTGGGCGATGGCTTCTTTTTTCTGGCTTTGTGACGTGGACATGCGCTCTCCAATCGTTTGCGTGCCCACCATTATATAAAAGAGCTGCCCGCGAGTGGTTGCTTTGCGGGCGGCTGGGTATAAGCACGGTCGTACTGAGTTTTACGCGGCCGAGCCGCGTCGCATTATGGAGGTCACCATGGCTGACATTAATCAGATTACCCCCGAGAACTTCGATTCCATCGTTAACGACAGCCTGCCCGTGCTGGTTGATTTTTGGGCACCGTGGTGCGGGCCCTGTCGATCCCTCTCGCCCATCGTTGACGAGGTTGCCGATGAGCTGGCGGGCAAGCTTGCCGTTGCCAAATGCAACGTCGACGACAACCAGGACCTGGCCATGAAGTATGGCGTCATGAGCATCCCCACGCTGATTGTGTTTAAGAACGGCGAGGAGATTGACCGCTCGGTTGGCGCCCTACCCAAGGCGAGGCTGCAGGCGCTGCTGGAGAAGCACCTGTAATACGCTTGTTACTTACCCGCCGTCTATGAGCGCTTTTGCACCGCTCGCCGGACTTCTGGATGCACCGAGTGCAGCCACGGATAGTATGGTAGTCACAAACAGCCCCCAGTGAACGGGTGCGGGTCGCACAGACTCGTACCCGTTTTCTTATGCAGCTGCGCACAGAGCGGGCGTAGTAAAATCTGAACCACTGAACTGCCCCATACAAAAGGAGATTTCCCATGCATGATGTTGGAATGAACATGAGCCAGCTTGCCATGAGCGTCAAGCAGGTCGACGACACCATCGAGCTCGCTCATGAGTGGAGCCATCAGCTGCTGCATGCGACCGAGAATTTTGACATGGAGCGCATCGGCGCCAAGCTCGAGGCAGCCATGGCCGCGCTGCACGAGGCCCACGACGCACTCGAGGGCTACGAAGAGGCCATCGAGGCCGACCACAACTCCGTCGGCTCCGTGAAGCTGGTGTAAAGTGGCCGAACACGAGCACGGCTGCGGGTACGAGCACGAGCGTCCGCACGGGGCGGGCGGTGACGCGGGCTGCCACTGTAGTGGCTCCGGCTCCGAGCTGGTCCGCTTTTCGGTTACCGCACCGGACGACTTGCTGCGCCGTTTTGACGAACAGATCGCGCGGCGCGGCGACGTGGCCAACCGATCCGAGGCCGTGCGCGACCTGATTCGCGCCTCGATCGCCAAAGAGCAGATGCGCACGCCCGATGAGCACGTTATCGGGTCGCTCACCATGATCTACGACCACCATACCGGCGACCTGACGCGCCGTCTGGACGAAGTGCAGCACGACTACACCGACGAGATTGTATCGACCATGCACGTGCATCTGGATCACCACAACTGCTTGGAGATTCTGGCGCTCAAAGGTCGCGGCGAGCGCGTCTACGAACTAGCCGACCGCCTGCTGGGCCTGCGCGGCGTTAAGCACGGCGAGCTCACCTGCGCCGCCACCAAGCAAAGCCTGGGGCTATAGCGGGATTTCCCGCAGCGCACCTGCCAAAAAGGGACAGGTTTGTTTTGGCAGGTTTAGAAGTTTTACCTACCAAAATAAACCTGTCCCTTTTTGGTCGGTTTTGATGAGGGGTGTCGCATGCGGCATGTGCATATTCATGTGACGGGCATTGTGCAGGGCGTTGGCATGCGGCCGTTTGTGTATCGCGAGGCCATTGCGCATGGCATTTGCGGATGGGTGCTCAATGCGGGCGACGGCGTGCATATCGAGGCGCACGCTCCGGCCGATGCGCTCGATGCTTTTGTTGCCGCGCTTTCTGAGTATGCGCCTGCGGCAGCCCGCGTAGAGTATGTCGAGGCTGTGGACTTGGCAGCCAACGGTTGGGATACCGCCAATGAACAGGGTTTTCGCATCGTAGCATCGCAGGACCAGACCGCGCACACGACGCTCGTCTCGCCCGATATCGCCACCTGTGACGATTGCCTGCGCGAGCTGTTCGACCCCGCCGATCGGCGCTATCACTACCCCTTTATCAACTGCACCAACTGCGGCCCACGCTTTACCATCATCCGATCGCTGCCTTATGACCGAGCGGCCACATCGATGGACCGTTTCCCCATGTGCCCCGCCTGCGCCGCAGAGTATGCCGATCCACTCGACCGTCGCTTTCACGCACAGCCCGATGCCTGCTTTGATTGCGGGCCGCATATTACGTGGCGCGAGGCGGGCGAAGCCGCCGCATCGCCGGCCGTCGGCACCACACGCGAGACCAGTGACGCCATTATCGATCGCTGTGTTGAGCTGCTGGCCAACGGCGGTATCGTCGCTATCAAGGGTCTGGGCGGATTTCACTTGGCATGCGACGCCTCCAACGAGCAGGCGGTAGCCGAGCTTCGCCGCCGCAAACGCCGCAGCAACAAACCGCTTGCCGTTATGGCACGCGACCTTGTCGACGTTGAACGCCTGTGCCATGTCAACGACGCTGAACGCGGCCTGCTGGCCGGCAGCATCCGCCCCATTGTGCTGCTACGCCGACGCGCTGTTTACGAGAGCGGCGGTTCCCCCAACGCCCTCGCGCTCGCGCCGTCCGTCGCGCACGACCTTCCCGAGCTCGGTGTCATGCTCCCCTACACCCCGCTTCAGCATCTGTTGCTTGCCGCGGCAGAAGCCCGCGGTATGTACGCGCTCGTCATGACCAGCGGAAACCCGAGCGAAGAACCCATCGAGACCGACGACGACCTTGCCTGGGAACACCTCGTTGCCGCCGGCATCGCCGACGCGCTGCTCGGTAACGACCGCGCAATTCTGTCGCGCTACGACGACTCTGTGGTACGCGTGGTCAACGGCGCCGTTATGCCCGTTCGCCGCGCTCGCGGATATGCACCCCAGCCGCTGCCGTTACCGGCGCTCAACGGCGCTCCGTCCTGCGTGCTCGCCTGCGGGCCACAACAAAAGGCCACGATTGCGCTCACGCGTGAAGGGACGAACGGCGAGGCAACCTGTTTTGTGTCGCAGCATATCGGCGATGTTGAAAACGGCGGGACCTTCGATGCCTGGAACGCCGCGCGCACGCGCTTGGAAAATCTCTTTGACTTGGCGCCCGCCGCCTTGGCCTGCGATGTACACCCCAGCTATCTATCGGGCCAGTGGGCGCGCGAGCAGGCGCGAAAATGCAATCTGCCGCTCGTCGAGGTGCAGCACCATCATGCGCATATCGCGAGCGTAATGGCCGAGGCCATCGCCGCGGGCCGGCTTACAACCGACGCGCGTGTCCTTGGCATCGCCTTTGACGGCACCGGAGCCGGCACCGATGAGACCATTTGGGGCGGCGAGTTTCTTGTTGCCAGCCTTGGCGGCTTTGAGCGCGCCGCGCATTTGCGCACCTGGGCGCTCCCCGGTGGGGCGGCCTCCGTGCGCGACGCCCGCCGCAACGCCTTTGCCCTGCTCAGTGAGCTCGGTCTGCTCGAGCACCCAGGCGCCGCTCGGCTTTTGGACAGCCTCGACGAGCAAACGCGCAGCGTGACGGCCACCATGATCGAGCGCGGCATCAACAGCCCGCGTACCAGCAGCATGGGGCGTCTCTTTGATGCCGCGGCAGCGATTCTGGGCATCTGCGACAAGGCAACCTACGAAGGCGAGCCCGCCATCGAGCTTGAGGCCGCCGCCTGGCGCGCGCTCAGCAGTGAAAGTGCCTGCCCCACCGGAAATATAGCGGGCTTTTCCGTAACCGAATCATCCCGTCCGGACGCCTGCCATGTTCTAAACTCCAGATCGCTTATTGAGGCGCTTTTGGAGGGAATCAGGGCCGGCGTACCCGCCGGCAGGCTCGCGCTCGACTTCCATATCGCCATCGCGCGCTCTTCGGCACGAATCGCACGCGAAATCTGTGCGCGCGAAGGCGTCGATACCGTCGCGCTCTCGGGTGGCGTGTTCATGAACCGACTTTTGCTCCAGCTCCTCACCCGCGAGCTCAAAAGCGCGGGCCTTGCTATCTTGGTCCCCCACACCGTACCCGTCAACGACGGCTGCATCGCCTACGGTCAGGCGGCGGTCGCGCGCGCTCGTCTTGCGCAGATTGCGTCGCAGTAGCTCGCCCTCGCACGCCGCCGCGCCCAGTCGTCTCACAGGCGTAACGCGTTTGCCCGCGAACCCCGCGAGCGCTACCATCAACTGATGGATTATTGAGCGCCTATCCAGCGCAAAGCGTCTAAAAGGGGAACATTATGTGCCTTGCCGTTCCCGGTAAAGTAGTCAAACGCGACGATGGCCTCAAGGCCACCGTCGACATGATGGGCATCGAGCGCCCTGTTTCGCTGAGACTCGTGCCGACGGCGCAGGTAGGCGACTATGTTCTCGTGCACGCCGGCTTTGGCATCCAAATTGTCGACGAGCAGGAAGCCCAAGAGACACTCGAGCTCGTCAATACCATGACCGAGCTGGCCGAAGAGGACCAGCTCGCCACCAACCCGGCCGAGGCATACTAGTGGCGGCGGCGCAGCCGGTTCGCTCCGGTATCGACTTTTCAGCATTTCGCGACCCCAAGCTGGCTCGCGAGCTCATCGAACGCATCCATGAACTCGTCGGCGACCGCACCATCAACCTTATGGAAGTCTGCGGCACGCACACCGTGAGCATCGGCCGCTATGGCTTTCGCTCCATTATGCCGACGGGACTCAAGCTGCTGAGCGGCCCGGGCTGCCCTGTCTGCGTCACCGCCAACCGCGACATCGACCACGCAATCGCGCTCGCCAACATAGACGGCGCCATCATCACCACCTTTGGCGACATGATGCGCGTGCCCGGATCGTCTACCTCGCTCGCTGCGCAAAAGGCGGCCGGGCGCGACATCCGCATCGTCTACTCCCCGCTCGACGCGCTCGACATTGCCGAGCAAAACCCCGATCGCCCGGTCATTTTTATGGGCGTAGGCTTTGAGACTACGACGCCCACCATCGCCGCCGCCATCTTGGAGGCCGAGGCGCGCGGGCTTTTGAACTTCTCGGTCTATTGCGCCCACAAGACCACGCCGCCGGCTCTGCGCGCCATCGCCAACGACCCCGAGACCGCCATCGACGGCTTTATCCTGCCGGGCCACGTCGCCACCATCACGGGCCTGGCGCCCTTTAGCTTTTTGGTCGATGAGTTCGATACCCCGGGCGTGGTCACGGGATTTGAACCGGTCGATATCCTGCAGGGCATCTGCATGCTGGTCCAGATGGTTGTCGAGGACAGACCCGCGATCGATAACGCTTACCGCCGTGGCGTCAATGCCGACGGCAATCCCGTGGCGCGCCAGCTGGTCGAGCAGGTATTTGAACCGTGCGATACCACATGGCGCGGGCTGGGGCTGATTGCTAACTCGGGCCTTTCCATCCGCCCCGAGTTCTCGCGCTTTGATGCCCGTACCCGCTTTGACGTGCCCGTCGAGGAGACGGTCGAGCCGCGTGGGTGCCGCTGCGGCGACGTGCTGCGCGGGGCCATTACGCCGAGCAGCTGCCCGCTCTTTGGCCGCACCTGCACGCCCGAGCACCCCGTCGGCCCGTGCATGGTGAGCTCCGAGGGCAGCTGCGCAGCATATTTCCGCTACCGAGGCTAATTGGTTCCGCCGTTCTAACGGACGGCGGACCGGTCGACGCTGAGCCTCACCCATATAATTCCACCCACGATTGGAGTTTTCGATATGTCCCATAGCGTTACCGATAGCACCGTCCTGCTGGGTCACGGCTCCGGCGGCCAGATGATGAAACGCATCATCGACGAGGTCTTTTTGGATGCCTTTGGGTCGCCCGAGCTGCTCGAGGGCAACGATGCCGGCGTCGCCGCGCTGCCCGCGAGCGGGCGCATCGCCATGTCGACCGACAGCTTTGTGGTCTCGCCGCAGTTCTTCCCCGGTGGCAACATCGGCCGCCTTGCCGTGTGCGGAACCGTCAACGACGTCGCGACCTCAGGCGCCAACGTGCGCTACCTGTCGTGCGGATTTATCCTCGAAGAGGGCTATCCCATGGATAAGCTCCGCCAGATTGTGCAGACGATGGCCGAGACGGCGCGTGAGGCGGGCGTGTCCATAATCACGGGCGACACCAAGGTGGTCGAGCGCGGCGGGGCCGACGGCGTCTATATCAATACCGCCGGCGTGGGCGAGGTGCCTGCGGGCGTGGCGCTCAGCGGCGCAAACTGCCAGCCCGGCGATGTCATCCTGGTCTCGGGTACACTGGGCGACCACGGCATCGCTATCATGAGCCAACGCGAGGGTCTGGCGTTTTCGAGCACCATCGAAAGCGACGCCGCGCCGCTCAACCACCTGATTGCCGATGTGCTTTCCGCAGCACCCGACACACGCTGCTTCCGCGACCCCACGCGCGGTGGCCTGGCCTCGACGCTCAACGAGTTTGCGCAGGCCAGCGGCGTTGCCATGGAGATCGACGAGGATGCCGTGCCCGTGCGTCCCGACGTGCAGGCCGCCTGCGAGATGCTCGGCTACGATGTGCTGCAGGTGGCAAACGAGGGCAAGATGGTTGCCGTCGTGCCGGCCGAGCAAGCCGATGCCGCGCTGAGCGCCATGCGCGCCGCCCGCTACGGCGAGAATGCCGCCATCATCGGCCGCGTGCTGCCACTTGCCGAGGGCGCCCATCCCGCCGTGCGCGTGCGCACCGGCTGGGGCTCGACCCGCATCCTCGACATGCTCGTAGGAGAGCAGCTGCCGAGAATTTGCTAACGACAAAGGCTCAGGGCTATTAAAGATATTCAGATTCCAAACATGCCCGGCACGCATGCCCAGTATCATGGGGTGCGTTTTACAACTCAAGCGGCAGGAGCACCCATGGCAGCAGCTTTTTCCCATGTGATCTTTGACCTGGACGGCACCATTCTCAACACGCTCGAGGACCTGGCGGCCGCCGGCAACCATACCTGCGAGGCGCACGGCTGGCCCACGTTTGCCGTTGACGAGTACCGCTACAAGGTGGGAAACGGCATGCTCAAGCTGGTTGAGCGCTTTATGCCCGCCGAGTACGCAGGCGACGGCCGCATGTTTGAGCAGACGCTTGCCGAGTTTAGGGCTTACTACGGCGAGCACAAGGAGGACCACACCGCCCCCTATGCCGGCACAATCGAGATGCTCGACCGCCTGCGTGCCGCGGGCGTGCAGCTTGCCGTGCTCACCAACAAGGACCACATCTCGGCGGCTCCGCTTATCGAGAAGTATTTTGGTTCCGAGCGCTTTGTGCTGGTACAGGGCCGCGTCGATGCGTTTCCTCCCAAGCCCGAGGCACCTGTTACGCTGCATGTGATGAAAGAGCTAGGCGCCGATCCGTCGACCACGCTCTATGTGGGCGATTCCAATGTCGATATCCTGACCGGCCACAACGCCGGCCTTAAGAGTGCGGGCGTCAGCTGGGGCTTCCGCGGCCGCGCAGAGCTGGAAGCCGCCGGCGCCGACTACGTGGTGGACACCCAAGACGAGCTAGCGGCGCTGATCCTGGGCGAGTAACGAGCGACACTGCTTAACGCAGCTGCGACAATTCTTCCGCGCGGAAAGCGCATCCCGTTTTGGAGCTCCGGAATGGGATGCGCTTTCCGTTTGAGGCGCATCAGGGAAACCGCATCCCGTTTCAGAGCAATATTCCGGGTCGCACTTTCCGCAACCCGCCCCATCCGGAAAATGCGACCCACTATTCGGCCAAAAACCGGGTCGCGGTTTCCCAAGCACTCGATGCAACGCTGGCACAAGGAGTGTCCCCAACTGCCGGCAGAAAAGGAACGTCCCCAAGTGCCGCCCCAATGACCACCATGGCAACGCCGCAGGTAGAGGGCGGACAGCGAAAACGCCCCTAAGCGAGCAAGGTGACGTGAAATGAAAGGGCGCTGACCTTCTGGTCGCGCCCTTGAAATTGAGCGTCAGATTGCCGCTCTGGCGGGCTTGCAGCGTCGAGCAGTTGCGGCGTTTGGTAAAACGCCGCAACGAACTAGCTCAGCATTGCATCCATCATCTCGGAGTTGACGGAGTCGTCGGCAGACCACTCGCCGTCGTCGTTGCAGGTGTACTTGAAGATGACCGTGGTCTTCCTGGGCTCGGTGGCCTTGGTCACATCGACCATAACCTGACCGGCCATCTTGTACAGCTCGTCATCGGAAGGAACCGTATCAAGCGCGGCAACCTTCTCCTGATACTGGGTGGAGAAGTCCTCGACAATCTTGTTCATAGACTTGCATGTGATAGAGACCTCGGCGGTCGCGACGCCCTTGTCCTCGTCGACCGTCACGTCGCCGATCTTGTAGTCAAAGCCCTCGAGATAGGTCTTGGCATACTCCTTGGGATCGATACCCAGCTGCTCGAACTCGTCGCCCGAAGCCTCCTCCAGACCAGAGAGGAAGTCGTCGCCACCGTTCTTGACCTCGTCAAACTGCGTCGTAAGATCCTCGGTGATGAGCTCCTCAACCGAAGGACCTCCACAGCCGGAAAGCACGACCACACATGCAACCAAGACGGCCATGAGGGGCGCAAGCAGCAGCTTCTTTTTCATGTTGTTCCTCCCAATGAGCGGCACTGCGCTTCCCAGACGCGGCGCACGTTGTAATAAGTAAGCCCATACTATCCGCTTATGAACACCCTCGGCAATGCGAAGGCACGGTCGGTTCGTTTTAGCGTCCGAACGGTTTGCAAGCCCGCCCAACGTGCAATAAAACGCTTTCCCGCGGTGCAATAAAAAAGGTGGCCGGAAAACCCTACCACCCTTGCACATCCTTTGGATGCCGCAATTTACTTGCGGACGACCTTAACGATGGCGTCACCGGCGGCGACAGCGGAGTCGGCCTCGACGGCGAGTTCGACATCGGCAAACTCGGCGGTGTTGGACACGGCCACGACGACGCAGTCCTTGTAACCGGCGGCAGCAATCTTGGCGCGGTCGATCTTGAGGATGGGCTGGCCGGCCTTCACGACGTCGTCGGCCTTGACGAAGCCCTCGAAGCCGTCACCGTTCATGTTGACGGTATCGACGCCAACGTGCACCAGAACCTCGATGCCGCTATCGGACTGCAGACCCACGGCGTGACCCATGGTGACGGTCACCTTACCGTCGCAGGGAGCGTAGACCAGATCGTCCTCGGGCCACACGGCACAGCCCTTGCCCAGAACCTCGCCACCAAAGACGGGATCGGGCACGTCAGCCATCTTGATGACCTTGCCCTTGACGGGCGAGCACAGCACGTCGGCACCAGCAGAAGCAGAGATGGAGGCCGGAGCAGCGGCAGCCGCGGGCTCAGCCTTCTTCTTGAACATGTCAAACAGACCCATACGTTTTCTCCTCTTGATTAAGCGCAACGTTGTGCGCATGCCTACGGTAATTATAGTGCCAAATGGTTCAAATGCTAAGGTGGGGACTCGAATCGCGAGCCCTTCCCGGTAGTGCTCGTGGGACGAGCATCTCCTTTGCATCGCGGGTCGATAAGCCGAGTATCGTCTGCGCACGGGACGGGCAGAAGCGGGCGCACCAAACCCGATACTTCTTTTCGCTCTCGAGTCCTGCCGCCGCCCCGTCCCTGGCACTTCCTGATACCGACCGAAACGTGCCAAAATAAACCCGTCCCTTTTTGGTAGGTTTGGCGAGTGTGGGAGTTCGCATGGATATCAAGCGCAAGATTACCGAGGCACAGGGCCTCACCCCCACCGAGCAGCAGCTCGGCATTGCAGCCCTTGCTATCAGCGAGGACATCCGCGGGCTTTCTATTAAGGAATTTGCCACGCGCGCCAACGTTTCGGTCGCGAGCGTGCACCGTTTTTGCAAAAAGCTCGGCCTCGAGGGATTCAAAGACCTCAAGGTCGAGCTTATTCGCTTGGCAGCCGAGGCGGGAAACCGGCGCGACGTGGATATCAACTTTCCCATCGATGCCACTTCCACGCCTGCGCAGGTTATGGAGCGCATGGAGGGACTCTACCAGACCACGCTGGCCGAAACGCAGGAGCTGCTCGACCCCACGCAGCTTGACCACGCCGTCAAGCTCATCGCAAACGCCCGACAGGTCGACATCTACACGGGCTCGCACAACCTCTATCCGGCTGGCATGTTCCGCGATCGCCTGCTCTCCGCCGGCAAGAGCGCCACATGCTACGACAACATCGAGGCACAGGTGCGCACGGCGCTTACCTCGGATTCAGACCGCGCGGCGATCGTTATCTCCTACAGCGGCCTTGCGCCCAACCTCAAGAAAATCTTGCCGATCCTCAGCAGCCGGCATGTCCCGGTCATCATCATCGGCACGCCCTACTGCGCGCGCATTCACCCCGGCTTTGCCGCCTACCTTACGGTGAGCGATCACGAGAGCATGACGCACCGCATCACGCAGTTCGCGAGCCACATCGCCATGCAATACGTGCTCGATTCGCTCTACAGCAGCTACTTCGCCAAAGACTACGCCCGCTGCGCCGAATTCCTAGAGCGCTCGTTTCCCTACACCCGCCTGCCCGGACTCAAGTAGCCATTTAAAAACGTCCCCAATGGCTAACGGCCGACCTAATAACGACTTCTCGTCATTAGGTCGGCCATTTCAGCTCTAATAACTATTTATTCCGTAAACTCGTTATTAGAATCTGACGCAGGAGGCCAGGCTCACGTGTGGTGATTAGTCATTGGGGACGTTCTTAAACGACTAGTCAAACAAGAACGTCCCCAACGACTACCCATCCGGAGCAAGACGACGCCGCAGGTAGAGAACGGACAGCGAGCGGGTCGCATTTGAGACAAGGTGACGTGAAACGAAAGGGCGCTGACCTTCTGGTCGCGCCCTTGAAGTTGAACGTCAGATTGTCCAAATGCGGCCCGCGCAGCGTCGAGCAGTTACGGCGTTTGGTAAAACGCCGTAACTAACGCGCTCCGTACTGCTCGTAGTAGGCGTCGATGGCGGTCTTGAGCTCGTCATCGATGACAACCTTGCCGTCGATCTCGTGGTTGTAGAGGGTCTCGACGACCTCGGCCATGGAGACGATGCTCGCGACGGGGAAACCGTACTTTGCCTCGATCTCCTTCTGCGCGGTGGTCACGCCGCCCTTGCCGACCTCCATGCGGTTGAGGGACACGATGAGGCCCTTGATTTCGACGTCGGCAGCAGCCTTAACCTTGGGATAGGTCTCGTCGATGGACTTACCGCTGGTGGTGACATCCTCGACCATGACCACGCGGTCGCCGTCCTGGGGCTCGTAGCCCAGCAGGTTGCCCTTGTCGGCGCCGTGGTCCTTGGCCTCCTTGCGGTCGCAGCAGTACTTGACCTCCTTGCCGTACAGCTCGTGGTAGGCAATCGCGGTCACGACGGCCAGGGGAATGCCCTTGTAGGCCGGCCCAAACAGCACGTCAAAGTCGTCGCCAAAGTTATCGTGAATGGCCTGGGCGTAATACTCGCCCAGCTTCTTGAGCTGGTAGCCCGTCACGTAAGCACCGGCGTTCATAAAGAACGGGGACTGACGGCCGCTCTTGAGCGTAAAGCTGCCGAACTTAAGGACGTCGGACTCGACCATAAACTTGATGAACTCTTGCTTGTAAGCCTCCATGCGGGCTCCTCTCGTAATCGCGTACGTGCCTTCCAGTTTAGCGCAGGCGAAGCGTAGATGCGGGCGCGCTTTGGGGCCACGGCATTCTGCAAAGGCTTTGTCAGAGGGAATGGTTTTCCGAACAATGGGGTTGACATATCAAACCCCCTCATCAAGAATACGGGCGGATTAAAAAGGGGTACGAGATACCCAAAGCGCGCTGCGCTCAGCCTTTAGGAGGTGTGCCATGGAAGGCAGTCCTAGTCGAAAAACCTGCATGTCGCCCTCGGCACGCCGCGAGGACTCCGCACACGCATAAACGCCACCGGCAGATCGCCAAAACCACCACAAAGGCGCGCTGCACCCTTTGTGGGCTCAAGAGCTTGACGTGAGCGACATCTAGGTTTTTTGAAGCAAATACGACACGTACGCTAACTCCCCTCAACAAGGAGGACCCTATGCTGATGCTCAAAACCGTCACGGTACTCGAAGCCATCTCCAAGCGCCGCCGCACGGCGCGCCCTGCCGCTCATACCGGCCTGTCCAAGAACACCATATTCGCCGCCACCCATAGTGCCGAGGACGCCCTCGTACTGCTTGACGCCACGGCAAACGGCCTCACCGTCGAGCAGGCAACTGAGCGCCTGAACGCCGTCGGCCCCAACACCATCGAGGCAACGACCAAAACGCTCGCCCGCCGCATCGCCGACGCGTTCATCGATCCCTTCGCCGGCATCCTCGCCGCGCTCGCGCTGGTCTCGCTCTACATCGACGTGCTCGCCGTGCCCGAACCGCAGCGCGACCCCTCCACGGTCATCGTCATCGGCATCATGCTGCTGGTATCGGGCGGCATGAAGTTTATCCAGGAAGCCCGCAGCGGCAATGCGGCAGAAGCCCTCAAGGACCTGGTCTCCAACACTTGCACCACCCTGCGCGACGGCGAGCGCATCGAGATCCCCTTCGACGAGCTCGTCCCCGGCGATGTGATCCGCCTCTCTGCCGGCGATATGGTTCCAGCCGATGCCCGCATCATCACCGCGCGCGACCTGTTTGTGATCGAGTCCGCACTCACCGGCGAGAGCGAGGCCGTCGAGAAGACCACCGCCGTCACCGTCGTCGAGGGCGCCGACGGCTCCGCGCTGCCACTCTCTGCCTGCAAGAACATCGTCTTTACCGGCACCTCCGTGCAAAACGGCACCGCCATGGCGCTTGTCGTTGCCACCGGCTCGGACACCTACCTGGGCGGCATCGCCAAGATGCTCAACGGGCGCGGCGAAAAGAACGCGTTTAATCGCGGCGTCTCGAGCGTCTCCATGTTGCTCGTACGCCTCATGCTCGTTATGGCGCCGGCCGTCTTTGCCATCAACGCCACCACCAAGGGCAGCGTCATCGACGCGCTGCTGTTCGCCACGAGCGTGGCCGTGGGCATCACGCCGCAGATGCTTCCCGTTATCGTGACCACGAGCCTATCGCAGGGCGCCAAGGACCTCGCCCGTCGCCAGGTTATCGTCAAGGAGCTGCCGGCGATTCAAAACCTCGGTGCGATGGACGTCCTGTGCTGCGACAAGACCGGCACCCTCACCGAAGACTGCATCGTGCTCGAGCGCTATCTCAGCACCGACGGCAACGAAGACGCACGCGTGCTGCGCCATGCATTTTTGAATAGCTTCTTCCAAACCGGCCTCAAAAACCTTATCGACCTGGCCGTAATCGACCGTGCCGATGTGACGCCCTCGACCGTCGTGCCCGATTCTATGCTGGGCCAGAGTCTGCGCGACCGCTATACCAAGGTCGACGAGGTTCCCTTCGATTTCTCGCGCCGCCGCCTGAGCGTAGTTGTCGCCGACGCCCAGGGCAAAACCCAGATGGTTACCAAGGGCGCTGCCGAGGAAATGCTCGAGATCTGCTCCTTTGTCGAGGTCGATGGCATCGCTCAGCCGCTCACCGACGAGAAGCTCGCCCAGATTCGCAAGCAGGTCGCCGGACTTAACGCCGAGGGCCTACGCGTAATTGCCGTGGCGCAGAAGACCAATCCGCGCTGCGTGGGCGAGTTTGGAATCGCCGACGAGTGCGACATGGTGCTGATGGGCTTTTTGGCCTTCCTCGATCCGCCCAAAGCAAGTGCCGCGGGCGCCGTCGCCACCCTCGAGGCCAAGGGCGTGGCGGTCAAGGTCCTAACCGGCGACAACGACCGCGTCGCCGCCACCGTCTGCGAGCAGATTGGTATCGATGCGAGCAACGTCTTGCTCGGCTCCGAGATCGATGCGCTCGATGACGCCGAACTTGCCGAGCGCGCCGAGAAAACCCACCTCTTCGCCAAGCTCTCGCCGCTGCAGAAGGCGCGCCTGGTACGTGTCATGCGCGAGATGCTCGGCCACACCGTGGGCTTTATGGGCGACGGCATCAACGACGCCGCCGCCATGCGTGCGAGCGATTGCGGCATCTCGGTCGATTCGGCCGTCGATATTGCCAAGGAATCCGCCGATATCATCTTGCTTCAGAAGGACCTGGGCGTGCTCGAGCACGGCATCATCGAAGGCCGCCGCACTTACGGCAACCTGCTCAAGTACCTCAAGACCACGGTGAGCTCCAACTTTGGCAATGTGCTGTCCGTGACCGTCGCGAGCCTGTTCTTGCCGTTTTTGCCCATGAGCGCCCTGCAGCTGGTGCTGCTGTCGCTGGTCTACGAGATCGTGTGCATCGCGCTGCCGTGGGACACCGTCGATGACGCCTGGACTGCCCGCCCGCGTGCCTGGGACGCCGCGTCCATCAAGGGCTTTATGCTCGAGCTGGGCCCCGTGAGCTCGCTGTTTGACATCGTGACCTTCGCCGCGCTCTTCTTTGTCGTGTGCCCCGCCGCCGTGGACGCAAGCTGGTCCGAGCTTGCCGCCGCGGGCGACGTCGCGGGTATGGTGACCTTTGCTGCGCTCTTCCAGAGCGGCTGGTTTGTCGAGTCCATGTGGTCGCAGACACTCGTGGTCCACATGTTGCGCTCCCCGCATCTGCCGAGCCCGCGCGACCACGCCGCGCCCGCGCTGTGTGCGCTCACCGTGCTGGGCCTGGCGCTCGTCACCTGGCTGCCGGCAAGCCCCATCGCCGATGCGCTCGGCCTCATGCCGCTGCCCACGAGCTTTTTTGGGCTGCTCATTGGCATCGTTACCGCCTATATCGCGCTCACCCAGCTGGCAAAGCGCCGCTACATTGCCCGCCACGGCGAGCTGCTGTAGCAAGTAGACGGAAAACACCCTGCCAGCTGCCGTTGCCACTACCACAGCTGCCAACGCCGCTGCCGTTGCCTCTGCCGCCGCCGCAGTCTATCCCCCCAGCAGTTGCGGTGAAATAGTTCCTGTTTAAAGCCCCGTGACTTTAATTGGGGGTGCGGACGATTTCTTGGACCGCGCCTAGGCGTATCCAAGCTTCCTGC
>CAUAAZ010000023.1 GCA_958427145.1 uncultured Collinsella sp.
AATCGGCTAAAGTGCGATGGCGAAATTGGTTGTTTTTACAGTAGCGCTAACAGCGAACAGCGCGCTGCACGAGATCGCGAGGCAGAGGGTCATGCGCGACCCCGAGACCGCCGAGTACGCCGAGAGGGCCAGGGCGCGGGGGAAGAGCGACAGGGAGGTCATGAGGTGCCTCAAGCGCTACGTGGCCAGGGAGGCGTACCGGGCGCTGATGCGCCCGCACGAGGTCAGGAGGCCCGAGGACGCCTCGGGGCTCGTGGCGGCCAGGCGCGCGGCGAGGGTCAGCCAGGTGAGGGCGGCGTCCATACTGGGAACCAGCGAGAAGTACATCTCGATGCTGGAGAGGGGCCAAAGGGAGCTCAAGCCCATAAGGAGGGCCTACGAGGCATGGGTCGAGGCGGGGCTCCCGCTCGATTGGGACAGGCGGGCCTTCGAGGCCGAGCGCAAAATGGATTCTAAAAAACACCTTGCCAAATAGGAGCGTCAGGACGCAAGAAACCCCCGCCGCACGAAGTGCGCAGCGGGGGTTTCTTGCGTGTCCGAGGACGTTCTGAAAAGTAACTTCAGGGCGGGCCCGGACGAGAACAACCGACTACAGATCGATGTGCGATTCCTTGATCGGGAACGGCTCCGCGAAGTGGCACGCGCAGCAGTGACCCGGTGCGACTTCCTTAAACTCGGGAAGCTTCTCAGAGCAAATACCCTGAGCGATCGGGCAGCGCGTGTGGAAACGGCAACCGGTCGGCGGATCCAGCGGTGACGGCGGATCGCCGGCGAGGATGATGCGCTTACGGGTCTTCTGGATATCCGGATCAGGAACCGGCACGGCAGACAGCAGCGACTGCGTGTACGGATGGTGAGGCTCGCTATAGAGCGTCTTCCAGTCCGAAACCTCAACCATCTTACCCAGATACATAACGGCAACGCGATCGGAAATGTGCTGCACGACGGACAGGTCGTGAGCGATAAACAGATACGCGGTACCGAACTTGTCCTGGAGTTCCTTGAGCAGGTTCAGAACCTGGGCCTGAATGGACACATCCAAAGCGGAAACCGGCTCGTCGCAGATGATCAGCTTGGGCTTCAAAGCGAACGCGCGGGCGATGCCGACACGCTGACGCTGACCGCCGGAGAACTCATGAGGATAACGGTTAATGTGCTCGGGGTTCAGTCCGACAACGTCGAGAAGCTCGCGGACGCGCTCAATGCGCTCCTCCTTGGTGCCCACGCCGTGAATGGTCATGGGCTCGGAGACGATCTCACCGATAGTCATGCGGGGATTCAGCGAAGCATAAGGATCCTGGAAGATAAACTGCATCTCGCGACGTATGTCCTTGATCTCATGTTTGCTCATCTCGGCAACATCTTTGCCCTGGAAGAACACCTTACCGGCGGTCGGCTTGGTGAGGCGCATGATGGTGCGGCCCGTGGTGGACTTACCGCAACCAGACTCGCCAACCAGACCAAAGGTCTCGCCCGGATAAATCTCAAAAGAGATGTCGTTTACAGCAGAGACGACACGCTTGGAGAAGCGCTTGGCGAACATGCCGGACTCAGCGGGGAACTCCTTAGAGAGGTGCTCGACCTTCAGCAGCGGAGTACGCTCGTTGGTATCTGCCATTACGCCTCGCCTCCCTTCTTGGAATCCTTGCGCGTACGGGACGTCACAGGAGCGTTCTTGAGGAACTCGGGGTCGCCAGCGTAGTGGCACGCAGAATAGTGACCAGACTCGGTAACAAAACGCTCGGGGCGCTGCTTGCGGCACTTATCCGTCGCATAGGGGCAGCGAGGAGAGAACACGCAGCCCTCGGGCAGGTTCATGAGCGAAGGCGGGTTGCCATGAATCGGCGTAAGCGGCTTCTTCTCATCGATGGCCTGCTCCGGGATGGAGCGGATAAGGCCCCAGGTGTAGGGGTGGCGGCTCTCGTAGAAGATTTCCTCAGCAGTACCGAACTCGACGGGACGGCCGGCGTACATAACCATGATCTTGTCGGCCATATCAGCGACAACGCCCAGGTCATGGGTGATCATGATGATGGCGTTGCCGTTCTTCTCCTGCATTTCCTGCATGAGCTCAATAATCTGAGCCTGAATGGTAACGTCCAGAGCCGTCGTGGGCTCGTCGGCAATCAGGATATCGGGATCGCAGGCAAGAGCCATAGCGATCATGACACGCTGACGCATACCGCCGGAGAACTGGTGCGGATACTCATTGACGCGCTTCTCGGGCTCGGGGATACCCACGAGGTCCAAAAGCTCGGTAGCGCGCTTGAGCGCCTCCTGCTTGGAGTAGCCACGGTGCAGACGAAGGCCCTCGCCCACCTGCTTGCCGATCTTATAGACCGGGTTCAAGGAGGTCATAGGATCCTGGAAGATCATCGCGATGTCGTTACCGCGAATGTGCTGCATCTCTTCCTCGGTCATCTCGAGGATAGAACGACCGCGATAGCGAACGTCACCGCCCTCGATCTTTCCCGGAGGCATCGAGATGAGGCCCATGATGGTCATGGCGGTCACGGACTTACCGGAACCGGACTCACCGACGACACCCAGGGTCTCGCCGCGATCGAGCGTGTAGGAGACACCGTCGACAGCGCGAACAACGCCATCCTCGGTGTGGAAATACATCTTAAGGTCATCGACCTCGAGCAGATGCTGGCCCTCGGGAACCGGCTGGTCCTTCAGGTCCACATAGTTCTTGTTCTTCTTCATCCTTATGCGTCCTTCATCTTGACGTCGAGGGCGTCGCGCAGACCGTCACCCAGCAGGGTGAAGGCGAGCACCGTCGAAAGAATTGCCAGACCGGGCATGATCATCATCCAGGGAGCAGTCAGAAGATACTGCTGACCGTCCTGAATCATGGAGCCCCACGAAGGCGTAGGCGGAATAACGCCCATGCCGAGGAAGGACAGAGCGGACTCGGTCAGAATGGCGCCACCAATGTTCATGGTCGCGTAGACCACGATGGAGGCGACAGAGTTCGGGAAGATGTGACGCACAACGATACGAGCATCAGATGCACCCATCGCGCGCGCAGCGTCAACATAGTCGTTTTCCTTGACCGTCAAGATTGCAGAGCGGAAGACGCGCGCAATCGAAGGCCAGCCGAGAATGCCGATGGCAAAAAAGACGTTCTGAAGACCACGGCCGATAACGGCGATCATGGCGACAACGAAAAGCACGTACGGGAACGCCAGGAAAATATCCGCACAGCGCATGATGATCGTATCCCAGATGCCGCCGTAGAAACCGGCCAGAGCACCCATGACCAGACCGATCACCGTGGAGATCGCAGTGGCCATAATACCGACGGAAAGCGAAACACGTGCACCGTAGATAACGCGAACGAGAATGTCACGACCAAGGGCGTCGGTGCCAAACGGGTGCTCTGCACACGGAGCCATCAGCGACGTCTGGGCCATGGTGGTTGAGTCGGAAGCCGTTGGCGAACCGAGCCAGGGCTTAGCCCACAGATCTGCGGTCAGGGCAACCACAACGACGATGATGATCCAGCAGACACCGATAACGGCGAGCTTGTTCTTACGAAGACGCTTAAAAGCGTCGCCCCACAGCGTGCGGGACTTGGCGGGAGCAGATGCGGCCTTGGTGGCGGTAGCCTGCTCCTGAGACTGAGGATCAGTTTCCTGCATGAGACGTACCTCCCTTAGGCCTTATCCGACGGACCGCCAAGGCGGATGCGCGGGTCGAGGAATGCATAGCTAATGTCGACGAGCAGGTTGATCACCATGACGACGACGACGATGAGCGTAACGCCGCCCATAACGATGGGCCAGTCACGCATGCTAATGGCGCGATAGACCTCATAGCCGATACCGGGCCAGTTGAAGACCGTCTCGGTCAGGATGGCGCCCGAAAGCATGCCGCCAAAGTCGACACCAATATAGGTAACGACGGGGATGAGTGCATTCTTAAGCGCATGCTTGATGATGATCGCGCGATTGGAGAGACCCTTGGCTTTTGCCGTACGAATGTAATCCTGGTTCATGACGTCAAGCAGCTGCGAGCGCATAATGCGGGCAGCATAAGCGGTCGAAACCGAAGCCAGCGTAATGGTCGGAAGCACATAGTGCATCCAATCCTGATACTGAGAGCTGGCACCGCCGGCACCCGAGATCGGCATGGAGAATGCACCGCCCGTGGCGTCCTTGAGAATGACGCCAAAGAACAGTTGCAGCAACATACCGAGCCAGAAGGCCGGGACGGCAACGAGGATCGACGTGGTGAGCGTTACCAAAATATCCCAGAAGGAATAACGCTTTACCGCCGAAATGATACCCGCACCGATACCCATGATTGCCTCGAGCACGATGGCGCACGCGGCAAGTTTGACCGTATACGGATACTTCTGGGCAAAGATTTCCGTAACCGGCAGCTTGCGCTGATACGAATTGCCCAGATCGCCATGAAGCAGGCCGTTCATGTAATACAAGTAACGGTCCACGAGCGACGTTTGAACGGGGTCGCCGTTCTCGTCAAGGATCGCGTTGCCGTCCTCGTCCGACTGGACCAGGTGATAGCGGACGCGAAGCTGAAGCTCCACCTCGGGGGACAGAGCCTTGTCTCCACCGATCAGCTTGATCGGATCTCCCGGCACGATATTCTGGAGGGCGAACAAAATCAGCGTAACGCCCAAAAACACCGGGATGAACTGAAGCACACGTTTAACGATGTACTTACCCATACCACTCCCCTATCTAGGGATTAACCTAAATGGGATGCCGATCGCCAGACCGGCATCCCAAAATTACCATCAGCCAGTTTACCCCAGGTTAGGGAGAACTGTATGTTTCCCATGAGGTCTACGTAAATACTTGACCCTCACGGAAGCTGCAAACTCTTAGGCGAGCTCAGCGGTACCCAGATCGGCGTGCTTCTGCGGATCGACATAGAGGTGCTTGATGCGATCGGAGCCGGCGATGGTGTGCGTGTAGAACATCACCGGGATGACCGGGCAGTCGGCAGCGACCATTGCATCGGCCTCCTGCATCTTAGCGACGCGCTCTTCGTCGTCAACCGTGGTACGGGCCTCGTCGACCTTGGCGTCGAACTCGGGGTTGTTGTAACCAGAGCGGTTGTCGCCACCGAGGGAGTCGGAGTGGAACAGCGGATACAGGAAGTTGTCCATGATCGGGTAGTCAGCAATCCAACCCAGACGACCGAACTGATAGTTAAAGTTCTGATACTGCTCGAGCAGGGCAGACCACTCGGGGGTATCGGAGACAGCGGTAACGCCAACCTTGGCGAGGTCGCCGATGATGGACTCCATGATCTCCTTGTGGCCACCGTCCTGGTTGTAGGAAAGGGTCACGTTAATGCCACGATCGCCGTTAGCGCCAGCGGGAGCAACCTTGTCGAGGTACTCGTTAGCCTTGTCGACGTCGTAGGCGCAGAACTCCCATGCGCCCTCCTTGTAGCCATCGATGCCCGGAGGAACAATGCCGTCGGCGGGGGTACGGGTACCCTTGAAGATAGTCTTGCAGATGGCCTCACGGTTGATGGCCAGGGAGATACCCCTGCGCAGGTCGGCGTTGTTGAACGGCTCGGCCGTGTTGTTGCAGGTCAGGTAGTAGGTGGAAGGCTCGGAGCCGAGCAGCATGCGCTCGCCGTCACCCATGGTGTAGCCGTCCTTGGACACGCCGCGATCCTTCTTGGCGGCGTCGATCTGAGCAACGGGAACGTCGCAGACATCGAGGTTACCGGCCTGGAACTCCTTGTAAGCGGTCTCCATGTCCTTGATGACCTGGAAGTGGATGCCATCGATCTTGGCCTTGTCGCCATAGTAATCGTCGAACTTCTTGAGGTTGATCTCCTGACCATCCTCCCACTTGCCGTCCATCATGAACGGGCCGTTACCGACCGGTGCAAGGTAGAAGCTCTTGGCATCGGACTCGGCGCACTCGGGAACCGGGGCCAGAGCCGGGTGAGAGGCGACGAAGGGGAAGTCGGCGTAAGCGGAAGACAGCTTGACGACGAGGGTCTCATCGTCGGGGCAGGTAACACCGCTGAGTTCAGTAGCGTTACCGGCAAGCAGATCGTCATAGCCCTCGACCATGGAAAGGTGATAGGAGACCTCGGAAGGGCCATACTCGGTAGCGATGGCCGACTTGGTGTTGACCAGACGCTCCCAACCGAGCTTGAAGGACTTGGAGGTAACGTCGTCACCGTTGTGGAACTTGGCCTTCTTGATCTTGAAGGTAAACTCGGTGGCGTCGTCGTTGGCCTCAAAGGACTCGCAAGCCAGCGGAACGATCTCGCCCTTCTCGGCGTCATAAGAGGTCAGAGCGTCAAAGAGCTGGTACTCGACCTGAGTGCCCTGGTCCTCCTGGACATTGTAGGGGTCGATGCAGACCGGGTTGTTGATGTAGAAGTTCAGCGTCGAACCGGACTCAGAACCGGAAGCGTCGCCGCCCTTCTTGCCGCATGCGGCAAGAAAAGCCATGGAGCTCGCAGCGAGGGTGCCGCCAACAAAGGCGCGACGACCCATAACGGGCTGGTGGAACATAGAATCAGCCATGCCATCCTCCTTATGAGATAGGACAAAGAAATGTTCAGTCGGACATATGTCGAGACAATCCGATCCGAACCATCAAAACGCCGCCCGCTGCTATGGCTGGTTATGCACAACGGACCAACGTTTCGCAATACAGTAGCGCATTTTATGCACGATTTGGGGCTAATTCCGGTTAACGGTCGAGAATTTCTTTAGTTGGGCGAAGTATGTGGGGATATTTTGACTCTGTTACAAATATGTAAACAAAAAGGGTCCCGCACCTGCGAGACCCATTGCAATCGTATATACGCCGATGCTTAGTAGCCGACGATACCCTGCGGGAAGAAGAACATGCACAGGACGACGCACACGGCAAAAACAACGGCCATAATTACCGTCAGGCGATCGAGGTTCTGCTCCATGACGCCCGTGGCAGAGCTGGAGTTATACAGCGAGCTAGCGATCATATCCGAAACGCCGGTGCCCTTACCGGAATGCATCAGGACGAGAATCGTCAGCGCCACGGCAGAGACAGCCCAAACGACAAACAGAAGAATCTGGAACGGACCCATAGATAAGCTCCTTAATAGAACAGTTCAAACTCCAGTACTGTACCACAATCCCCCGCTCTCCCCTACCTGCCACTCAAGGACGGGGTGGAAATGGCAGAAATACCAAAAAGGGGGTTGTCCGGTTGTGGACAACCCCCTTACTAGAAAACGGTATTTGTTTTCTATTAGGCCTCGGTGGCGAGCACGCGGCCCGTCATCTCGGCGGAAGGCTCAATACCAGCCATGGTGAGCATGGTCGGAGCGATATCGGAAAGACGGCCGTCCTCGATACCGGTGAGCTTGGCCTTCTCATCAACGATGATGAACGGCACGCGGTTGGTGGTGTGAGCCGTAAACGGATGCTTGGAACCGTCGGAAGCAACGTCAAACATGTGATCGGCGTTGCCGTGGTCGGCGGTGATCAGTGCAAAGCCGCCCTTGGCGAGAATCGCCGGGACAACCTTGGACAGGGCATCGTCAACAGCCTCGACGGCCTTAACGGCGGCGTCGAAGACACCGGTGTGACCAACCATGTCGCAGTTCGCGAAGTTCACGATGTAGAAATCAGCGCGATCCTCGTTGATGGCGGCGACAAGCTTCTCGGTCACCTCGGGAGCGCTCATCTCGGGCTGCAGATCGTAGGTAGCGACCTTGGGGGAAGCGACGAGCACGCGCTCCTCGCCCTCCTTGGGCTCCTCGATGCCGCCGTTGAGGAAGAACGTCACGTGGGCGTACTTCTCGGTCTCGGCGGTGTGCAGCTGCTTCAGGCCATTGGCGGCGATAACGTCGGCCAGGACGTTCTCGGGGAACGTCTTGGGGAAGGCGACCTCGACGTCAAACGTCGGATCGTACTCGGTCATCGTCACAAAGTGCGAGAGCTTGATTTGCTCGCGCTCAAAGCCGTCGAACTCCTTGTCCGTGAACACGCGGGTCATCTGACGAGCGCGGTCGGGACGGAAGTTGAAGAAGATGGCCGCGTCGCCCTCGTGGATGCCCTCGTTGTGGGCAGCGAAGGGCTCGACGAACTCGTCGCCGCGCGGATCCTTCTCGTAGTAGGCCTTGATACCGGCAACGGGGTCGGTATCAGCATCGGACGCGTTGACCATGACGTCGTAGGCGCGCTGGATGCGCTCCCAACGATTATCGCGGTCCATGGCCCAATAACGGCCCGAGACGGTGGCAACGCGAGCGTCGCAACCGGTCTCCTCGGAGATCTTAGCCAGGAAGGCGCAGAACTCACTCATGTAACCGGCACCGGACTGCGGGTCAACGTCGCGACCATCCATGAAGGCGTGGACGCGAACGGTCTTGACACCGTGCTCGGCAGCCATCTTGACCAGAGCCTCGACGTGGTTCATGTGAGAATGAACACCGCCAGGGCTCATAAGGCCCATGAGGTGGAGAGTCTTACCGTCAGCCTTGACGTCGTCCATAGCCTTGACAAAAACCTCGTTCTTGGCGATGGAGCCGTCCTTGATGGCGTTGTTGATGCGCGAAAGCTCCTGAAACACGATGCGTCCGGCACCGATGTTGAGGTGACCCACCTCGGAGTTACCCATCTGGCCATCGGGAAGACCCACGTCCTCGCCCGAAGCGCCGAGCGTGGTGTGGGGGTACTTCTCGTACAGGCTATCAAGGAAGGGCGTCTTGGCAGCGGCGACGGCGTTCTCGCCATCGGCCGGAGCAAGGCCGCAACCATCCATGATGATCAGGAGTGCAGGAAGATGACGCTGTGCCATATGTCCTACTCGCCTGCCTTGACGACCATAGAGGCGAAGTCGGCAGCCTTGAGCGAAGCGCCGCCCACGAGGGCGCCGTCAACGTCGGGCTTGGCGACGAGCTCGGCAATGTTGCCGGGCTTGGCGGAACCGCCGTAGAGAACGCGGATGCCGTTGGCGAGCTCCTCGCCGAACATCTCCTTGAGGGTCTCACGGATAGCGCCGCAGACCTCCTGAGCGTCCTCGGCGGTAGCGGTCTTGCCGGTGCCGATGGCCCAGATGGGCTCGTAGGCGACGACGACCTGCTTGGGGCAGGTGATCTCAAGGCCAGCAAGGCCAGCCTTGACCTGGTTCACGACGTGCTCGACATAGGTGCCAGCCTCGCGGACCTCAAGGGACTCGCCGCAGCAGAAGACGGGAACAAGACCGGCGGCAACGAGAGCCTTAGCCTTCTTGTTCTGGTCCTCGTCGGTCTCGTGGAAGTAGTCGCGACGCTCGGAGTGACCGATAATGCAGTAGGTGCAGCCAGCGGACTTGAGCATGTCGCAAGAAGACTCACCGGTGAAGGCACCCTTGGCCTCCCAGTACACGTTCTGTGCACCGAGGGCGATGGGGGCAGCCTGAATGCGGTCATGAACCGTGGTGATGTCGATGGTCGGAGGGCAGACGAGCACCTCGACGCCGGCCGGAACCTCGGGCAGAGCCTGAGCCAGCTCGTCGGCGAGCTTGGCGGCCTCGGCGACGTCGTTGTTCATCTTCCAGTTACCAGCGATAAGAAGGGTGCGATTAGGCATCGAGAAGCGCCTCCACTCCGGGCAGGGCCTTACCCTCGACGAGCTCCATGGAAGCGCCACCACCGGTGGAGATCCAGCTCATCTTGTCGGCCAGGTTGAACTTGTTGACAGCTGCGACGGAGTCGCCACCGCCGATGATCGAGGTGCAGTCGGCCTCGGCGACAGCCTCGGCGATAGCCTGGGTGCCGTGAGCGAAGTTGTCAAACTCGAAGACGCCCATGGGGCCGTTCCAGAACACGGTCTTGGCGCCCTTGACGGCCTCGGCGTAAAGCTCCTCGGTCTTGGGGCCGATGTCCATACCCTCACGATCGTCGGGGATAGCGTCGGAAGCGACAACCTCGGGGACAGCGTCCTCGCCAAAGTGATCGGCAACGCGGTTGTCGATGGGGAGCAGGATCTTGACGCCCTTCTCCTCGGCCTTCTTGAGCATCTCGCCGGCGCGCTCGACCCAGTCCTCTTCCTTGAGGGACTGACCAACGGTCAGGCCCTGAGCCAGGAAGAAGGTGTAGGCCATGCCGCCACCGATGATCAGGGTGTCAGCGGAGTCGATAAGGTGATCGAGAACGCCGATCTTGGAGGAAACCTTGGAACCGCCGACGATGGCGACGAAGGGACGCTCGGGCTCGGCGAAGATGCCGGTCAGCGTGTCGACCTCCTTCTCGAGCAGGAAGCCAGCGACGGCAGGCAGGTAAGCGGCGGGGCCCACGACGGAACCCTGGGCGCGGTGAGCGGTACCGAAAGCATCGAGAACGAAGACGTCGCCATAGGAAGCGAGCTTCTTGGCGATCTCGGGATCGTTCTTCTTCTCACGCTTGTCAAAACGGACGTTCTCGAGAACGAGGACCTTACCCGGCTCGACGGCGGCGACAGCCTCAGCAGCCTTCTCGCCGTAGGTGTCAGCGACAAAGGCAACGTCGAGACCAGAGAGCTCAGCGAGCTTCTTGGCGACGGGCTCGAGGGACAGCTCGGGCTGGAAGCCGGTGCCCTCGGGACGGCCGAGGTGGCTCATGAGGATGACACGAGCGTTGTGCTCAACGAGGTAGTTGATGGTGGGCAGGGCAGCCTTGATACGGGTGGTGTCGCCAACGACGCCATCCTTGATAGGCACGTTAAAGTCAACGCGGACGAGAACGCGCTTTCCGTCGACATCGATGTCGCGGACGGTCTTCTTGGTAAAGGCCATGTTTGCTTCTACCTTTCGTACGTGTCTGCCTCCCATTACGGCAGACGATTTCTTATAAAAAGGGCGCGACCCTAGGGTGTAAGCCCTATAAGGCCGCGCCCTTCTTTAGACGCTCAACGAGCTATTCGCTAAAAGCTAAATTAAGCAACGAACTTCTCGAAGTACTTGATGGTGCGGACCATCTGAGAGGTGTAGGAGTTCTCGTTGTCGTACCAAGAGGTGACCTGAACGAGGGTCTGGCCGTTGCCGAGGTCAGAGCACATGGTCTGAGTGGCGTCGAAGATGGAGCCGTGGGTCTCGCCGACGATGTCGCGGGAGACGATCTGGTCCTCGTTGTAGGCGAAGGTCTCGGGGATGGTCTCGGCGTAGGCCTTCATGGCAGCGTTGACCTCGTCGACGGTGACCTTCTTGTCAACGACGGCGTAGAGGTTGGTCAGCGAGCCGGTCGGCGTCGGGACGCGCTGGGCGGCACCGATGAGCTTGCCGTTGAGCTCGGGGAGAACCAGGCCGATGGCCTTAGCAGCGCCCGTGGTGTTCGGGACGATGTTCTCGGAGCAGGCGCGGGAGCGACGGAAGTTGCCCTTGCGCTGCGGGCCGTCGAGCGGCATCTGGTCGCCGGTGAAGGCGTGGATGGTGGTCATGATGCCGGACACGATGGGAGCGAAGTCGTTCAGACCCTTGGCCATCGGGGCGAGGCAGTTGGTGGTGCAGGAAGCAGCGGAGATGATGTTGTCCTCAGCGGTCAGCGTCTCATGGTTGACGTTGTACACGATGGTGGGCAGATCGCTGCCGGCCGGAGCGGAGATGACGACCTTCTTGGCGCCAGCGTTGATGTGGGCCTGAGCCTTAGCCTTGCTGGTGTAGAAGCCGGTGCACTCGAGAACGACGTCGACGTCAAGGTCGCCCCAAGGCAGGTTGTTAGCGTCGGCCTCCTTGTAGATCTTGATCTCCTTGCCGTCAACGGTGATGGAATCCTCGCCAGCAACGACCTCGTGATCGCGAGCGTAGTTGCCCTGCGTGGAGTCGTACTTCAGCAGGTAAGCGAGCATATCGGGAGAGGTGAGGTCGTTGATAGCGACGATCTCGGAGCCCTCATGACCGAACATCTGACGGAAAGCCAGACGACCGATGCGACCGAAGCCGTTAATAGCAACCTTTACTGCCATTGTGTCTCCTTTCGTAAGGCCCCCGCGAGCTACAGCGCCCGCCGTTGAGGCCCACAAACTAACCACTCGCCTAATATACCTTTTTTTTGACTTGAATTTCACGAGAATGCTCGAAATTGAAAATCAAATTTACGTTAAAACGTTTTAAAGACTAAAATAGCAGCTAAATCCGTATATAAGTCGATACTTCAAACTACCTGTTTGCTTCAATGAGCTTTTCAAGCCTCAAAACGCGATGGTACAGGGCAGACTTCGACAAGGGAGGGTCAGCCATCTCCCCCAAATCACGCAGCGACAGATCGGGATAGCGCTCGCGCAGGTCGCAAAAGACCGCCAAGGCATCCGGAAGCGCATCGCGAAGGCCACGCTGCTCGAGCTCATCGATAAGCGCAAGCTGATGTTGGGCAGCACCGGCGCTTCTGGTCTGGTTGGCGAGCTCGGCATTCACGCGACGGTTCACATCGTTCTTAACCAACTTGACCGCGCGCGCCTCCTCAATCTCGGCAACGCTGCGCTTGGCACCAATCAGCTTTAATAGATGCTCGATTTCCTCGGCGCTCTTAATGTACACGGCATATGACCCCCGCCGTGCATTAACACGAGCATGGACCCCAATCTGCTCCAACAGATCGCAAAGTCCCTTGGCATATTGCTCGCCCTGCACAGCAATCTCCAAATGAAAATCGCCGCGTGGATCGGCCACGAAGCCGCCCGCGATGAGCGCGCCGCGGATATAGGCAAGTCTACAGCAAGGACGGGCGACAATGTGACGCGGCACACCTGCGACGAGCCCTCCCCTACGGTCGAGAATGCCCAGCAGCACCAGAGCCTTATCCAAATCGGGCTGATCAGGCAAGGTGATGAGGTAGTTTCGAACCTTATGCAAGACAGATTTGCGGACGGTGAACTCCGTTTTGAGCTTAAGGATACGATGCGTCAGCGTGATCATCGTGCGCGCGACGGCTCCCGTCTCAGTCGCAACCGTCAAACGATACCGCCCAGAGCCGGTAAGCGAGAGCGTACCACTCACACGCGTGAGGGCGGCAAGCGTCGACAAGTCGCAGTATTCACATTCGGGTTCGCAGCGCGCAAGCTCGTCGCGCACCTCAGCGGTAAACGACATGCAGGCCTATGCCTTCGTGTTGGCGCGCGACAGGTCGCGGTGGGAGATGCTCACATGATACTGAGCGCCTTCCAGGTAACGGCCCGTGGCCTCGGCAATGGCAACGCTGCGGTGCTGGCCGCCCGTGCAGCCGATGGCGATAGAAAGCTGCGGCTTACCCTCCGCGATATAGCCCGGCATCACCGTATCGAGCAGCTGTGTCCAAGCCTTCCAAAACTCCTGCGTCTTGGGATGGTCCAGAACAAAATCGGAGACCTTTTTATCGAGACCGGTCATCGTGCGCATCTCGGGATCGTAGAACGGATTAGGCAGGAAGCGGACGTCGATCATAATGTCCGCCTCGACGGGCATGCCGTGCTTAAAGCCAAACGAGAACACGTGGACGTCCATGAGCTGCTGGTCGGACAGCTCGGAAAATGCCATACGTAGCTTGTTGCGCAGCGCAGAGGTGCGCAGACGGCTCGTGTCGATAATCATATCGGCTCGGTCGCGCACGCCCTGCAGCTGAAGGCGCTCGCGCTGAATGGCATCGGCCGTAGTCTCCCCCGGCTTGGCAATGGGATGACGGCGGCGATTTTCGCTGTAGCGACGAATCAGCACCTCGTCAGACGCCTCCAGGAACACAATGTCGCAGCTCATCTCGCGCTCCTCGAGTGCGGCAACGGCATCGAGCAGCTCGTCAAACAGTCCCTGGCTACGCAAATCGCAGGTGACGGCAAGATGCCTGCCCACGCCCGTATTGATGCCGACGAGCTCGGCAAGCTGGGCGATGAGACGCGGAGGCAGGTTATCGATGCAAAAATAGCCCATGTCCTCGAACACGTGCATGGCCTGTGTGCGGCCCGATCCGGACATTCCGGTGATGATGACGATATCGGGTATGCGCTCCGAGCGCTCCGCCGCATCCATGGCATCTCCCTTTTGCATGTGCTGCCTCCCGAAAACAAGCGCGGGACCCAGCAACCCGGATCCCGCGCGGTCAATTGCCTATATTGAGTATACCGCCCCGAGCGGATACGAGGCCTGTCTTACGCCTCAAGCGCAGCCTTGAACCAACTCGTAATACTCGTGGGGTGCGTGATGGCGGTGCCGACGACAACGGCCCAGGCGCCAGCATCGATCGCGGCGCGAGCCTCCTCGGGCGTGTGCACGCGGCCCTCGCAGATGATGGGAAGACCGGGGAATTCCTCGGTCGCCTGACGCAGGAGCGGCAGATCGGGGCCATCGGCCATGGTACAGTCGATGGCGGCGACGCCGTGAGAAAGCGTGGTGGATACCAGGTCGAAGCCCATATCAACCGCACGGCGAATGTCCTCGATGGTGGCGCAATCCGCCATCAGGAGCACACCCTCCTCGTGCAGCGGGCGGAAGGTATCCTCGACCGTCTTGCCATCGGGGCGCGGACGATCGGTGGCGTCGATCGCCACGATATCGGCACCGGCAGCAACGCAGGCGCGAGCGTGACGCAGCGTCGGCGTGATGTAAACGCCCTCGTGCCCATCCTTCCACAGGCCGATGACGGGAACCTCACAGCGACCCTTAATGGCGGCAATGTCGGCAAGGCCCTGGCAGCGAATGGCGGCGGCGCCGCCGAGCTCGCAAGCACGCGACATTTGAGCCATGGTCTCGGGCGTACGAAGCGGCTCGCCCATATACGCCTGAACGCTCACGACGAGCTTGCCCTTCAGGGACTGGATCAAAGGATCAACGGTCATGTTCGACTCAACCTTTCTCAAAACAGCCTTCTGAGACACCGCACCTTGACGTTCAAACCGTCGCTCGCGTACCGAAGTACGCTTCGCTCCTCTTTCACGTCAATCTGCGGCACCTCAGAAGGCACACTTGGTAGTTATGTTTACTTCAACGAGGCAAGAAGATGCTCAGCGGCACCGATGAGCGGAGCATCGCCCTCCAGAGAACCGATGAGGATCGGCGTGTCCTGAAGCGGATCGAGCGCCTGGCTGGCATAGCCCTCGTGCACCGAATCCTTCCACGTCTGTGAACGCCAATCGGGACCTTGGTGAATCACGCCACCCGAAAGCACGATGACCTCAGGGTCCAGGATGTTAGCGAGCGAGCCCAAGCTGGCACCCAGCGCAAAACCGGCGTCATGGATGACCTCGGTCGCCTTTGCGTCGCCCGCACGGCACAGGTCGTTCACATCGCGACCGACCGAAGGACGGCTGGGGTCGACGCGACCAAAGCGCTCATCGTACATACGACCAATGGAAGTGCCCGAAGCAACCGACTCAAGATGACCGGAACGCCCGCAGGCGCAGGGAATGCCGGCGGCAGCCGAGCACTCGATGTGGCCCATATGACCGGCAGCACCATGGAAGCCCTGCATCACGCGGCCGTTCTCGACATATGCGCCGCCGATGCCCGTGCCGATGCCCAGGCACAAGACGGAGAACTTGCCCTTGCCGACGCCCCAGTGGGCCTCGCCCAGAGCATGAGCCTGCACGTCGCCCACAACGGCAACGGGGAGACCAAGGTCCTCGCGCAGACGCGGCCCCAACTGAACGCCGGACCAGCCGGGCATAATCTCGTTGGCATACGCGATGGCGCCCGTCTTGGGATCGACGACGCCTGCGGCACCGATACCGACACCGAGGACCTCGACATCGGGATTCGCCTCAAGGGCAGCCTTGATGGACGCCTCGATACGTTGGAAGACGGCCTCGCCGCCCTCCTGGGCCTCGGTAGGAACCTCGGCCTCAAAAACGGGATGGGGCACGCTGCCGTCAGCCGGGTACTCCATAATGGCGGTCGCGATCTTAGTTCCGCCGATATCGACAGAGCAGACGTACTTGTTCTCCATGTCGTTCTCCTTAGGAGATAAAAACAACTACAGGAAATGAAGGCGGTGTTATCGCCGCAGCATGATAAAGGTTTCCCAGGTGCCCGAGGTTGGGGTGAAAGTGGTCGGGCGTTGACCTAATGGGTCACGCCCGGCCACTTGAGCCCCAAGATCGGGTGCCTGGGGAAGCTTTACAGGAGACCGTTGTCCTGGAGGACCTTCTTAATAGCCTCGACGTTCTCGCCGGTCATGGCCTTCACCGGGCGCGGCATGGTCGGGCTGTCGAAGATGCCCATGAGGTTCATAGCGGTCTTGAAGGCGCCGACACCACCGGCATAGCCCTGGACGCCCGAGGTGACATCCCAAATGTGGGAGATCTCGTTGAGGCGATCCTGCTCGGCCTTGACGGTAGCCCAGTCGCCGGCCTGAGCGGCCTTCCACTGGCGCACGTAGCCCTCGGGCTCAACGTTGGCGAGGCCCGGAACGGAGCCGTCGGCACCGCCAAGGTAAGCACCGTCGACGACGACCTCGTGACCGGTGAGGATGCTCATCGGATGGCCATTCTTCTCGTTCTCCTGAACGAGGTAGCGGAACGAGATGTCATCGCCCGAGGAATCCTTGACGCCGGCAAGGACGCCCTCGGCGCCGAGCTTGGCAAGGAGCTTCCAGGGGAGCTTGGTGTGGACGCACACGGGGATGTCGTAGGCGAAGATGGGAAGGTCGAGTTCCTCGTGCAGGATGCGGAAGTGCTCCTCGACCTCGGTCATGCCCTGCAGGGCATAGAACGGGCAGGTGGCGACAAGCGCATCGGCGCCCAGCTCCTGGGCGACCTTACCATGCTCGATCATGCGCTCGGTCTCGGTGTCGATGATGCCAACCAGAACGGGAACGCGGTGGTCGACGATGCGCACGGCCTCGGCGACAATCTGGCGACGGCGCTCGTCGGTGGAGAAGACGACCTCGCCCGAGGAGCCCAGGAAGAACAGGCCATCGACGCCGGCATCGATCATGCGGTTGATGCTGCGCTCAAAGGATGCAACGTCGAGCTGGTGGTCTTCGGTATCGGGAACAACGACGGGAGGGATAACGCCGGTGAATTTCTGAGTTGCCACAAGAATCTCCTTAGTTGTCTGGCGGGCGGCCCTATGCCACCCACTCTTGTTGGCAGTGTCCAAGCCGTCTAGGCCAAAGAACACGGGTAGAACGTTTGGTTAAAGAAGTCGACGACTTCGTTTTCGAACGCATTGATGCGCTCGTGAGCGTATTTGGCATAAATGATATGCCTTCGGTCACACTCAAGACCGTTGAATACAGCAAACTGACCCTTGGGATCGCTCACGGCGTCCATAAGCGATGTGCCCATGAGCACCGATCCGCGCACCCGAGACGACAGCGCCTCGAGGCCACCGGGAATTGGATTGGCAACCGCCGTGCAGGCAAGACCCTGCTCGTCCAGAGCAGAAACCGCCAGCGCGACTCCGCCGCCAAGGCCCTCGCCCCATGCAAAGATGCGGTCGGGGTCCATGCCATCAAGATTGCGCGCGACCTTCGCCAACGCGCAGCCCCAACGGACACGCTCGACAAAAGCGGGCGAAGCAATTCCCCGCTGCAGGTCGTCCGCACCAGCAACATCGTCATCCAGTGCAAGCACGGCATATCCCATGGCGGCAAATCTCGTCATGTGATGCCAGCCGCGCACAGGCCGATCGATGTCGTGGAACATCAGGCACAGCGGCGCGCGCTCAGATACTCGGGCACGACCAACAGGCTCAATCAAACGAGCGTGGACCGCATGGTCACCGAGCTCAAAGGAAACCTCCGAGTAACGGGCGCAGGGGTTAACAAAGTCAATCGCCGTAATGGCCAGGCCTTGAATCTCAAGATTCGAAGCGCATGTCTCTAAATCAGAAACATCTGCTTGGACATCACCGCGCCAGTCCCGATATTCTGCGAGCCTTGACGAAACCGTTCCAGGAATTCCCACGAGCCCGGGGACAATCAGCTCGTCAACATTGCTCTCGCACTTAGACATGAGCCTCCCCTCCCTTGCAGAAAAACGGAATGATCAGATCGTCAAAATCCTGAATCTCCTCGTGGCCAAAGCCTTCAAAGAACTCATGACGCTTTTCGCATGTCAGGTTGTTATAGACCGCAAACTGCGTCGCTGGCGGACAGACGATATCGGCTGTGCCGGTGCCAAACAGCACGGGGCATTTGACCATAGGGGCAAAGTTCTTGGAATCGAAGTACGCCAGCTTGGCATAGGCTTCGTCAATACGAGTCGAGTCCTCGTCAAACCAGCAAGACCAATAGCGCAGGCCCTCGTAGGCAATGTCGTCGGCATCCAAATCCCAGACCAGGCGGAAATCTGACAGGAAGGGATAGAGGATGGCAGCGCGATTGATAAGCTCGCTGTTAAGCGCACAGGTCGCAATGCCCAAACCGCCGCCCTGCGACGCGCCGTTCACAAACACACGCGCAAGATCGATGCCCTCGAGCTCGCGAACGATGCGGCACAGGATGCGAATATCTTGGTGCAAGCGGACATAGTAGAGGTTGGCAGGGTCGCCGTCGATACCGGCGACGATATGCCCGGCAACCGTTGTGCCCTCAAATCCACCAATGTCCTCGGAGGGACCTCCTTGGCCGGGGCAGTCGAGGGCGATGAGTGCCATGCCCATGCCCGCAAACGACGCCTGCTCAAACCAGCTGCGGCTTGCACCCGGATACCCATGGAACTGAAGTACCAATGGCACGGGCTCGTCCGAGACGGGTTTAAGGTACTTGGCATGCAGGCGCGCGCCACACATGCCGGTATACCAGAGGTCGAAAAGCTGGCAGGTCGCGGCATCGGTGACCGATGCCGTCTCGATCGCATAGTCAAGCCCGACGGCGTCGGCCTCGGCCATGCGATCCTTCCAAAAGAGATCGAAATCTGATGGACGGGGCATGGCGCCTCGATATTCACCAAATTGATGTTGTAGCTCCTGAGCACTTGGCATGGCTCGTGAACCCAACCTTTCGAAATCGCAACGGAGGTGCGCCCGGCAAGGGAACCGGGCGCACGGGAGGGAAAGCGAGGCTACTCGCCGAGCTTGGGATGCAGCAGCGACGGCGCAGCGCCGAGCAGCATCTTGGTGTAGGGGTCCTGGGGGTGCTGGAAGACCTGCTTGGCCTCGCCCTGCTCGACGATCCTGCCGCCATTCATAACGATGATGTCGTCAGAGATATAGCGGACCGTCTGGATGTCATGGCTGATGAACACCATGGCCAGGCCGAGCTCCTTCTTAAGGTCGGTCAACAGGTTCAGAATCTGTGCGCGGACCGAAACGTCCAGAGCCGAGGTGGGCTCGTCGGCGATGATGGCATCGGGGTTCAGCGACAGGGCACGGGCAATTGCGACGCGCTGACGCTGGCCGCCCGAAAGCTGACCGGGAAGAACCTCGGCGGCGGAGCTGGGCAGACCGGTGAGCTCCAGGAGCTCCTTGACGCGCTTCTCCTGCTCGGCCTCGGTACCCAGGTTGTGGACGCGCATGGGGTCGAGCAGCTGCTCGCGAACGACCATGCGGGGATTGAGCGCCGTGGCCGGGTTCTGGAACACGACCGAGATGACGCGACCCATGTGGCGACGGTCCTCGGCGGTACGTTTGGTAACGTCCTTGCCCTTAAAGTAGACCTTGCCGCTCGTGGGGGCCTGCAGGCCGCACATGACGTTGGCGGTGGTGGACTTACCGCAACCGGACTCGCCGACGATGCCGATCGTCTGACCGGGCATGAGCTTAATCGTTACACCCTGGACGGCGTGAACCAGGTTGGGGTGCAGAATCGAGCCGGTACGGGTCCTAAAGGTGACGTGGACGTCATCAAGGAAGATGATCGGCTCGACGCCGTTGACTGCGGTCTCGCTCATCTACATCACCTCCGCGTGAGGGGTCAAACCATTTGCCTTGAGCACCTCGTCGGGGAGCTCGGAATAGAAGTGCTCGGTGCCGGGCACGCGCTTGAAGACCGGACGGGTGTCCAGGCCAATACGCGGATGGCTCGAGCGGGGCGCGAAGCGATCGCCCTTGGGGAAATCGCGCGGGCTCGGAACGGCGCCGGGCACCTGGTGCAGGCGACCCGAACCGCTCTCGATGGACAGAACGGAACCCAGAAGACCGCGGGTGTACTCGTGGATCGGGTTGGTGAGCAGCTCCTTGGTGGGTGCCTGCTCGATAACCTGGCCAGCGTACATAACCGTGATGTTATGGGCAACCTCGGCGACCAGAGCCAGGTCATGCGAAACGAAGATCATGGCAAAGCCGAGCTTGGCCTGAAGATCGTTGAGCAACTTGATGACCTGCTTCTGGACGGTAACGTCCAGAGCGGTCGTGGGCTCGTCGCAGATGACCAGCTTGGGATCGCGGGTAAGGGCCATAGCGATCAGGACACGCTGACGCTGGCCGCCGGAAAGCTCGTGCGGATAGCTCTCGAGCGTGCGCTTGGGATCGAGGCCGACGAGCTCCAGGAGCTCCTCGGCGCTGCGGGTTCCGCCGCGCTTGGTGAGCTGCTTCATCTGGGCAGAGATGAGCATGGAGGGATTAAGCGAGGACAGGGCGTCCTGATAGACCATAGCGATATCGGTACCGCGCAGGCCGAACCACTCCTTCTTGCTCATCTTGAGCAGGTCGCGACCCTCCCAGAGAACCTCGCCGGAAAGATGCTCGTCATCGTCGGTCAGGCCCATGATGGCCAGCGTGGTGATGGACTTACCGCAACCGGACTCGCCCACCAGGCCCATGGTCTGACCAGGACGAACGTCAAAGTTGACATGGTCGACGACGTTGATATCACCGTGATGCTCAAACTGGATGCAGAAGTCACGGACCGAGAGAATCGGCTCAACGGACTCGTCGGGCACGTGGCGATCGTCACGCTTGAGCTCGACATCGCGCAGGGCGCCAAGGCGAGCGGAGAGGGACTGGGCCTGCTCCTTGTAGGCGCGAACGGGGTCGGAGACCAGCAGGTCGGCCTCGCGACGCTTGGAGGAATCGGTCGGATCCAGGGCGGCGGAGGGGGCAGCGGCCATAGCGTCGGTAATGCCCTCGGAGAGGATGTTGAGCGCCAGGCAGGTGATCATGATGGCCAGGCCCGGGAACAGCGCCTGCCACCAACGGCCAGCGAGCACGCCGCCGCGGGCGTCGGCGAGGATGTTGCCCCAGGTAGCAGTGGGCTCCTGGATACCAGCGCCGATGAAGGTCAGCGAGGCCTCGAAGATGATGGCGTCGGCGACCAGGGTAACGGTGAAGACCATGATCGGGGCGATGCAGTTACGCAGAACATGCTTGATCAAAATCCACGGAGCCTTGGCACCGGAAACGATGACCGCGCGAACATAGTCCTCGCCGTACTCGGACACGATGTTGGCGCGCACGATACGGGCAATCTGCGGAGTGTACATAAAGCCGATGGCGAAGATGATCGACGGCACGGAGTTGCCCAGGATGGAGACGAAGACGGCCGCGAGGGCGATGCCCGGGATGGACATGATGATGTCCAAGATACGCATGATCGTCTCGGAGACGGCCTTGCGCGAAACCGCTGCAAGGGCGCCCACGACCGAGCCGCAGACCAGAGCCATGGCGGTGGCGCCAAAGCCGATAATCAGCGAGTAACGACCACCGTAGAGCATACGCGACAGAATGTCGCGACCCTTATCGTCGATACCGAAGATAAATCCGTTGCCGGGAGCCTGGCGAGCCGTAAAAATCTCGACCGGGCTATAGGGGGCAAGAAGGGGCGCCAGGATCGCAGTCAGGGCGACCAGCACCAGCACGACGGCGGCAATCTTAGAAGACAGCGTCATCTTCTTCCAGCCACCGAGCTTGAGCCCCTTGGAGGCAGCCTTCTCGAGCTGCTCGGTTTGCTTCTCTCGAATCTTTACCATAATCTACACCGTCCTGATGCGCGGGTTGATGAGCAGGTAGAGCATGTCAACCACGATGTTGATGATGATGAAGGCGAGAGCAACGACGATGACGACGCCCTGAACCAGGTTCGCCTCGTTGCCCTGAACGCCCTGCAGAATCGCGGTGCCCATGCCGGGGAGGTTGAAGATAACCTCGATGACGACGGCGCCGCCCATGAGGTAACCGATCTTAAGACCGAGGGTGGTGACCGGGGTGATCAGCGCATTGCGAAGAACGTTGATGCCGACGACGACCTTCTCGGGAACGCCGGCGCCACGAGCCATACGGACATAGTCCTTGTCGAGCTCCTCGACCATGGCGGTACGCACGATACGAGTCATCTGGCCCGTCAGCGGAAATGCCAAGGCGATGGCGGGCATGATCATACGTCCCAGATAGCCAACCGGATTCGTGGTGAAGTGAGGCAGAGCACCCGATGCCGGGAGCACCTTAAGGTAGGAAGAGAACAGCAGGATCAACAGAACGGCAAGCCAGAACGACGGGGTTGCCAAGCCGGCGATGGAAAAGACGCGGATCACTTGGTCCGGCCATTTGTCGCGATACAGTGCCGCGATGACGCCGAGCAAAAACGAAACGACCGCACCGATGGCAAGACCGATGAAGGTCAGCTGCATCGTGACGGGCAGGGCCGTGGAGATGCGCTTGGCAACGGAGTTGCGAGCAGCACCATAGGTGCCCATGTCGCCATGGATCAAATCGCCCATATAGCGCACGTAGCGCACGGGCCAGGGGTCGTCCAGACCATACTTCTCATGGTACTCGGCAACCGCCTCGGGCGAGGCACCGTCACCCAACGCCGTGTAGGCGGGGTCGGTCTTGGAGAACGACATAAGGAAGAACACCAGGACGGTGACGCCCAATGCCATGATCGGCAGCGCCACAAGACGCCTTCCAATCAAACGTAGCAAGTTGTTCACGTTCTCTCCCCTTTCTTTTGTCGGTAGGACCAACTGGTATATGAGTACGGATACTCATTACAAGACCCGAGCGACATCGTTGCCGCCCGGGTCTTTGTTTCAACTATGAGGATACGGTCCCAACGACCGACATCCTGCATACAGACTCAAGCGAGTCTTACGCCTTGACGGTCGCAACGCCCCTGAAGGACATGCTCGTCGTGCCGATGCCCTTGAAACCATCGAGGGCCTCGCCGTTGGGCGCAGTGGACGGATCGTCCCAGGAAGCGGAGACGGTCTTGACGTGGACAACGGGGTACAGAACGGCGTTGTCGGCAATGATGTCGAAGCACTCGTTCCACTTCTTCTGCTGCTCGTCGCCCTCGGCGGCAAGAGCCTCGTCCATGAGACCGTGGAGCTTCTGCCACTCAGCGGACTCCTTCCACGGGCAACGGGTCTGCATCCAGACGTTGTCGCCGTACCACCAGTTGAGCAGCAGGTCGGGATCAGCGCCGAAGCAGGAAGGATCGCCAGGGGCAAGGAGGATATCGTAGGCCTCGCCGCCGTCAATGGCAGCGTAGGTAGCCGGCGAGGTATCGGTCTGGATGGTCACATCGAAGCCGAGAGCGTCGAGGTCGTTCTTGACCTGGGCGGCCATGCCCTTAATCTGCTCGTTGTCGGTGGTGCGCAGGGTGATGGCACCCGGGGTGATGCCAGACTCCTCGATGAGCTTCTTAGCCTTCTTGGCGTCGGTCTTGTACACCGTGGAAGCCTCATGATAGTTGGTGAAGCTCTTGGGCAGGTAGCAGCTGGCAGCGGTGGCAAGGCCGGCGAAAGTGTTGCTGACCATCTTCTCGGTGTCGAGCGCATACATGACGGCCTGACGGACCTTGACGTTGTTCCAAGGCTCCTTGGCGACGTTGAACATGATGAAGCGGGTGCCGAAACCCTGAACGTTATCGATCTTGCAGCCGGCGCTCTCGAGCTGGTCGACGGCATCAGCGGTAACGAGCTCCATAACGAGCGTGGAGCCCTCCTGCTGAGCGGTAACGCGAGCGGTGGGGTCGGTCAGGATGCTGTACTGGATCTTCTTATCCTCGGCAGCATACTCACCGTTGTACTCGGGGTTGGGAACCAGGGTGATCTCGGTATCGGAGATAGAGTCGTACATCCAGGGGCCGGAGCCGATCGGCTGCTTGGCGCGATCCTCCTCGGTCTGGGTGGCCGGGGTAACGCGGACGATGGCCAGACGATCCTTGAGCAGGGAGAAGTTGGGGACCTTGGTCTTGACCGTCACGGTGCTGGCGTCCTTGGCCTCGATGGACTCGAAGGGCTGGAAGAACGGAGCATAGGTAGCGGAAGCGGCGCAAGCGGTGTAGGAGGCAACGACATCGTCAGCGGTGACCTCGGTGCCATCGGAGAACTTGGCGCCCTTGCGGATGGTGACCTCGAAAGTGGTGTCGTCCACGGACTTAGGATCGTCGGTGGCGAGCTCGTTGAAGGTGCTGTAGTCGTGGTAATCGATGCCGTAGAGGCCCTCGACGACGTGCCAGTTAGCACCCAGGCCCACAGCGGAGCCGGTGCTGGCGGGATCGAAGCTGGACGGAGCGTAAGCGGAACCAGCGGTGATCACGCCGCCGCCACGGTTGGCGGAATCGGTGGAACCGGAAGCGGAACCCTCGTCGCTAGAGCTGCCACCGCAGCCGGTGAGACCAAGCCCTGCGACAGCAGCGACGCTGCCGGTGAGGCCGAGGAACGAACGCCTGGACATACCCTTGTTGATGATGGCCATGTCTTCTCCTATCAATAGAGAATCTTACTCGGGAGCACCTAGACTTGCCCCCGCGCAACTTGCGGACGATATATACCTTACCTACCGACGAACCCAACTGAGGTGCCGCGCTCGGCGACCGATACATACATCCGCTTGAACGGTATTTACTACCGTTCACCGAATTCGTTGACAAACGATTCGTCAGACAGTATGTATCGGCGAGGTGAGATATCAGTCTTCGTCAACCCGCAGGATAGCAGGTTTTTACTTGGGTCAGTCAAACGTTTTAGCGTTAATAAAACCCGAAACCAGCAGGCAATCATGGCGAAATAAATGGTTGAAAATCACGCAATCATGTATATCAGTAGTTTAGGCTCGTGTTTAGCTATCGGAATGGCCAGCCGCCGCCTCGGCGCGCTCGGCATTCCACGCAACGAGCGCCTCGTGGACCGCCTTGGCAACATCGGCAGGTATGCCGCGAACTTCCGCGATCTCTTGCTCGCTCGCCGCGCGCAAACGCTTCATCGAGCCAAAATGGCGCATAAGGGCACGTTTTCTGGTGGGCCCCACGCCTGGAACGTCATCGAGTACCGAAACTGTCATGGCTTTATCACGCAACTCACGATGGAATGTGATGGCAAAACGGTGCGATTCATCGCGCACCTGTTTAATTAGATAGAGCGACGCGGACCCGGTCGGAAGCACGACGGGAGTCTCGTCCCAAGGCACGAAAACCTCCTCATCGGCCTTTGCCAAGCCACAAACTGGTATATCGAGCCCAAGAGCCTCAAGTTGCTTGATCGCAGCGGTCAATTGCGGCTTACCGCCATCGACAACGAGCAAATCGGGGCGCGAGCCAAAGCGCTCGTCGGCCATGCGCTCGGGAGCATAGCGTCGTCCCAAAACCTCGGACATCGACACGAAGTCGTTTGCCTCGTCCAATTCGGCCTGAATTTTGAAACGACGGTACTGGCTCTTGTCGGCGCGTCCGTTGGTAAACACCACCATCGAGGCGACGGTAAAGGTTCCGTGCAGCGTCGAGATATCGAAGCACTCGATACGCATCGGCGGCGCCGGCAGCGCCAGCGCGCTTTCGAGCTCCAGGAGCGCTTGATTGGTGCGGTCGTCAGCGTACCCCGTTCGCATCATGTAGCGCATGAGGGCATGGCGCGCATTTTTGGATGCCATATCGAGCAAACGGTGCTTTTCGCCACGCTGCGGCCTATGGAGATGGCAGGAACGCTCGCGCTTGCCTGCAAGCCACTCCCCCAGCGCCTCCGCATCCTCAAGCTCGACAGAGAGGTTTATCTCAGCTGGAATATCAGCCGTCTCGTCGTAATAGCGCTTAAGAAAGCCCGACTGGAGCTCTTCCTCGTCAACATCAAGACCCTTGTCGAGAATGAACTCGCAGGTGCGAACTGTTCGGCCCTCACGCACGACAAAGACGCAAGCGGCAGAGATGGTCTCCTCGCGATAGAAACCGATGACATCGATATCGACACTGGAGGGAAAAACGACTTGCTGACGGTCGTCCAGACCCCTGATGACCTCCAAACGACGCTTGACGCGTGCCGCGCGCTCAAAATCGAGTGCCTCGGCGGCATCCGCCATCTCGGAAGTCAGCTCGTCGACGACATCCTTGCGATGGCCCGACAAAAAGCGCTCGACACGCTTGACGTTCTTGGCATAGTCTGCCGGGGAAATCGCGCCGACACACGCACCCGGCCCGCGCCCGACATGGTAGTCGAAGCAGGGACGCCCGTTTTGTGCGCAAATCATATTGACGATGTCTTCCTCGCCCTTGTGGGACTCGATGATACGGCGACAACGACGCCACTCCGCACAGGATGCAGAGCAGATGGGGATAACCTTGCGCAGCGTATCTATCGTCTCACGTGCCGCACGGCTATCGGTATAGGGTCCAAAATAGCGCGTTCCCGGCTTATGACGCTCACGCGTGTATTTTATAGCGGGATACAGGTCGCCCTTTGTAATGGCGATAAAGGGGTAGCTCTTGTCATCCTTGAGGTCGACGTTAAAGTACGGATGGTACTGACCAATCAAATTGCGCTCGAGCACCAACGCCTCGTGCTCGGTCTCCACCACGATATAGTCAAAGCTCGCCACCAGCTGCATCATCAGCGGGATCTTTTGACGCTCATCCTGCAGTGTCACGTACTGGCGCATACGGGAACGCAGGTTTTTTGCCTTGCCAACGTAGATGACATCGCCCTTGGCATCCTTCCAAAGGTAACATCCGGGCTGCGTGGGAACGCGCGAAACCTGCTCGGCGAGTGTTGGAATGTTGTCGTGACCGGCCACACGCACCTACTTGCGACGAAGCAGCGCCGAGACCTCGGGCATCTTAAGGACGACGGCAAGGCCAAAGGTAACAGCAAGCGAGACGACACCCGCAACGCAAACGTAGCCAAGAGTAATCAGAATCGAGCCGCCAAGTGCCCCGACAAAGTGCTCAAGCGCCCACATGACGCCGGCGCCTGCGGCAGCACCCAGGCCACCGAGCAAAAGGCCAAAGAAACCGCCATGCAGGATAGATTTGACCTGAAGGCCACGCAGACGACGACGCAGCCACCATAGCGAACATCCGACCAAGATCACGTAGTCGACGACATACGAAAGCGCGATTGCCGGCATACCGAAGCCCAGCACAACGCCAAACAGCAGAACCGAGCCGGCCTGGCCGATGGCGGAATACAGGCAATAGCGGCTATAGGGCTTCATGTCGAGCAAGGCAGAGAAGCTCTTCTGCATCAATACGACCACGCCGTAGAGCGGCAGCGAGAACGCCAGGTAGACAAGGTACTCGGACACCAGCGTCACGCCGGATTCATCGAACTTGCCAGCACAGTAGATCATGTTGAGCGGACGCGCGAAGACAATCAGGTACAGCGCGAACGGAATCAGGAAGAACAGCATCTGGGCGACGCCACGCGAAATGCCCGTGCGAACGCTGTCGTAATCCTTCTCCTGCGCGTCGTGAGAGAGCTCGGTATAGAGCGCCGTCGAAAGCGAGGCGGCAATCAGCGCGTAGGGCAGCGTGTACCACAGGCGCGCATAGGCGATGACGGAAGGACCAGTCTCGGGCTGGACCACCAGCGCGGCAGCGTTGGTGATAGAAGTCGAGACAAACATGCACACCGTGGCGAGCAGCGTCGGGATACCAAGCGCAATCGTCTGGCGCAGTGCGGGGTCCTTAAAGTCGATATGGATATGGGGATGCACGCCGTGCTTGCCAAGCGCGGGAATCTGACATGCCATCTGAACAAAGACACCGAGGGTCGTACCGGCCGCAATCAAGATGATGCCGGCACGTTCGCCAAACTGTGCGGACACGGGCGCAAAACCCATAAAGCTCGCAATGACGATCACATTGTTGAGGACCGGGGCAAACGTCGACCAGAAGTAGTCGCGGTGTGCGTTGAGAACGCCCGAGAACACCGAGCCCAAACCATAAAACAGAATCTGGATGGCAAAGAAACGGAACATGAACGCAGCGGTATCCATGCTGCCGCCGTCACCCGAAAGGAACGATTGCGTCCAGATAAAGCCCGGGGCGAACACGGTCCCCAGCAACGAAATGCCACCCAGCACCAAAAGCAGAATGCCGAGCAGGTTGCCCACGTACTCGTTCGAGGCCTCGCGACCCTGCTCACGCCTCACACCCATGTACACGGGCAAAAACGCCGTCACGAGCATGCCACCCATCACGAGTTCGTAGAGCATATTGGGCAGGTTGTTGGCGACCTGATAGGAGGACGAGAGCAGCGACATGCCGATAGCTGCCGCCATTGCCCACGTGCGGATAAAACCGGTGACGCGAGACACGATAGTCAGGATGGTCATAAGCCCGGCGGAACGACCAACCGTGGAGTAGTCCGACGAGCCCATGTCGTCAGTGTCATCTCGCGACGAAGAAACTTCGGATGAGGGTGTCTGAGGCGCAGATTCTTTTGCAAAATGAGCTCCGCGCTTCAATTCTTCCTGCGGCATCGCTCAGTCCTCTCTCGTAATCGCGGCAACCGTCGCCCCGCAAAATGCAATTAAATCATCGGGTGCAAGCTCGAGCTGATAACCACGCTTGCCTCCCGAAATAAAAATGGTATCCCAAAGGACACACGTCTCATCAATGAGCGTCCGGTAGCGTTTTTTCATACCGACCGGGCTGCAGCCGCCGCGAACGTAGCCAGTCGCCGCAAGCAAATCCTTCACATGCATCATGGCCAAGGACTTCTCCCCCGCGGCACGCGCGGCGGACTTTAGATCGAGCTCGTCGGCAACAGGGATACAGCACACGACATAGTCGTTGGACGGTGTCACGCAGACCAAAGTCTTAAATCCTTGACCGGGCTCCTCGCCAAGCTGCTCCGAAATCGCGACCCCCAGGCCCACCGACTCATCACCATCGTCTTCGTACGTATGTAGAACATAGGAAATGCCGGCACTTTCCAGCTCGCGCATCGCATTGGTTTTTGGCGTCTTTACAGCCTTTGCCATGACATATCCTTTCCCTCGCATTCGGACGCAAGGATTAAGTATATGTCCAATTCGACTGCATACGTCACATCGGCACAGCAAGCGCCATCGAATCACAAGGAGTCGATGGCGCCCATAAACTGAATCGCCTATTTATTAAGCATCAAGTTGAGCCTGACGCTCCCGGTCACGCCTGAGCAACGGCGCCAAAAACTTGCCCGTATAACTCTGCGGACAGTCCGCAACCTGCTCCGGTGTGCCCGAAACCACGACGGTTCCGCCGCCGTTACCGCCCTCGGGACCCATATCGATCAGGCGGTCGGCAACCTTGATGACATCAAGGTTGTGCTCAATCACCAGCACCGTGTTGCCCGCATCGACCAAGCGCTGCAGCACATCGAGCAGCTGGCGGACGTCCTCAAAATGAAGACCGGTCGTCGGCTCGTCCAAAATATAGAACGTCTTGCCCGTCTGGCGTCGATGAAGCTCCTTGGCGAGCTTCACACGCTGCGCCTCGCCGCCCGAGAGCGTCGTGGCGGGCTGGCCCAGGCTCACGTAGCCTAAGCCTACATCGTACAGCGTCTGGAGCTTGCGCTTAATCTGCGGGATATTCCCAAAGAAGGCCAGCGCCTCGGTGACGCTCATGTCGAGCACGTCCGAGATGGTCTTGCCACGGTAGGTGACCTCGAGTGTCTCGCGGTTGTAGCGTTTACCGCCGCAAACTTCGCAGGGAACGTAGATATCGGGAAGGAAGTGCATCTCGATCTTGATCTGCCCGTCGCCCTTGCACGCCTCGCAGCGCCCGCCACTCACATTAAAGGAGAAACGACCCGGCGAGTAGCCGCGCGCCTTCGACTCCGGCGTACTCGCAAACAGCGCGCGAAGATCATCCCACAGGCCGATATAGGTAGCAGGGTTGGAACGCGGCGTGCGGCCAATCGGCGACTGGTCGATATCAATAACCTTATCGATACACTCGATGCCCTCGATTTTTTTATACGGACCCACAGGGCGCGTCGAACGGTGAATAGCATTCGTAAGGGCAGGCGCAATGGTGTCGGTAACCAGGGAGCTCTTGCCCGATCCCGACACGCCGGTAACAACCGTAAGCGTACCAAACTCGATCTTGGCAGTAACGTTTTTGAGGTTGTTGGTTCGAGCGCCCGTAATTTTAAGGCAGCCGCGACCGGGCTTGCGCCGTTCATCAGGCACCCGAATCATTCGTTTGCCGGTCAGGTAAGCGCCCGTCATCGACTCAGGACACGCCATGATATCAGCAGGCGTTCCCGCCGCGACTACGTGCCCGCCGTTGACACCGGCGCCGGGCCCCATGTCGATCACGTAGTCGGCGGCACGGATTGTATCCTCGTCGTGTTCGACAACGATAACGGTATTGCCGATATCGCGCAGGCGCTCGAGCGTCTTAATCAGGCGCTCGTTGTCACGCTGATGAAGACCGATCGAGGGCTCGTCCAGAATATAGAGCACGCCCATGAGACCCGCGCCGATCTGCGTTGCCAGTCGAATACGCTGCGCCTCGCCACCGGAAAGCGTCGCCGAGGCACGATCGAGCGTCAGATAGTCGAGTCCAACATCGACCAGAAAACGCAAGCGCTCCAGGATTTCCTTGACGATACGGCCGCCGATAAACTGTTGGCGCTCGGTGAGTTCCAGGCCCTCAAAAAACTCGAGCGATTCACGGCACGACAGGCAACAAACCTCGTAAATGGACTTGCCGCCCACGGTGACGGCAAGCATCTCGGGACGCAGGCGAGCACCGTGACAGCTCGAGCACGGCTCCTCGCGAATGTACTTCTCCAGGCGCGCCTTGGTGTTCTCGTTCGTCGTCTCGGTATAGCGTTCGTACAGGATGTTGCGAACGCCCGAAAACTTGGTATCCCACTGGCTGCGACGCCCATCGAGCTTTTGATAGTCGACCGAAATCTTCGTGTCGCCCATGCCATCCAAAAACGCACGATGCACGCGAGGGGGCAAGTCCCCCCACGGCGTATCGGCGCTCACCTTAAAGTGTTTGCAGACCGCAGCAAAAATCTGCGGATAGTAGTTCGAATTGCCAAACAGGCTACCAAAGACTCCGTCGGCAATGGACTTCGAGGGATCCTCAATCAGCGCCTCGGCATCAACGGTTTTCTTAAAGCCCAGGCCGTCGCACTCAGGACATGCGCCATAGGGAGCGTTGAACGAAAAGTCGCGGGGTTGTAGGTCGTCGATGGAGTGCCCGTGCTCCGGGCATGCCAGAGCCAACGAATACTCCAGTAGCTCGCCCTCGGTCCCCTCGGGAGCATCGCGATCGGGCAGCATGTATACGTTCACATTACCGTGCGCCAAGGCAGTCGCCTGTTCAACAGACTCGGCGATACGGCCCAGAGAATTCTCACGGATCACGATGCGGTCGACTACGACCTCGATATCGTGTTTGAACTTCTTGTCCAGATCGATCGGATCATCGAGCGAGCGCACTTCGCCGTCGACACGCACGCGGCTAAAGCCCTCGGCGCGAAGGTCCTCAAACAGTTTGGTGTACTCGCCTTTTCGCCCGCGCACCACCGGTGCCAGCACAAACGCGCGGCGACCCTCCCCCGCCGCCAAGACTTTGTCGGCAACCTGGTCGGTCGTCTGGCGCTCAATGACGCGGCCGCATTCGGGACAGTGCGGGGTGCCCACACGGGCGAACAGCAGGCGCAGATAGTCATAAATCTCGGTTACGGTGCCAACCGTCGAGCGAGGGTTTTTAGACGTCGTCTTTTGGTCGATCGACACCGCCGGCGAAAGGCCGTCGATTGAATCCAAGTCGGGTTTGTCCATCTGGCCCAAGAACTGGCGCGCATAGCTCGAAAGACTCTCGACGTATCGACGCTGGCCCTCGGCATAGATAGTGTCAAATGCCAGCGAACTCTTGCCCGAGCCAGAAAGACCGGTAATGACCACGAGTTGGTCACGCGGAATGGAAACATCGATATCACGGAGGTTGTGCTCACGAGCGCCGCGAATAACGATAGAAGAATCAGACATGGAAGCTCCTTGCCTCCTATTGCATCGAATCATACTGTCGATGAGTTTAGCGCACTCGACGCGCACAGATGTTCGTAATACAAGATTCGCAGACCTTTAGCTTTGCGTATCGGGTGCTTTGTTTCTCGAAATGCCGTGGAAAGGTTACAGTAATCTACTACTGAACTTAATTTGCTGTAACAGAGGAACGTCCATGACCGAAGATATCCCCCTTGAAATCACTTCGAGCGACATGGCCAATCTGCCCATATTCATCGCCGTCCTTATCGTGGCCACCGTCGTCGTGCGCGTGTATTTTTCAATCAAACACAATGAAAAGCCGCCCATTGCCCGCGTCTTTTGGTGCGCGACGCTCCTCATCCCGCTCGGCATGGTAGCTGCATGGATTACGAATCAATTGCTCGTAAATGAGGACAATTCCCTATGGGTCCTTTCTTATTCGGCGCTCGGTGCTACCGCCGTCATACTTCTTGTCGAGCCCTTGGTTTCGGGACTTATCGACCAAACCGATCTTGCGACGGGAACGGTTGCCTGTATTTGCCGTGACATCCTTGTCATCGCCGCTGTTTCAGCGCTCTCGTTCGTTTCGCTCGAAATTGCCTGTAACGAAACGTTCTATCGCATTCCCGCCAACTCATTCGGGTTTTCCGTCGGGCTGCTCGCGACGGTTCTGCTCTCCCTTTATTTGCTGGGACAGCGTCATGGAGGCGTCATGGCCCTCGTGCCCGTCGCCTGTTGCATCCTTGGCATTGCCGAGCACTTCGTCATAACGTTTAAAGGCGAAGCCATCCTGCCAAGCGATATCTTGGCCCTTGGCACCGCAATGGAAGTGAGCGAGGGATACGAGTTTACCTTTACCGCCGGAATCGTAACCTCTCTCGCCCTGCTGGAGATTTCCCTGGGGCTTCTTTCGCTTATCCGACCGCGAAAGCTCCGTACGCCCACCCATGTCTTCCCCGCAATCGCCGCTAACCTCTGCGCTTTTCTGCTAGTGACCGTTGTGGGGCTCTCAGGCTTTTCCAGCATCGACTTGGAGCAGGCGCTGGATTTTGGATTTGACCGTTGGCAGCCCATCACCACATATACGTCTCAGGGTTTTATCACTTCGTTCACCGAAATGGTCAACGAGTTGCCCATTGAGAAGCCCGAAGGCTATACGCCCGATGAGGCGCAGAGCATCGAGCAGGAGCTCGCCGCCGCCTACGACAGCACGTATGGCTCGAGCGAGCAGCGCGCGGCTGCCGTTGCCCAGTTCAATGAAATCAAGCCGACGATTGTTGCCGTCATGAACGAGAGTTTTAGCGACCTTTCGTGCTTTGAGCAGCTCCAGGCGGCCGGGTACACCGGCCCCGCATTCTACAACTCGCTTCCCGACACACTTGTTCGCGGCACCATGCTCGCTTCGGTCACCGGTGGCGGAACGGCAAACTCCGAATTCGAATTTTTGACCGGAGCGACAACGGCCTTTGTCGGATTAGGCAAGATCCCCTATCAGCTGTATCAGATGAATGGCGTCAACAGCCTGGCAAAGGACCTTAAAGAGCTTGGGTATACCGCTACCGCTATGCACCCGCAAAACCCCGTCAACTACCATCGAGATAAGATCTATCAGCAGCTGGGCTTTGGAGACTTTCTTTCAATCGGCGATTTCGAAGGTGCGCCCTGTTACCATGCCGGCGTATGCGACTACGCCACCTACGACAAGATACTCGACCTGCTTAGAACCGACGAAGCGCCGCAGTTCATCTTTGACGTCACGATGCAAAATCACGGCGGCTACGACTATGGCACCGTTCCCGCCGAAGAGCTGACAAACTATTGGGTCGAGGGAGCCAGCGAGGGTGCCAATAGCGCGCTCAACACCTATCTTACCTGCATCAACGCATCCGACCGGGACCTCGAGTACTTTATCAACGAGCTCCGCAATATCGGCAGACCGGTTGTCCTTGTCTTTTTTGGCGACCATCAGCCGAGCGCCGCAACGACTCTCAACGACGAGCTGTACCCTCAGGAAGATACGGCAAGCCACGCTTTCCGTATCTATCAGTCGACATATTTCGTCTGGGCTAACTATGAAATCGCCGGCAATACCGAGCTCAACGTCTACGACACCGTCGGGGCAAACGAGGTTGCAGCCATTACCCTTAATAAGATCGGCGCCCCGCTCACCGACTATCAAAAGGCTCTGCTTGCAACAAGGTCAGATGTGCCCACCATCAATGTCGCCGGCTACCTTGGTGCCGACGGGCTGCGCTACGACTTGGAATCTGAAGACAGCCCATACGCCTCGACGATCGACAAGCTGCAGCGCATGCAATACCTCGAGTTCGCCAGCAAAGTTCAGTAAGCCCGCCCATTCGCTTGGACCCATCGTATTGCAAGCACGGTTGATTTCCGATCTCAGCCGAACACATTGAGCTGATGGCTCGCTCCCGCAGTT
>CAUAAZ010000024.1 GCA_958427145.1 uncultured Collinsella sp.
TTAATGGATGGAAACGGATGTTCTATCGGGACACACATTTTGTCCTATAAGCCTAAGCATGAGAGTCTCCTATCTCTTGCCGTAATTATATTACGGCAAGAGATAGGAGACTCTCATCAAATACTCCATTACGAGAAAAGTAATGTGAGCAGAGTCCATGCGAACCATGAATACCCGCTACGAAAGCCGCTGGAAAACAGCCCTTAAACGCAAAAACCGCCTTTCGGCGGTTTCCACGGACCAAGCCGGACGTACCGTCGCAAAGCCTCATCACAGTTGGAACTGTAAGGAAAAGCCCAGTCCCAGTCAATCCTTTGCCGACAAACCGTAGTGAATTAAGGCTGAGCAGCAACGCATCAGTAAAGTTACATGCTGGCAGAAAAACACCCGCAATTTCGCCTTTTCCCAACTGGGATGTAAGTTTTGACAGGCCGAATCTTACATGCAAACAAAAAAGAGGGCTGACGCATCAACCCTCTTCAGGTGTCGCCCGAAGGCTTCCACCGCAATTGACTTTATTCTAGTTGATATCCTCAGCTTGTCTACAGGCGCGCCTTTCAACGGAGACCTCCAAGTCGAGGCGCCATAAAAATAGGGGATGCCCTCCCTTGGGAAGGAACCCCCTTACAAAACTTTGGCCTTAGCAAGCAGGCTTCTGTTTTTCATTGTTTGTCTATGATAGCTCAAGCGATAATCTCGAACCGCCACAACCTATATCTCCCGAACGACGAACCTGCCCTCCAGCATGAGCTTGTGTGCAAGATTGTTGCTACGTCCAGCAATACCAAGCGAAGTGCCATAGTAATCAAGGAGGGCGAGTACCTTGGCCACCTCTGACTCGCGGACACCCTTAGCGTAGTTTGGGTATAAGAAGACCAGGCTGGTATGCCCGTTATACAAATCCACCGTGCTAAAGATAGACTCAAAGTACGAACAATCGGCCCGAGAGAGCGAATGTCCAAAAAAGACTATTGAAGACATCTCAAGACCATCCCCTCCCCTTTGCGCAGGATAAGCAATCGAGCTACTTGGAACCCCTCGAGCGGACTTCAACACACGATATGTCTTGGCAAACGGGAGGATATCCCGATCATCCAAATTGCCGGAACCGTCGATCCAAAAATGCTTTCACCATCAAGCGTGCCGTGGATATTGACAAGATTGGCATCCCCAAACCGCTGTTTAAGCCACCGATATGGAGACGTGTAGTCCTGCAAAGAACCTAACGAGGCGGCATGGTCGGATATCACGTCTCGGGCAATCTACAGTGGTTGAATCAGTCGCCGCCCCACGGCTCTCTAGGAGTTCAATTGGTTGAACAAAAGTCTTAAGTTCTTTTGCCAAAACAAGCTCCTAAAATCAAAGGGCCGTTGCCGGAAGCCTCCAAACAACGACCCTTCTTTGTCATCGCCTCACTTAGAGTCCACGACGACAGAATCACTAGTGGGATAGTACCCTAAAGTCATCGATAATGCGACGCATAGAGGAATTACGTTCGGTGTTCGACTCTTTCGTGAGTCTCTAATCGGCCATCAACGGAGGCTGATATTCTTAGTCTCGATCGGCCCATCGTCGAAACGGTACTTGACCAGCCTGAAAGTCATTACACGCATGAAAAAAGGGCAACACTCTCTTATCGAAAGCGTCACCCTTAAAGCTCCCAAAGAGCTTTTGTATTGCAGGACGCATGCTACACCATCTCATTGAGATGGTGTAGCATGCGTCCTCGACCACCACAAAAACATCATCACATATGATACATGAGACTCAGACTATCGGGTACCATGCATCGACCATACCTTTAAAAAAGCTGAAGGACGATTTTACAGGGTCATTTTTATCGTAATACTGAGCATTCCGATACATGCGATTGACCGACTGGTGAAGCTGAACGCCCTTTGCCGCAACAACGCCAGGAGAGGCAATCAGATGATGCAAATAAAGAGTCGTCGCAATTTGCTGAATCCTGTCATTGCTCAACTTCGTTGAAAGGGTGACATCCGAATAGCCGACAGCCCGTAAAGCATTTTTAACATTGCGGCCAATCTGATAAGAAGGATCCCCTCCCTTAAGGTCATCAATAATGCAGTTATTATGCCCGCAAGCATTACGGAGAGCTTTAACGCTTTGAAGTTGATAGAAACGACTTTGAAGCTTTTTGTCTCGATACCTCTTTGCAACATAAAGAAGAAAATTGTTGAAGGTTCCAAAAGGAATAAGCTCGACAAATGCCCAAACTGGATAACGATAACCAGGGTAATCAGCAATTATTTGGTTTGTATAGCATCCGTTTGCACCTCGGTTGATTTCCGATTTAACTAAATTAACCGTTTTCCCATTATCTAACTTCTGATCTTTAGAAGAAATATACTTCTCGACAATCGAGTACCCATCATCTTGATGCGCTTCCAAGAACCTCAACAGCTGAAGTTTCGAAAAATGCTCAACATCGATTGAAATTGAAAGAAGCACCTGGCGAAATTCATAGTCAATGATTGCAAGATCGCGAAGCATTCCAAAATCAAGGTTAATGAACAAACCATCATTCGGCCCGCCCACATACGTTGGAAAACCCTTTCGAAATAGGTTGATGCGAAAGAAGTTATTGTTCTTCTCAAGATACCGTTCAGCATCATCCTTCGAAGTAAGCTCAAATTTAATGCCCTCCGACTCAAGATGCTGAACTTGCTGAGCAGGAGTCAACCAAGGCTTGGGTCGAAATTCATCCATGCAGCCTCCCGCATATCTACAAGTTATAAAATAACTCGATTATTGTACAGCTCGACGGCCTTGCGGAGCCATACGCCATATGGCCCACAGCGTTCCCGGTAGCGCTGAACACAGTGTATCTCAAGCGTTCGACAGAACAGGATTAAAAACCATACAACCCGGCCAGCCGGCTCAATACATAACTCCGCAAGCTAAACCCTAGGCCTATAACCCTTAATTAGCCGTTCCAAACAAGAGGGGCTACTTGCCATCAGAAAATCCCATGATAAATTGCCGTTCATTAACATGCGATTTAAATAATCAACCTTAGCGTTTGTCTCATAGACAATGTTGACACTTCGGTCATTTGCCTGCCTATGATAAAATAGGGCAGTGTAACGGGGGCTGAGCGGAAAATAAATGACGCAAGGATTTACATCGTGTTCATTTGTCCATGCCACGTACGCTGGCAACGAAGCGGTAGCGAATTCGGAGCCCTCGGGGGCAACGCAAAACCTGCAATCCATATCACGAAACAAGTCTATTAAGGAATAAATAGGAGTCCCCTTATAACGCTCGAAGAGCACCGTATCCAAGTAAAGAAATTCAACAGCCGGTTTAAGCTCGCCATCAAATCCAGTAAAATCCGCACACACAACGTCACCATTCGAATAGCGTCCGGTGGCCTCAAGCTCTTTGGAGCGGTTGCAGGCTGCACCCCTCACCTCGTTCAACCACATTGGATTTCTTGCAATCAAGAAGGCCACGAGCTCAATGACCAAATCAACGCCATCTTTGTTCTTCGGCAATTCACCACGGTCGAGACAATTCAGCAACGATTGATAAGCGGGAGCAAGTTTGCTTTCAGTTTTGCCCAACTTATCTTCGATGACGCCCTTCTCGATGAATCCGTCATCGCCCTGGGATCCACGTCGCCTGACCTCATAGAGGTAGTTTTCCGCACAAACGTTTTCGGGTTTCGTTCGAAAGACGGGTTTCAACCCACCAGCATCGCGTCTTACAACGCTGAGGTAGCCCGAGTCATCGGTAAACGATTTGAGATAAAACCGAGGCACATAGTGCTGATTCTTAACCCCAGGCACGAGTACGCCCCTCTCCAATAAACAAATCAATCAAGAGCAAGAGTTCCCGGCCGGCGACCGAACTAGCAGCAATGAATCAACCGCAATCGGCTCGGACCTCCTTGATTCTCGCCAATGCGACATCAATGTCCATCGCAGCCAGCTGAGAGCACACGGCATCTAGTGCCACTTTGCTAAAGAATGGAATCTCAGGCCTTACCGCATCATATTTAGAGATAATCGCAAAAACGACCTGTTTGACCGAATCCCTTTCCAATTTAAAACAATTAGGTTCAATCTTGTCTAGAACAACCTGTGCGCACTTCCTAAAACTTGGGTCTGCCTTTACCAAACGAGCCGATACCAAACCCTGATTGAACAGATGGCTTAAAGTCGAAGAACCTTGATAATGCTTAACGTGAATGAACGTACCGTCTTTACACAAGATGTCACAAAGCTCGACCTGGCTGCCTCGACCGCCGTAGTAAATGGTCTTCTTGTCTAGCAACAACTCGGACGAGGAATTCATCTCCACGACACGTTGGTTATACGGGCCCTCATATTCGCCCTTAAAATATTCTGGGAATTCCGTTGGGTAAAGCGGAATCTTAGAGAAGCGAGATTCAATCGATGATTTGTAGTCACCATCAATTCGATACCATTTTCCATTATTTGCACAGTAACTAGCCCCTTGATATTCGACCTCGCCATATAGACACTCAGATGCGCGCCATTTATTTATCACCGAGCCCTCTGCCTGTCCAATAACAGAAATACGGGTTTTGCAAAGGTCTTCGTAGCTCTGAGGCAACTTTTCCGGTTCCGGATAGACCATGTCGAGACAAACATCGTCAAGCAAAGAACCCTTTGATCCAACACGAAAGCCGGCGACCGCCTCCCATTCAAGGATTTCCGGCACTGCAAGCCATATATTTTGATCGTGAGCATTAATGAGGCTGATGGCTTTAGAATTCAACGCATCTTCGAGTGACCGCTTGCGCACCGGAACGATTCTGTCGACCCAACCGTATTTAGCCTTATAAGAATCAAGCACATAAACGGCATAGACAGACTTAAGATAGTCTCGGATCGATTCTACCGACTCGCCAACGCTCAATGCGAGAGAATCCGATCCAGTAATAGATCCAGTTGCAAGCAGCCCATCGCCTCCGCTCACAGTCACTCCCTCTAGCAAATCGCGCTCGACATCGATTTCAAAAGCATCAACTGAAGACGGAAGAGGCATTTGCTCGTCGGTCTTTCGAGCATTGCCTGAGACTGCAGTTCGTTTTAGTTTGCGAAGTCCACCATCCATCGCCTGATTGAGCGCCACTTTAAGCCCAAAGCGTTCCTCGACCGCCTCTTTATCCAGCAAAGTAAAACCATAGCCGAAAGAAATGGCAAATAGACGCTCAGCGTCCTCCGCCACGGCAACTTGAACCAGATGGAGAGCGCTTGCAGAAGAAGATAGCAAAGTATCGGACTCCAGTTGACCGTCAAAATAATCAATCCATTTTGGCGGATGAGGGTCTGATGGCTTTGTGTAAACAACCGAACCATCTTCTAGAAGGTGCCTATGGATATAGGGGTCATTGGAGTCAACGATATCACCAGTATTAAAACCCTCTTTAATGAGGTAAACCGACATCTTTTGCTTAGCCATAAACATCACCCGTCACGATCGAACCAGACAGCCACCTTATACCCGTGAATAGGCCGACCGAATGCAATGTCTCCACTGAATGCAGAAGGGAGAAACACTAATTAAACGCTTCGCCGCGTTCAATTAAGACTGAACAAAAGTTGCTCTCACGGCACAAAAGCGCCCCAGGCAGCGCGAGCGTGCCCTTCACCCGATCGCTTTACTGGCTGATAGAGGAAGCCGACACTCACAGTCCAGCAATGCCCAGCCGAACTCTTCGCGAGCGAGGGCTCCCATACCCTAAGGCACCGCTACTCTGAGCCGTGCCAGGCGCACGTCAACCTCGCACGACGGTTTAAGAAATCTCTCTTATTTTGGAACAAAGGACCTGGGACCGTGCGGCGGCTCAGGACACGCCCACTAAATGAGGGGATAGCACCATGCCTAACGACGGCATCGCCTACCAACTGAAGTTCATGTCCAAAGATGCGTATATCGACGACCTGAGAAACAGGCGTCTCTATATGAACGCAGCCGGGTACTACCATGACCTTCCCGGCGAGCAGGGCGATCCATTAGAGGTGTCTTTAACGTACGGGATGGGCATCTAAATAGGGAAAGCAATTCAGGAAACGACATTGCCCTGTGCAGCACGTCTCCCATGGCGCCCCCCCTTACTCCCCTCCCCAACATTCCCCAGAAAGTTCGCTGATGCTGACGGGGGTTCCCGTAAAAAAATCCCCAACAAAATATGTGCGGAGTGCTGGCCTGGAGCTGCCTTCGGTCCCTATTGGCTGCTCACCGAGAGGCTCCGCTATGAAACGACCCCTTTACTACCTGCTTTGCGCGATCGCGTGCACGTCCATGATCGGCGCGACGATGCCCATGGCAGCCATTGCGGAAGCCATCCAGCCTCAGGCAACAGCCACGCAGCAGGCGCAAACCGACGCCACGAACAGCGACACAGGCAAGTCTGAAGACGGCACCAACACAAATGCGACAGCAGATACCATAGAGGACAGCCCCGCAACATCCACCGGCACCAGCGCCGTCAACACAGAATGCGATGACGACACCACTGCCGCAACTGACACGGTCACCACAGCCCCCACCCCATCCCTCCGCGCCCAAACCAACGGCACGCCCGACGCCATCTCCGCCGCGGCAGAAACCGGCTACGCCCACTCCGCTACCGCAATCCAAAACGGCGTCACCTTCACCGTCTCGTGGAACGACGCCCCGGCGGGCACCGCGACGACCTCCCACGTAACCCAGACCAACAGATCGTCCCAGGCCAAGGCGCGCATGGACGTGCCCACCTATTGGGACGGCGGCAGCCAGGAAAGCGTCTGCGACCCGTCGCGCCCGGCATGGGCCAGCTACTGCAGCCTGGGCACCGCGGGCCACGACTTTACCTTTGACTTCACGGCATCGGGCACGTACCGCATCCACTTCTACTTTATGGACAACGACAGAAACGACTCCCAAAACGACAAGGGGATCTACTACCTGCGCACCACGGCGGAGGTGACCGTAAACGACGCCGCCCACCCAAGCGTCACGCAGATCGTCAACAACGCCGTGGACCTGTGCAGGCAAGAGACAAACGGCTCGGAATACGACATGGCGCTGTGGCTCCACGACTGGACGCTCGACCAGCCGGAGTACGACAACAACCTCAACTGGTGCTCGGCCGAAAGCGGCCTCAAGCGCCACCAGGGCACCTGCGAGAGCTACCAGCGCATCTACTTGAGTTAGTCTAAAGGTTTATAAACTACGTCAGTCTCCAGAACTGCATCCATTACGGACATGAGCCGATCGTCCATCGGCACGTCAAGAATCTCAATGAGCTCTATCCCCGGTTTCAAAAATTTGGCATAGCCGAGATTAATTTTGATTTTCTCATCCTTATTATTTATAAGAAGCACATGAGACGATGAAGAAAATAGATTCAAACCGCCTTTAGGCTCAAGCGTGAACGTTATCCAGTCATTAGACGAAAGTAGTCCCAGCGAATCCATGGCGACGACAGATTCAAATGAAATTGTGCCACCATTGTATGTCCAAGAATCATCTTCTGAGGTTTTAAGGAGAACCGGGATTGGAGTAAGTACCGAATTGGGCCCCACTTTCGCCCATAGACAGCACCGAAGAATTGAAAACAGCTGATTCGCTTCTTCCGAATCCATTTGTTCGAGTATTTTCTTCGTTCTTTTAGAGCGCGCGCGACCTGATGATACTTCCTGCGAAATCAATTTCGCCCACATCTCCCTCAGATCATCGTCATACGCTGTCTGAGCTCCATGAATATCAAGATCAATGCAGGACTCCGATAATTCATCAACTCTATTCGAATCTGACATTCTTCCCGCGCGCTCAAGAACATTTAGCAAATTATCTGCCTGAGAAGCGCTCGCGTTATAACCATGGGCCATTAAATATAGCTGACCATCAGTAAAAGTCGGAAACGCCCGTTTATAGATTGCAGCAACATCCGCTATAGAGCTCGCTTCGATATTCCGTATCTCCGCCTCGTCACGAGCGGCCCCTATGGGGTAAAGAGCCTTACGTGCGCTACGAATAAATCGCGCAGGGAACGACGCAATATCACCGCGTCCATTAATGCCTAGGTTAACAGTTGGTTGAAAGGACACGTCATTTGTCGAAATATTTACAGCGCCCGCCTGGGCATTAGCTTTGATATCGTTATTTTGTAAGTCATTCATTGCGTCTCCCCTCATCAGGTAATAAGCGCTCACGCCTGCATTCCACTCATTCCCGTAAGTACCAAATAGGCAATTAGTTTTGAATTCTTCTAAACAGTTACACAATTATCGAAATGCGTAAAACTATGGTTCATCTGAATGTGCGCACTAAAGATGTTAACGCACTTTGTAGATTGATTTCCGATCTCAGCCGACCACATTGAGCTGATGGCTCACTCCCGCAGTTAGCCAAACGCCCCCGAGGCCCCATCCGGGATCCAGATAGCAGCAAAAGTTTCCAATTGGCGCCATGTTCCAGACACTGAACGTCATCTCAAATATTACTATCGCTAGTTATTGCAGAACTGATTTTTGTAGTTGATTTCTTTAAGCGGTAAACAATAATGGCAAGGCCAACTCCGATTATTCGACAAACTGAAGTAAAGCCCAGGTCGATATAGACTCATGAAGCTAGAAAAACGAATGGGCACCGGAACCCATGCTAGTCCCAGTGCCCACAAGCAATGTTAAAGATGCCGTTTCTCGATATGGTACGTCACTCAAATAAACAAATACGCAATGCCAGTTCAAGTGGCCACTCACTCTTTAATCAGCTTGACGTTACTAAGCAAAACCGGAATACCATTACCGGCATATCCCTTAGTGGAGTAAACCCTGAACTCAAGCCAATCGAAATCAGATAGATCAATTTCATTCGACGGAATGTCAGTAGGTGCGGTATTCATCGTAATGTGGTCCTTTTGCCAAATTACTTTTGAATCGGACCCATCGACAGAGCCCCTTAGTTCAAGTCTCGCCTCATAGTCCTTCAAGATGCTCGTGTCCTCTACGTATTCAACAGAAATTTTGCCATTCAACGAACGGTACTTCTTGCCGATATAAAATGATATAACCGAAGGAGAATCAGCACTATTAGGACGACCAACCCAAGTGTCGTCACTTGAATAACTATTGCCAGCAGTGTCTTTTTGAGAGCCTTCAATCAACTCAAAACGACTGGAAGAAGCAACCGTAAGCGAGGTCAATGCCACTTCGGAAACACCTTCGAGCTCATCCAAAAGGTCATTGATTCTTGCCGGATCTTTCACAATCTTCGAAGCAGTTTTTAAAACGCTCTTCGCTTCATCATACTTTTTAGATGAAACCAGCTCGTTAGCCTGAGCTAAAACCTCATCAGTGTAAGTGGACGAGTACTCAGCAAAAGCAACAGCACAGTCTCCGGATTTCTTAGAAGCTTTTTGCAATGAAGTTAAAGCTTCTTCATGTTTACCAGAATCCCAGGCAGCACGAGCATCCGCAAGAACCTGTTTACCGGCTTCCTCATCCTTAAGAGCATTTAGTTCAGCCTCGACATTCGCATAATCTTTATACGCGCTTTCAAGGGCATCATTAAGGCTCATGCTTTCTTCCACGGAATCGAAGCGCTTGGACAACTCATCAACTATCTCAGACTGACCATGCAAGTCGCCAAGATACGCTGTCAGGAGGCACGGAATTATTGCAAACAGGATACCGAAAATGACCGGATGTTTAGCATAAAATCGCGACTCTTTAGAATTGGAATCTTTATCAGCCATTGTCTCCCCTAACGCAAAACAAACAATATGAGTAACGTGTCTCTCAAAGGCACAAGCATGCCGGGCCACCATTTCAAAAGAAAACAGTGTGACAATCTGTGCAATCAATCGGACGAGCCGACAACCAACTTATTACTTCCGGTATTTTGTATAGCTCGATTGTTTAGCGGCATGACAACCCCCAATAATCAGTCGACCAAATTCAATGGTCAACAAGTGGATGTTAACGTCATGCGCCAGGCAGTGAACGCCTGAAACAATATTACTCCCCGACACTTTAGAAGAGTGCAGCAGTCGAATACTATTCGTTGAACGGTAGATTGAAAATCAAAGTGCCGAAGTACAGCTTAGGAACATGCAATGTTGACACACCAACGCGGATCGCGCGTAAGTGTTGGTATAAGGGTGACGCTCCGGCGCCCGTTTAACGAAGAACGGCCCTCGTTCTAGAATCTCAAATCACCACAACAACAGGTTCTGAGAAAGTACGAAGACCGCTGCGGAAATCTTGTTAGACCCGACGCCGGACATGCACGCCATGCCCCGTTTCGACGACGGCGACATAGTCATGCAGGAGCTGTTTCGCAGACTCCCCGAGCAGACGCGAACGCCGTGATGGACGCCGAGGCAGACTAGCTGTGCGGTGGCGGCAACGGCCACCGGAAGCGCGGTCTCACCACCTGCGTCGGCACGCTGACATTGCGCATCCCCAAGCTGCGCTCCGGCAGCTTCTTCCCTGAGGACGTGCTCGAGCGCTACCAGCGCGTCGACGGCGCCCTCGTGGTCGCCGCGGCCGAGATCCAGGTACTTCTCGGAGACGAGGATGAACGAGCCCAACGACGACGGACGCACTCGGAGAATCGACGGTCCCATCGATTGGGCGCGGCCTGAGACGGAGGCCAGGAAGATGCTCGAGTCCGGCCTCGAGCTAGCGAACAGGGTCGAGACAGCACAAGATATCAGCCGTATTCCAGATTGTAGGATGCCGGGCCAACTCGCTCCAGATCGGGCTCTATACCAACTTTCTCGACACTACCAACGTTATGGTCCTCACAACTTTCGTATTTACATACTTCCCAGGTCTGATGCTTCCCAGGCGCGCTTAACTTATCTACAAAGCCGATACGTTGCGTCCGGTTTTTTACAAGCCGCATTGCCATTTAAGAACGAAGCGCCTTCCTTGGTTTACCCACTAAATCGTCAAACAAAAAGACCCGAGCGTCAAAGCAACGCGCGAGTCCGGGAACATCAGCTGCGGTCAGCCGGGCATCTATACCTCAGTGTGCTAAACAGGGCAATGTTATTTGCCTATGCGGGGAAGCACATTCTTAGCCGTGATGAGCACCTTTCCTAATTCATGCCTGTTCACATAAATCATGCACGCCATGAGCACGACCTGAAGCGGAACCAACTTGACACCAAATTCAGACACGACAAGCTGGACAAAGAGAAACGCATAGGTGCAACCGACCTTGCGCCAGCTGACTCTCATCTGAATGTGCTTGCGCAGCGCAATGATGCGGGCGACGAGCACCCCGCCATAACCGAGCATCGTCGCCACGGCGGCACCCATCGCCCCAAAAAAGGGAACTAGTGCGAAGTTAAGGACCACGTTGACGAGCGCCCCGGATATGGTCGTGTAGGACAGAGTCTTAGTATCCTTCGTCGCCGTGAAGACTCCGCCAATAAACTGACAGAGCACATCGAAGACGACGGACATCAAAAGAGGCGGCACGAAACGCCATGCCTCGAAGAAATCGTTGGCGTAGAGGAACCAGGCGAGCGGGATATCAAAAATCATCACCGCCGAGCAAGCCAAGGACATAGCGAAGCTCATGAGACCAAACGTCCCGCCAAAGAAGCCGTCGCTGTCATCCGGATCGAATTCTTTGATCGCCGAGATCGACCATGCCTGCGAGAACACGTTCCCGAACATGGAGAGAATGCTGGGAATCTTATAAGCAACCGCATAGACGCCGCTGACCCCAACGCCGCAGATCCACGAAAGGATGTACCTGTCGGATGCGCTGTTAACCCACCATGCAACGACACTGAAAATCAACGGGAAGCTGTACAGATACATCTCCGTGCGCAGGCCACGGTCGGGCTTGAAATCGATATAGCGATAAAGTCGGGCACTCACAAACATGTACACCATCGCAATGGCCGAACCAATGGTATTGGCCATGAGGTAGCCGGTCAGACCCCACCGAAACACCGTGAGAAAGACGATATTGCACGTCAGCGTTATCACCGAGTTGACGATACTGGAAACCGCCACGGCCCTCACCTCATCAATCCCTCTACAGAAAAGGGAAAAGACGTTTGACCCGGCGGTGACGAAAAACATGAGGGCCGTGAAAAAGAGATACTCCGCGTCGAATCCGGGGATATGGAAGAACGAGACAACGAGAAGAATCGCTGACACCGCGAAAGTGCCCCAGAGCACGGTGCTAAAACCGACGGAGAACACCGAGCGATTGTCGCAATCCTTATCCAGGGCATACCTCATGGCAGCGTCCTGGATATCCAATGAGAAGATGGGGACGAGGAGCATAGCCGTCGTCGTGATGAGGTCGGAGACGCCGTATTCGGCGGTCGTGAGGACACTCGTGTAAAGAGGGACCAGGAAGAACGAAAGGGCTTTCGGCACGAAACCGCTCAGTGCAAACAGCCCTATGTTCTTCGCAAGGTACTTGTGCTTTTCCTGCATGCTATGCCTTTCCAAGCAGCTTCTTAAACGTTCGCTTCATGGCATCGATTTTCTTGCGCTGGTCGAAACCGGCACAGTACTTCCTTCTCAAGTCGGAAAGGGGGTCTACCCCAGCCCTCAGGTCCGCGATAAGTTCATCCCAAATCAGGGGGAGGCCTTGGTTGTAGGGAAATTGACAATCCCAATATTCCCGGAGATCGAACTGCTCGGACTTGACACCCCGCGCCGTCAGCTCTTGCATAAGCTTTGCCCCAGTATCGGTCATGACAATCACCATAGAGACGCCCTTCTGATCGCCGGCGAACCGACCACCCCAGTAGTCGCCCATCCGCACATCCGCTGCCGAACGCTCGCGATAGGGGCATTCGTAGCAGCTCTTCGCGTAGCAAAGGCCCGGGCTAAAGAAGGCATAGAAGTCATCTTCAGATTCCACGGCGGAATAGTCTTTGGAAGGGCTGATCATCATCATCATCATTTTTTGAGGCGACCATCCGTTCGCCTTCCAGCGAAAATAGACGTCGGGGTGCTCCCCCACTCCCTCGCTCTCGCGATCGGCAAGATAGCGGGTCCAGAGAAGCCTGGAGGGGACGCCATGGCAAATAAGGTCGACGAGCACCACCTCGTCCCGTGTACCATTTCTCCTGAGGACAGAGTCGAGACCAGCGATCTGGCACGGTGTTCCGAAAAACACAATTTTCCCGGCGCCCGGTGCGGACGCAGCGGCAAGCGCCTCCACAGACCGCGACTGAATATACTTCGACCCGCGCAGCTTATCCAGCGAAAGGGAGTCGACCTCCGTGGTGAGTGCGGCGTCCTTCTCGCTGTCATACATGCATCCGAACACACGATAGCCTCGCTTCGCGAGCAGCCCGGCCAAATCCGCGCCCAAGCCCCCGGACGACGAGTGGGCCAGGCCCTCGCTGTCGTGGCTTTGATAGGACAGCAGACACTTCGCATCGCCGACACGCTTCGCTTTCACGGTATTCATGGGGCAAATGCCCTGGCAGACGCCGCAGCCCACGCACAACGACTCATCAATTGAGTAGGACTGAAAACCATCATCATCGATATCGATGGAGATGGCACCGCGCGGACAAGCGGCGGCACAAGCACCGCAGCCGCAGCATTGCCTGGTTATGCGAATGGGCCTTGCGATGCGTCCATCGCGCCCACCTTGATCAATGGCGTTCAGTGCGTTGTTCAGAAACAAGGACGAGTCCTCGCGAAGACGATTGAGCCTTTGCTTCACATCGGTAAAGTCGCATTCACCGGTAAAACCGGCAAAATCAGACGGGACGAGCCTGTCTTCCAGCCCCATCAACTGGAGAAAGCTGGTTATACGCGAGTTTTGGCTCCTCGGATCCTTATCAGAGAACCTCTTGAACACCGAGAAGGGGATGCCGAAATTGACAGAGAACGCCGTTCCGTGGAAAGAGTCAGTGAGGACATACGAAGCCCCCATGAACAGGCGGAGGTATTCCTCGGGACCCACCTCATATCCAACGGAGTGCTTCTGCCCCGCGACGGTAGGAATTGAAACAAGGGGCAGGCCGAGCGCCTTCGAGCAAGCAAGGGCAGATTGCTCGTATCGCTCGGGGTCACCCAGGAAGTAGCAGAGGATGTATCCTTTGTCCACGGCCGTTTTGTCGCCAAGAAGCTGATCCCAGCCCTCGAGGTCGAGAAGAAGCGTCGGGTCGACGACGACCTCGGGGGTACGACCGGTCAGCTTCTCGACGATCTCGGCACCGGTTGTCTCGCGCACCGACAGCGGGCCAAAATCGCTCAGAAGAGACTTGGTCCTTCTCTCGATTTCCGGGTCGGCGATGCTGCTCGCACCGAAGCTCGGGGCGTAAGAGATTCTTCTTTGCGGGTCCTCGACAAAAGGAAGAAAGTAGTTCTCGTCGAAACAGTTGGGGGACCAGACCTGGTCGCTACCGCAAATACAGCAATCGAGGCCATGTGCAACCTGCCTTAGCTCAGGAAAAGAGTTTGCAGGCTCGGTAAGCAGGCAATGATCCGAGATAAAGGAAGAGAACAACTCGCTCCGTTCGGGGGACGAATAGGCCGCAGAGTCGCCGATAATAATGCGCTTTATTTTCCCGGCGGCCTTACCAATCAAATCGGAAAAGTCGGCGGGCTCGTTGCGGCTCCTGGTGCTACGGGGGCGATAGTTAATGAGCGAAGGGGTGCAGCCCATCGACCTCAAGACCTCCTGGAGCGCGACGGCTTGGAGGGCGGTCCCGTAGTTCTCATAAGAGAACCAAGTCATGACACCAACCTTGAGTTCGGATCCGATCATCATTTACCTCCTGAAATAAGACCGCCGAGCTTGCGCAACGAGCGCGGGGGAAGAGTGAGCAGACGCGCGAGGGCATGACCCTTCCGATAACCGAGAACAGATATCAACTTCCATTCAAGATCAAGCTCCCGTCGTACCGAGGGAGCCATCCAGGTCATCGAAAAATGATGAATGCTGACAGTATTCGGGCTCATCCTGACCTCGCCAGTCAATTGCGACTGCGGCGAGAACCAATCCTCCGGGTAAACCTCAATGTCCTCAAAGGATTGTCTGGTGGCCTCCCTATCATCCAGGCCATGCCGTTTTAGAATCTCGGTTTGGTAGGCGGGACAGGCCAAGAGATTAAGAGAGCCGTCCTCATTCACAAAGTTGATATTTTCGTACAGGTCGAGTATCTCGTTCAAAACGGGGTGCTCTGCTACAGCCCCAAAACCGAGGCCAAAAGCAACGGAATTATCAAACGGGACTGCGTTCTCCTTCATCCCGCTTCTGTTCTCCCAGCCGCAGAACAGCCCGCAATCAAGCAGCTCGTTCGGGGATCGGACCAACTCGACATCTGTGTCGAAGTATAGCCCCCCTTGTTCCCGGACAACATCGACACGCGCATAGTCCGAGACGAACGCCCACTTTCGATGGTCGTACGCATCACTCATGTATTTGTTCTTGCGAATATCGTAGTTCGATTCATCCCATCGACGCACCTCGTAATCGGGGCAAAATTTCTTCCACGAATCTATGCACTGAAGCTCTTTTTCGCCTAGAGGGGCACCGCCGAACCAGCAATAATGGATAATTTTCGGAATCATCGTGTCTCTCCTTAATTTACAAAAACGGAAGATACGGATCGTATGTTGAAGGCTCAGGCTCCTTATGAAGAGCATGCTTTACCCTTCGCGCCGCCAAGCGCATGGCTTTCAGAGAGATGAAGTGTGTTCGCAGCCCCTCAGGTAGCTCATCCCCGGCGCGGGGAGCAGGCATAGGAATGAACTGATTCGGAGCAATCTGCAGGCATTGGTCATGATCACAACGGTCAGGCACGCTCATCTTCCTACCCTGCAAATGGATGTATGCATATCGGCGCACTTCCAGTGCACCGCCCGTACGGTAAAGGGCGCATACGCCGGAAGTATCGAGCCATAGTGCCCGAGGGTGCTCTTTCTCCATCACCCAGCCATGAGAAGAGGGGTCGTACATTGTTCTACGAAGACCGAAATAGCTAGTTGAGACATTGAACGAGCGGTCGGCTTCGTACATAGCGGCGCCCTGCTCCATGAAAAGCGTATGGATATTACGAGCCCAGATCGATTCATCGAAGGCGAAGACACCCGGATTAGACAGGGCAATCCGGTGCATATCAACGCCGTCTTTGTCGACCCGCATGAACCTGCGGTTGTTGAGCGAATCGTTCCGGTAAATCGTAAGATGCCCAGCCGAGAAGATCTTCTCATAGCCTTCATCGAACAAAGGCTCCAAAATCGGCGCGAGGCGGCCGAAAACGAGGTCGCAGTCGCAGTGGCCCCAGTACTCGTAGCCGCTAAGCACTTCTTCAAAAATATAGCCAAGAGCAGGCTTAAAGTCACAGATTTTATATGGTCTGTCGAGCGCAATGCGGAATTCGAATTTACTCTGGGCAGCGCGCTGGAATTCCTCGAACGTCATTGGACATATTCTGACATTATCTGGGGCCTGCTCCGGCACATGATCGGTGACGATAATCCAGTCATATTCATCGTTGATGGAGCAGGAACTAAGGAAGATATCGAAATAATTCCTGAGCGGTCCGAACCACGGAAGAATAAAGGCACAGCGCTTCATCGGGTTTCCCCCTTCCCCCGTGCACGCATCGCAACGAAACCGATAGCAATTGAAAAAAAAGATAGGTAGCACATGTCGACTTTTAAGGTCGCGTTGTACCAAATCGAAATGACGACGCAGACGACAAGGGCTGCACTGCATGTCAAGTACGGGAGCTCGTCCTTTCCAGCAGCACGCCGCCTTGCCAAAAGCGTCAGGAGCACAACGATGAAGAACGCGAGATAACAATAGAAACCAAGATAGCCGCACTCGAGAAATATCCACTGGTGTGAGAACCAACGGTAATTCAAAAATCCATAGAGCGCATAATACGGCCCGACGAGGAACGCGAAGCTAGAAGTTTCCCCATTGCCAAACCCAACACCAAATAAAATCCTAAGAAGACTGTCACCGAAGAACATGTTCTTGATAACCGAGAAAGAGCCGATTCTTGGCAAGACATACCCCGTATCATAGGTAACGGTCAGATATTGATTCATGGCGTCGAAGGACGTGAGGATCTCGAACATCGACGGGTACAAAGTCCGCAGAACATTCAGCCCGGCAGCCAATGCAACCAGGGAGATCGAGAGGGCCACGAGCAACTTGCCACTGGCCCTCGTAAACAAAAGGCTTACCAATGCAATGACGATAAAAAGCACAAAGGTTATTTTTTCTTCCGCCACGGCAGCGATGACGAGGGAAGTGATGAGCGCAACAGCAAGCTTCCTCAAGCTCTGACTGCCAGATAGGTACGCATTGAGATAATAGGCAAAGAGAAGGGCGTTGAACGGATTTACACCCGCACCGTTTCCATGCCCAAAAATACCCCCGGTATGGTCCATGTTGAGACCCAGAACAAAATGTTGATAAAGAGCCAAGAAAAAACTGATGATTTGAAGCGCCAATAGCGCATCCATGATTCCCGGAAGATCATCTTTTTTGAGGTACCTGACACAAGCGAAAAATAAGATAAAACCGCGAAACGTATTTCTGAACGCCCATAAATAAAGGAGCGGTTTAACGCCATTAATAATCGAACTTACGGAAAACGTAAGGAGAAGAAGCAGGGTAACGCAGATAACGGGCCCACCGACCTTGGCGCATAAATGCGCAGGATCCACAAGGATCGTCAACAACAAAATCAGTATCAGAAAATCGTTTATATACCGTATCGTCGGAGGAAAGCCAAGCTCGGAGATAAGGGCCTCCATCACCACGGTGAAAAAGAGCACGAATAAGGTAAAAGTTTTGCCGGAGAATAGAGGCAAGTCGGCAAATCGCGAACTCTCTGTAAGGGTATTCTGCATAATTAGCCGACCTCCTTCTTTTGGCTTATTTCGGAATCAAGAAAAGCGATGAAGTCATCGTAGCCGTCGAAACGCTGAGGGCTGGAAAGGAATGCGTTCTGACTAAGAGCCCTGCACCCGCAAAGGTCCATTACATACGAGTATTCTTCGCAGGAAAAGTGAGCCTCACCACGATTCTCGAAAAGAAAGAAAAACTCGCGAAATAGCTCCAGAGGAGGCTTGTTCCCCGCTTTCCCCTCCGAGGAGTTGCGGCGCCAACACCTGTATAGTTCGGCAGCCTCACCAAGCTGTGCAGCACGTCGCTTTTCCAGGTATTCATCAATAGTGCAAATAACGCGAGCGGGATTTCCCGCGGCAACGCAGCCATCAGGAATATCTTTGCAGATGACGGAGTTCGCCCCGATAACGACATCGTTACCGATGCGAACGCCTTTTAACACGGTTGCGTTCATTCCAATAAAGACGTTATTGCCGATAAATATGTGGCCAGCAGAGCCAAGTACGTCACCGTATTTGCCTTTAAGCACCGCCCAGTCGTAGCCGTGCGTCAACAATGTAACGCCTTCGGTTATGTGAACGTTATTGCCGATTTCAACCATCCACGGGTGCTGAGTGTCGACGATGCACTTCATGGGTGCATAGAAATGAACCTCGTCGCCGATGACCATGCCAAGCGATCTGAGGTAACGGACAAACGAATCTGATGTGGCCTTGTGACCATAAACAAGTTTTTTGAAAAAGCTTTTAAACAAAGGTGACCTACTTCTCTGTGCAACAAGGCAAATTAATTAACTGGGAGTATCACCAGATAACTAAATGCGAAAAATCGATAGGAGCCATCTATATCCGCTCTCCCTTAATTTGCATTAAAAATCTTGCAAGCCGAACAGAACGGAACTTAAGGACTAAATAGAAAACGCTTTGCGTAAAAGGGAGTTTCCACCACGGATACCCGGAACACGCGCGACGAAGGACAGGGTTTCTCATGACTTTATCGATATAAGTGTTTTTGACAGTATTGTCCTCCGAGGAAAATTCAATCATCCCAATTAGCGAACGACAGTAATCGACAATGCAACGCTGCTCACGAAGATGGCATTCGTACCAAACGGCTGGTGACTCTTCATCGGCCATTTGTTCCAGAGCGCGAAATAGCGTGCAGAAGGAATCGATCGTCCCACGCTTGAATGTCTTCGTAATCGAGGATTGGTCATCTTTCCGATAGCAATACGGGGCGCCATCAATACACGTAACCGTTTTCGCCACACGACATGCGTAGGTATTAAAGAACTTGTCTTCGCTGCGAATATCGAGGAACCTTAGATGATGCTTCTCTATGAAATCTCTCCGATAGCCGGCAACCCAGACGGAAATTGGAACAGGATCATCAAGAACCCTCATAGGTGCCGCGCCGTAGAAAGACGCCCGCAAAGTAAGAATATCGTCGCCACCTTGAAGAGTTTTACCAGCAAAGGGATGCTCCCTAACAGAAACAACCTCACCATGGCGCACGGTTCTCAACCCAGTAAAGACTATATCAGCCTGATAATCTGAAGCTGCTTCATAAAGACGCTCGAACATATTCGGGTCAACCCAATCATCTGAGTCGACAAAGCCAATGTACTCCCCGCGAGCAATCTCCATACCGCTATTTCGAGCAGGGCCAAGACCACCGTTAACCCGATGAACGACCTGGATGCGGCTGTCTTTCAAAGCGTATGCCTCGGCAATTTCACCGCAACGATCGGGAGAGCCGTCATCCACCATAATTATCTCGATATCCTTGAGCGTTTGGCTGCAAAGGCTATCGACGCATTTTGGAAGAAAACGTTCAACGTTATACATTGGGACGACTATGCTGAATTTAGGCGTCTGACTTCTCATGAAGCTATCTCCGCAAATAAATCTAAGTGCGCTTCTACCATTTCTTCGATCGTGTACCGTAATGATTTTTCTTTAAGGAACAGCGAGTAGTCATTTTTCTCGCTGTCGGGAAGCCTAAAGAATGCGCTAATAGCAGACGCGAGAGATTCACAGCTATCCGGCTCAGCAAGAAACTTAGGGTAGATATGCGACACAAACTCCACTGCGGCGCCTGAGCCCCAAGTACTGACAATTGGGCATCCACATGCGGCCGCCTCATTAACCACAAGACCCCAACACTCTTGTCGACTCGGAAGAACAAATAGCCCAGCGGTTTGATATTCCTTAATTAGCTGGTCCTGATTCAAAAAGGGAATCACTTCAATGTTGTCGAGCCCGCTGCGTTCGACAAGCGACATAAACTCCTCGGACCTCCCCCCAGTGCCCACAAAACGAAAGTGCAGGCACTGGTCAAGCTCCTTCGCGGCGTCAAGAGCAACATCAAGACCCTTATAATCAGCGAATTGGCCAACAACAAGCACGGTTTGGGGATCGCGCTTGCAGTCGTAGGCAGCAAGCTCATTAACGCGACGCGACGTCAGTGAAGTCAATGGATAGGGCACGATTTTAGATGCCTGACCAGCTAAGCGCGCCAAGCTTGGAACGCAGGTTTCCCCGGCGATTAAATAGGAATCCGCGCCCACAAGAACATGTCGCCGAATGGCGCGTTTAACGGCATTTCCATTGTTGAATACGAGTCCGTCAGAATTTATTACATAGGGTATCTTGCGACGCTTCATATACTCGATAGCAGCCATTTGCCTAAGGCTGTTATAGCAACCGACGAGCACAAGCGACCAGCCTTGCGCGATCTGATCAAGCATCGAGCGGGAGAATATGCGATTATCTCTATCAGGAAGAAACACCTCGGAATAGTTTTTCGCACAAACGCCTTCAAACCAACTGGCGTCTCGTGTTGGATCGCTGCGCTCCTCAAACAGCACAGTCAAATCGCATTTGCTGCCAAGCTGCTCAAAGAACTCATCCCGATACGGGTTGTGTATATTTGTGAGATACAGGATTTTCATCTATTTAAAGCGCCTCATGCGTCTCGTACACGTGAGAATCGGCCTTCGATGCCTCGGACAGGCCGTCGTTGATCTTGGCGCACATATCGCAGGTGGAGCAGGCGTCGAGCTGCTCCTTGGTCACGCGGCCCTCCTCATAGTCACGCACCACCTTGAGCTCATGCATGTCGTAAGGCTTCTTGGTGAAGAGCGCCTTCACCTTGTGCTTGAGCACCCACCAGCCAGGCTTCCAGATGTACTTGTGCATGGCCGGGCTCACCGAGCCGATCATCCAGCAGTTGCGGTCACAGTGGCGGACCTTGGCGCGGACCTTCTCGGCCTGGCCGGAGTTCCACAGCTCGTCCCAGGACTCCTCGTTGAGGTTGCCCATGACCTCCTTGTCCTTGGTGCCGTTGCAGGGCATGACGTCGCCGTAGGGGTCGATGAAGAAGGTGTCGAACGCCATGTCGCAGGGCAGCAGGCGCGGCTGGCCGTAGATGTAGTTGATCAGGCCGTGGTTGAAGTAGGCGCGGAACCACTTCTTGGGGCTGTTGGACTTGAGCAGCTCGTTGACCAGGTCCTCGAAGTTCTTGGCCACCATGGGACGGTCGTGGATGATGTTCTTTGCCTCGACGAAGTAGAAGCTGTTGTGCAGCGACGCCGTGGCGAACTCCATGCCCAGCTCGTCGGAGATTTTGTAGAGGGGCACCAGGTCGGGCGCGTTGAGGTCCTGCACCGTCATGCCGAAGCCCACGTCGGGGTGCTTGAGCTCGACGAGCTTCTTGAGCGTGGCGTAGCCGCGGTTGTAGCCGTTATCCAGGCCGCGGATCTTGTCGTTGGTCTGCTGCAGGCCCTCGATGGAGATGCGGATGCCGACGTTGGGGAACTCCTCGCACAGGTCGATGATGCGGTCGGTGAAGAAGCCGTTGGTGGAGATCACGATGCGGTCGGACTTCTTGTAGAGCTCGCGAACGATGTCCTTGAGGTCCTGGCGGATGAAGGGCTCGCCGCCGGTGATGTTGGTGAAGTACATCTTGGGGAGTTTCTTGATGGTTTCGATGGAGAGCTCCTCCTCCGGGCGGCTGGGAGCCTTGTAGCGGTTGCACATGGTGCAGCGCGCGTTGCAGCGGTAGGTGACGATGACGGTACCGTTGAGTTTCTTTTCGGCCATGGGTCTATCCCCTCTTCTTGGAATCAACAAGCTCCTGGTAGAGCTTAGTAAGCTGCTCGATGTACTTGGACTGGTCGCAATTGTTCAGAACGTAGTCGCGGCATTTCTGCTGCATTTCGCGGTACGTATCTTTGTCGCCAATGAACTCGACGCCACGAATAATTGCATCGGCTAATGAATGAGAATTGTCTGGCTCGCAAGCAAACCCGGTCTCGCCTTCACGAACAAGTTCCGGTATGCCTCCGATGCGCGCGCCAACAACGGGCGTGCCGGAGGCAAATGCCTCAACGATCGAGTACGGCATGTTCTCTCGACATAGTTTTGGAGCGGAGCGCCGGTCTGATATCCCGCAAACTCAATTCGATCTTTGCAGGACAAGTTCTCGACTCTCTGTGAGAGCGCTTCACGTTCGGGGCCATCACCGACGATTACAAGGCGCCAATCGGGAATCATGTCTTCAATCGAGGTAAAAGCGTCAATCAGAAGATCGACGCCCTTCTCCTTGGACAACCTTCCAAAGAATAGAAGGTACGGGCTCTTGTAATCGGTACCGTCAAAATCAGAGTGAGCCTGCTCAAGCGTCTCCGCAGAACAAAAATTAGTCATATGGGAAACACGATTTGACTCAAGTCCGCCCTCAATGGTCTTCTGCGCCATGAAGCTCGAGGGGCAGACAATCTTATCAATCTTGTTATAAGCATGGCTCAGCCTAAGATATTCAGCCTCAGCAAAGGCCATAGCACTTTTAGCCGTAGAGCCCTTAACGCACTTGCGCTTGAGGCAGTTTGAGAACTTGCCGCCCAGGCAGGCATCGCAGACGCTTCCTCTACCATCGAGCATGAGATAGTTGGGACAAACAAGGATATAGTCATGGGCCGTGAAGAGCACGGGGACGCCATGCTCCTTAAGGTAAGGGGCATCGAGGATCGACAGGGTAATCTGGCGATGAACGAGGTTCATATGGACAACGTCCGGCTGTACCCGCTCACACAGTGCCTGGAATTTCTCTTTAGCCTCATTGGAATAGATAAGCGAGGCAGCAGCGGAGACTTTTTGCGTGAGCGAAGACGGTCCGTTGTAATCCTTTGCCGAAACAAATAGGTCGGCATCTTCGCACGGGAGATTGTTATCCCCCTCCATGGCAAAGAAATGAACCTCATGACCGGCAGCCTTGAGACCTTCGGCGAGACCGAAGTAATACGTTTCCGAGCCACCCTTGAGATAGTGGAATTTGTTAACAAGGATAATCTTCATCTAACGAATTTCCTTATACAGATCGAGAGTACGCGCAACGACAGAACCCCAGTTATAGGTAGAGAGGACACGCTTATTTGCAGCGTCGCCCATAGCGGCAACTCGAGCATGATCGGCCAATAAGCTCTCAAGCGAAGCCCTAAGCGCAGCAGCATCCCCCCTAAGGAATGTCACTCCCGCACCAGCCAGGACATCCGCGCACTCGGGGATATCGCTCGTCACGCAGCAGCGGCCATATGCCATGGCCTCCAGCAGGCTCATGGGCATACCCTCCACGTCGGAAGGCAGCACGTAGGCATAGCAGTTGGAGTACAGCTCCTCCAGGGGCTCACCGTTGACGAAACCGGTGAACACTATGCGGTTGTCGCCCTGGGCTGCAGCGCGCAGCTCCTTCTCATACGCTGAGGTATCGGAGCTGCCGCCAGCGATGACCAGGCGCTTAGTGGTATCAAGGGCCTTGAATACCTCGATCAGCAGCTCAGGGCGCTTCTCGGGCACCAAACGCCCCAGATAGAGAAGGTAGGAGTCCTTCTCGAGATTCCACTTCTCCTTGATAACACTCGCCGGAAGGGCCCCCTTGGCATCTACGCCATTGGGGATAAAGACCGCCTCGCGGCCGTAGGCTTCCATGAAGTAACGCCTGACGCCCTCAGAGAGCACGATAAGACCGTCCGCCTTAGTCGCGGCGGCCTTCTCCCCCATCTTGATGTAGGTACTGGCGAGCTTCCCCCACTTGGCGCGCTGCCAGTCCAGGCCGTGGATGGTGGCCACGGTGCGAATGCCCGCGCACTTGGCCAAAGGTAGCGGCACGCAGGGGCCCTCGGCGTGGTAGTGGATCACGTCGGGACGGTCCTTGATAGCCACCTTGGTAGCAAAATATGAGGACGAGAGGGCAGCGAGGCCCTTCTTGTCGATTGTCTTAACCGGTACGACGCGCACGCCGTCGACGACGCGCTCGCGGCAGTCCGCGGCATCGCCCGTCATGACATCGCTGCCGGAACGGTCGTAGCAGGTGACCTCATGGCCGAGCGCCGCCATGCGGCGGGCAAGCTCGGTCACGACGACCTCCACGCCGCCCTCGCGGGAGCCGTATCTCTTATGTCCGATCATCGCGATGCGCATCTAGCACGCACCTTTGCCGGTGATGACCTCGATCACCGTGAGGATTACAATCTTGAGGTCGGTGAAAATGCCCCGGCTGGCGATGTACTCGAGATCGCGGCGGACCATGCCATCGAACCCGGTCGAGTTGCGCTCCGTCACCTGCCACCAGCCGGTGATGCCGGGCTTCACGGCAAGGCGCTGCAGGTCGTACTCGGTGTACTCGGCCACCTCGTTGGGAAGCGGCGGGCGCGGGCCGACGACGGACATCTGGCCCAGGAACACGTTGAGGAACTGCGGGAACTCGTCGATGGAGTGCTTGCGGATGAACCTGCCGATCCTGGTGACGCGCGGGTCATCCCTCATCTTGAACATGGCGCCGGCGATCTCGTTCTGCCCCTTGAGCTCGGCGAGGCGCTCGTCGGCGTCCTTATACATGCTGCGGAACTTCCACATGCGGAAGGTGGACAGGCTGCCGTCGCGGTGGGTCTGGCCCACGCGGATCTGGCTGTAGAACGGGTTGCCCTCGCTCTCCAGGCGGATTGCCGCGGCGAGCACAAGGCTGGGTATGGCGATGACTACCAGCACGCAGCCGCTGAACACGATGTCGAACGCGCGCTTTACGGCCCTGTAGCCCAGGCGCGTGCGGTCCCAGTCCTTCACGGCCTGCATAGCCTGGTAGCGACCGGCGCCGTTGCGCCGATCCATGGCCTGGGCAACAAGCGCGGCTCCCACCGGCGCGTTTTGCCTTGTCGCTTCGTTAGTAGTCAAGTTCAAATCCACGTCCCTGTTCCCAGGGATCCCCCAATCGATGAATTCAGAATGCGAATGAATTGCCAGTGCGACGCCCCCTTACGTCTTACTGGGCACGTCCAGCGGAAGCAGCTCCCTAAAAGCGGAGTCGCCTTCGCCCACGTCTACCAAGCACCAGCGCTTATGACGGTCGATCTTCTTAACACGGGCCTCTTGCCCCACCAAGGGCCCTTGCTCTATGTGCAGCACGCCGTCTTCTATGCGGGCTACGCTGTTGCGCACCACGCCGTCGTCGTCGAGCACACTGCGGTACCAGTCCTGCGCATCGTCCGGCATGGGCGCATAGGCGCGCTCCCTGCTGCCGGCAATGCGGCAGCCAAAACTCAACTGGGCCAAAGCCTTGTCGAGAAGGGCGGCATCGCGCGTGGCGACGAAGAAGTATTCCTTGTACATAGGTTTGGTTTGGAGCGACCAGGCGCCGTCCCGCTTAAACCAGAACTCCTTTTGCATCACAAAAGCGTCCTGCATCAGCTCGTGCGGGATAATGCCGCGGACCTTTTCACAGGTCTCACGCTCTTTACCGTTGGGGGTGTGGACCAGATACCAGCGGATGCGACCGCGCTGGCTGTTGGTGATGGCGCCGTTAAAAGCACCGGGCAGCTGCTCTTGGCGCCGCATTGTCTGTTCCATCTCTCGCCCCCTTAACTTGCATCCGCGACGCACGCGGATGCAGGGGCGTTAAGAACAGGCTTCTCGCTCGCAGCTAGGCGCAGTCGCAAAAGTACAGGTTTTTGTAGAGGCGTATGGAGATGCACCCATTCGCGGCGCATTTTGTGCAATCTGGGAAAACGCGAGCAGTTTGCTCGTATAATGAGCTTCGTCGAAAGATACAAAAACCTGTACCTTTTTGCACAACAAAAAAGCCGCTCTAACCAGCGGCTTTTCTTCTATAGACAACAAAAAAGGCGACCGCCCGCGAGGACGATCGCCTTTGTTAATTCTTGTATTGTTTGTGCTAAGCGCGAGTCTTGATCTCTTCGAGCACCTTGGCCACAAACTCGTCAACGCTCATCTGAACGGTCTCGTTGGAGCGATCGCGAACGGAGATGTTGCCGGCCTCGACCTCCTTCTCGCCCAGGATGAGCATGTAGGGCACGCGGTCAATGGAACGGGCCTCGCGGATCTTGTAGCCGATCTTCTCGTCGCGGTCGTCGCAGACAACGCGAATGCCGGCCTCCTCCAGCTTGGCGCACACCTCGTGGGCGTAGTCGCGGCTCTTCTCAGAGACGGGCAGGGCCTTGACCTGCACGGGAGCCAGCCAGGTGGGGAACTTGCCCGCAAAGTGCTCAATCAGAATACCGATGAAGCGCTCGATGGAGCCAAAGCACACGCGATGCAGCATGATGGGGCGCTTCTTGGTGCCGTCGGCGTCCACATACTCCAGGTCAAAGTTGAGCGGCATCTGGAAGTCGAGCTGGACGGTACCGCACTGCCAGGTACGGCCGAGCGAGTCCTCCAGGTGGAAGTCGATCTTGGGGCCGTAGAAGGCGCCGTCGCCCTCGTTGACCTCGTAGTCCATACCCAGCTTCTCCAGAGCGGTGCGCAGGCCCTCCTCGGCGCGCGCCCAATCCTCGTCCGAACCCATGGAGTCCTCGGGGCGGGTGGAAAGCTCAACGTGGTACTTAAAGCCAAACTTCTGGTACACGGAATCGATGAGGTTGACCACGCCCACGATCTCGTCGGTCAGCTGGTCGGGACGCACAAACAGGTGGGCGTCATCCTGGTTAAAGCAGCGCACGCGGAACAGGCCGTGCAGGGCACCGCGCAGCTCGTGACGGTGTACCAGGCCAATCTCGCCGGCGCGAATGGGCAGCTCGCGATAGGAGTGCGGCTTGGAGGCGTACACCAGCACGCCGCCCGGGCAGTTCATAGGCTTAATGCAGTACTCTTCGTCGTCGATGACGGTGGAGTACATGTTGTCCTTGTAGTGGTCCCAGTGACCCGAGGTCTTCCACAGCTGCTTGTTCATGATGAGCGGCGTGGAGATCTCCACGTAGCCGGCCTTGTGGTGGATCTCGCGCCAGTAATCCAGCAGCGTGTTCTTAAGGATCATGCCGTTGGGCAGGAAGAACGGGAAGCCGGGGGCCTCGTCGCGCATCATAAAGAGGTCCATCTCGCGGCCGATCTTACGGTGGTCGCGCTTCTTGGCCTCCTCCAGCATGTGCATGTGCTCGTCGAGCTCTTCCTTGGTGGCAAAGGCGACGCCGTTGATGCGGGTGAGCATCTTGTTGTCCTTGTCGCCCTTCCAGTAGGCACCCGAGACGCCGGTGAGCTTAAAGGCCTTGAGGGCCTTGGTGTAGCAGATGTGGGGGCCGACGCACATGTCGATGTAGTCGCCCTGCTGGTAGAAGGTGATGCGGGCGTCGTCGTCCAGGTCGCCGATGTGCTCGACCTTGTACTTCTCGCCGCGCTCCTCCATAAGGGCGATGGCCTCGGCGCGGGGCTTCTCGTACACGGAGAACTTGAGGTTCTCCTTGACGATCTTCTTCATCTCAGCCTCGATCGCGGGGAAGTCGTCCTCGCTGATCTTGACGCCCTCGGGCAGGTCGACGTCGTAGTAAAAACCGTTGTCGGTCGCGGGACCGTAGGCAAAGTCGGCCTCGGGATAGAGGCGCTTGATGGCCTGCGCCATGATGTGCGCGGCAGAGTGGCGGATGACGTGCGTGACCTCGTCCTGCGGGAGCTCGGCCACCGAACCGTCATTGTAGAGTGCCTTCATGGGTATGTTTTCTCCTCTCGGATGCCTGATGCAAGTGCGTGCGATGCGCTCGGCGTTTTTGACTTGCATCATTATAGGCAGGTTGCCTTGGTATACAAGCGCCCGCCGCACCTTAATGGCACGGCGGGCGATTTTCTACGCATGCTTCATCGTGTGGGGCAGGGCTGTGGGGCGCGCGTGGCTTACGGCGTGCCCGTGGCTTGCGGCCGGCCCGGCGATGGATGCGTTACTGGATACGAGTTCGGCAGTAGGGGCAGACCTTCCAGTGCGCATCGAGCGGGCGATGGCAGCTGGGGCACACGTTGCGAACCTGGGTATCGCACACCGGGCAGACGACGAAGTCCTTCTCGATGGGCGCGCCGCACTGCGGGCAGGTGCCGTACTGGGCAAGCTGGCGCTCGCGCAGGGCCATGTCCAGCTCCTGCTCCTCGCGGTCGGACGCGTAGGAGTGCGGGCGCAGGACCAGGTAGGCAATGAGGCCTACAAACGGGATGAGGGCGATGATGCCCCATGCCACGTAGGCGCTGGCGCCGCGGCGGCGAGCGTCGATGAACACATAGACGACCGACAGCACATACAGGGCGATGATAAAGCCAACGAAGGCATAGACGACGCCCATAAGCTGCGGCGACATGAGCTCGGAGATGTACTTGGACATTACGGGTACCTTTCGGAATATTAACAGTCCGTGCAAGTTTACCACGGGGTTTGTTTATATGGGACCACGGCTAGGCGCGGGGCTGACGCGGACACAAACATCTCAATCTGTAACAGGTGGGAGCGGAATCCGGGTCTAGATGTTACAGATTTAGACACAGGGGTTCCTCCCCGACTTCAATCTCGATCTGTAACATCTTGGGCTCCAAAACCCCTCTTACTGTTACAGATCGAGACAAACTTCCGGCACCGGGGTCAGCAGACAAAGACGTCGACGTTACCGAGCTTCCCCTCGCCTACCGTTGGCAGATGCAGCGGGGCTGTTCGCCGCATTGCCGCCGTGTTGGACGCACGCAGACCGTAGGATGGTCTTATTGACATCCTGTCAACTTGTCTTGGAGGCACCGTGGCAGAAACGTTTGATATCGCAATTGTGGGCGCGGGCATTACCGGGTGCGCCATCGCGAGGCAGCTCGCGCGCTATGACCTATCTATTTGCGTAGCCGAGGCCGCCAACGATATCGCGCTGGGCGCGTCGAAGGCCAACGGCGGTCTGGTGCACGCCGGCTACGATCCGGCACCGGGCACGGTAAAGGCGCAGGTCAACGCCCGTGGTTGCGAGCTATATGGCACGTGGGCCCAGGAGCTCGGATTTTTGTTCCGCCGCACCGGTTCGATGGTGCTGGGTTTCAGCGACGAGGACCGCGCACAACTGAAGAAGCTGCGCCAGAATGGCCTGGCCAACGGCGTGCCCGAGCTGTCGATTGTCGGCCCCGAGCGCATCCACGAGTTGGAGCCGCGCGCGAGTGCCCAGACCACGTGCGCGCTATGGTGCCCTTCGACCGGTTACGTTGACCCGTTTGAAGTAGCCATCGCCGCGCTGGAGAACGCCGTTGCCAACGGCGTGACGTTTATGCGGTCTGCGCCAGTGGAGGCAATTGAAGTTGCCGACTCGGATGACAGAGCTGCGCGCTTTACGCTGGCAACGCCCGCAGGAGACGTGCACTGCCGTTACCTAATCAACGCCGCAGGCAACGGAGCCGCGGATATCTCGCATATGGCCGGCGCCGAGGAGTTCCAGATGGTCTGGCGCCAGGGCAACATCGTGGTACTGGACAAGGAACCGCGCGCGCTCATGCCGCTCTACCCGGTGCCGACGCCGGTGTCGAAGGGCGTCATCGTGACAGGCACCGTGCATGGCAACACCGTGATCACCGCGACCGCCGCCGTGCGCGAGCCGGGCGATACACAAACCTACGCGACCGATGTCAACGCGCTCCTGACCGGCGCGCGCAAACTGGTGCCCGATCTGGACACGCGCCGCGTGGTGCGCGCGTTTGCCGGCGGACGCCCGGTCATTAAGGGAACGAACGACTTCTTTATTGGGCAGTCATCTGTGGTGCTGGGGCTGTTCCAGGCGGCGGGCATTCAGTCGCCGGGCGTGGCGAGCGCCCCGGCCATTGCCGAGCGCATGGAGCAAGTGCTGCGCGACGCCGGCGTGACCCTGCGCGAACGCGCCGATTGGAACCCGATTCGCCGTGCGCCGGACGACTTTGACCGCGCGCCGCTCGCGCGCAAGGAAGAGCTCATTGAGTCCGATCCCGCGTGGGGGCAGATCGTCTGCCGCTGCGAAACGGTGCCCGAGGCCGAGATCGTGGCAGCGATCCGACGCCGCCCGGGCGCGGTTTCGGTCGAGGGCGTCAAGCGGCGCTGCCGTGCCGGCATGGGTCGGTGCCAGAGTGGTTTTTGCCAGAGCCGCATGGTGGCGATTCTTGCCCGCGAGCTGGGCTGCGACCCCAGCGAGGTGCTGCTGGAGGATGCCGGATCTTGGCTGGTCGAAGGACCGCTGAAAGGGGTGAGCTAGGATGGCGACGTTTGACATGCACGACGAACGCGCAGAGGCCGGAGCCGCAGTGTCGGTAGCAACACAGGCCTTCGACGTGGTCGTTATCGGCGGCGGACCTGCCGGCATGGCGGCCGCGCTTGCCGCGCATAAGGCCGGCGCACGCGTGGCCATCGTGGAGCGCAAGCAGCACCTGGGCGGCATCCTCCGCCAGTGCATTCACCCGGGTTTTGGCCTGTCGCACTTTAAGCAGGAACTCACCGGCCCCGAGTACGCGCAGCGCTTTATCGACCAGGTGCGCGCGACCGACATCGTGCTGTTCTTGGACAGCATGGTGCTTGGGATCGATTCGGGCGAGGGCGAAGGCGCGGGCGACCCGGGCACGGGCGAGGCCGCGGGAACCGCCGCGGTCCATACCGTCACGCTCATGAGCCGTGTCGGCATGCTACAGCTCACCGGGCGTACGGTCGTCCTTGCCATGGGGTGCCGCGAGCGCACCCGCAGCGAGATCAAGATCCCCGGTAGCCGTCCCGCCGGCGTATTTACGGCCGGCTTGGCGCAGCGATACATCAATATCGAAAACCTCAAGCCCAGCTCGCGCGCCGTCATTTTAGGCTCGGGCGACATCGGGCTTATCATGGCGCGCCGCTGCACGCTCGAGGGGATTTCCGTCGAGGGCGTGTACGAGCTCATGCCGTACGCCAACGGTCTGCGTCGCAACGTCAAGAACTGCCTGGACGACTTTGGCATTCCGCTGCACCTGTCCACCACCGTCACACGTGTGATCGGGCACGACCGCGTGGAGGCCGTCGAGGTAAGCAAGGTCGACGAGCACCTGGTGCCCATTCCGGAGACCGAGCGCATCGTTCCGTGCGATACGCTGCTGCTTTCGGTGGGATTGATTCCCGAGAACGAGCTTTCGGTTGCCGCAGGCGTGGAGCTTGACCCGCGCACGCGCGGCGCCGTGGTGGACCAGAGCCTGCAGACGGGCGTGCCGGGCATCTTTGCCTGCGGCAATGTGCTGCATGTGCACGACCTAGCCGACAACGTGACGACCGAGTCCGAGAGGGCTGGCGCAGCTGCAGCGGCGTACGCGCTGGGTGGCGACACGGATGCTGAGGCGGGTGCCGCGGACGCGGGCTGCGAGCTCACCGTCTCCCCTGCCGGCATCGCGGGCTACGCGCTGCCGGGGCGCATTACGGCTGTGGCACTCACCAAACTCAACTTCCGCGTACGCCGACCGGTCGACGCCGCCCGCGTGCGTATTCTCGCTGGCGGCGAGGAATTATTCGTAGGCAAGGTCCGTGCATTTAAGCCAAGCGTCATGGAAAGCTTTCCAATGCCGGCAAAGGTCATCAAACAAGCGCTCGACCTGGGTGTCAGCGAGATTGTCCTGTCCGTTAATCCCATCGAGGAGGCATAGCTCATGAGCAATAACGCAATCGATACGCTGCAGTTCAACTGCACCACCTGCCCATCCGAGTGTCTCCTGACCGTAGAGGTAGAGCGTGACGCAGACGGCGCCGTGGTAGAGGTGCGCTCCGTGACCGGCAACAGCTGTCCGCGCGGTAATAAGTTCGCACATCAGGAGCTCACCTGCCCCATGCGCGTGCTCACCACTACCGTAGCAGTATCTGGCGGCGACGAGACGCTGCTGCCTGTCCGCACCGCCAAGGCCATCCCGCTAGAACTCCACGCCCAAGCCATGAACCTCATCCGAGGCCTGGTCGTCAACGCCCCCATCCGCATGGGCGACGTCGTACTGGAAGACCTCCTCGACACCAGCATCAACCTCATCGCCAGCATGGACATCAACCGAGCCCAAGTAGCTAATTAGGGACGGGGCTCTTTTAGCTACCCCGCCATCCACCCAGCCCTCTTCAATTGCGGTGAAATAGTTCCTGATTGGGGGTGCGGACGATTTCTTGGACCGCGCCTAGGCGTATCCAAGCTTCCTGCGGTACTCCATCGGGCTCAGCCACCCGAGGGACTTCTTGATCCGCTCCTCACGATAGTACACGAGGTAGGCCTCGAGCCTTCCCATGAACTCCTCGGCCGTCACGCCCTCCCAGTCCCTGTAGTGGAAGAACTCGTTCTTGAGGCGCCCGAAGAAGCCCTCGCAGGCCGAGTTGTCCGGGCTGCAGCCCTTCGCGGACATGCTCCTGACCAGGCCGTTCTCCTCGCAGATCCCGATCCACTCCGGCCAGCGGTAGTGGCCGCCCCGGTCCGAGTGGATCGTCGTGCGCGCGCCCGCCGGCCTCGCCGCGCAGGCCTTGAGCAGGCTCGAGTTCGCGAGGCGCTTGTCGGGGTGTGTTAGCGTCAATGTAATTTTCACCATTTCCACCAACGCATTTTCGCCAATC
>CAUAAZ010000025.1 GCA_958427145.1 uncultured Collinsella sp.
ATTAATGGATGGAAACGGATGTTCTATCGGGACACACATTTTGTCCTATAAGCCTCGAAATACGTCTCGATCCCACGCTTCCCCAAACATGTACGTCACCCTCCAAAACCGACATTTTTCGACATCTTTGAAGGCTGACGTACACGTTTGGATTGAGTTCACGGGAGTGGCACTATTCGGAAGGTGCCTCTTCGTCTCGCATGCCCTTCCAGTTGCGAATAAGCGCCTTGCGTAGTTCGTTTTGCTCTCGCTGGTACCCGGTGTCGGTACAGCGAGGCATGCCGAGTGCTTCGCGAATGTTGTTCATGGCGCGGTGAAAGGCGAGCTGGCTGCCGAACTGAGCCGAAGTGAGCGTAACGATTCGATATCCCATTTGGGAGAGAACGGCCTCTCGCTCCGCATCTGCTCCCTTGCGCTCGAGCTCATCGTGAAAACCGCCCTTATATTCGATACCGAGCTCCCTGCGCTTATAGGTAATGAGGGCATCGATTTTGAGTGTTCGGGCTTTTGTGCAATGCCAGAGACGTTGAGGGATCTCGAGCGGTTTGTTGAGTTCGATACCTCGGATACCAACGCCGCCTTCGCTTGTTGGGAGCGAGAGGGCGATTGCCGAAGCGGTCTCCATAGGCGAGGCCGAGTGATCGTAGATGTGCCTGAGCGCGAGCCGTGCACGTGTGGCACCGGGTTTGCCGGGGTGCCGATCGAGCAGTTTGGTTATTTCATCCTTGGAGGTAGTGGCTGGTTGCCCGGTATAAGGGTCGGCGGGATTGAGCCTCATGCGATAATCGCCGCAAACTTCATAGCCATATTCGAGATATTCGATCCTATCCATCCACTCGGCAGCGAGCACAAAGGTGAAGGCTTCGTCGGTGATGAAGATTCCGGGCGTCAACTCGTTAATATGCTCGTAGGGAAGATTTTGTCCAAGAATGTGACAAACGACGCCTTTGGTACGAATTCGCTCGAATTCGAATACAATCGCGATATCGATAGTCTTAAGCATATCGGACGGAATGCCGCAGTCGGTAAGAGCCTGTCGTATGCGCGCAACACGTTGCTGGGTGGAGATGCCTTGTGCGCCTATCTGGTAGTCGTGCCGCGCAAGAGACTGAACCAAATTCTGGGGTGCATGATGGACAAGCCATGCGGTTTTATGCGAAATGAGAACAGGGGTATCCATTGAGGGCCTCTCGCTCTGAGCCGGTATCCAACTCTTATGTCCGTTGAAGTGGGGAAATATACCGGATGTGAGTAAATCAACTCACTCATGCTGTGAGCTCAATCCAAACATGTACGTCCGCCTCCAAAGATGTCGAAAAATGCCGTTTTTGGAGGGTGACGTACATGTTTTGGATCCCTGGCATTCCAGCAATGCCATGTCAGCATCCGCTGCCAACCGTTTACCGAGCAATAGGGTCGCCACGCCCGCCAACCATGTACTATGTACGGGCATTGTCTAAACCCACGATCCAAAGGACCCCATCTTGCCCGTCGTCGCCGCCATAACCATTACCTCACATGCCTCGGATGCCATGGTCGCTATTCCGTTTTGGCTCGAGATGTTCGCCGTCGTCGCTGCATCGATCTCGGGTGTACTGGTTGCGCGCGAGCACAAGCTCGACCTGGTGGGCGCGGTCGCGCTCGCGGTGGTCTGCGGTCTGGGCGGCGGTCTCTTGCGCGACATGACGTTGCAGGTGGGCAACGTCTACATCCTCAACCAGCCGATGGCACTCCCGCTTTCCATTGCCACGGCAGCCATCATCTATATTTTCCCGGCAATCGTCGACAAACCCGAAAAACTCATTCCCCTGCTCGACATCATCTCGGTCGGCATCTACGCCGCCACTGGAGCAGACAAGGCGCTGGTCTACGGCTTTGCGCCGGCGGTGTGCATCATGATGGGCTTTTTCACCGCGGTGGGCGGCGGCATGTTGCGCGACGGCTTTATGGGCGTGGTTCCGGGCATTTTCCAACGTACTAATTTTTATGCCATCGCCGCCATCGCCGGATCGACAAGCTATGTGTGTCTCGTTATGAGCGGCATCATGAGCAATGTCGCCGCGCTGGTCGTATGCGTTGTCGTGACCATGGGTCTGCGCTGGCTCTCGCTGCGCTTTGACATCAAAAGCCCCACCGAAGAAGACATCGCGCGCTTTTTGCACCGTAAAAAGTAGGCAGCCCGGCACGACCCTTCGAAATGCAACCGAGAGGTTCTTTTAGAGCGCTCGCACGTTGGGTACCCTGTTAGGTACATGCCGAGTATCTAACGAAGGATTCACTATGCCCTGCAATCAATTCCCGTCGACCCAGCGCCGTAAAGCGTGGGGCCGCATCACCATCCTGTTTGCGCTCATCGCGCTGGCGATCACCGTGCTTCCCACAGCGTCATTTGCTGGCACGGACACGGCAGGCAATGTCCTTGCGACCGACAATGACGTCGATCCGTCTGGCGTCGAGGGTGACCTGTACTGGGCCGGCCAGGCCCTCAACTTGGACGATGCGTCCATTGACCGCGATATCATCGCCGCGGGCGATACCCTCTCTATCCGCGACTGCACGGTGGGCGGCGCCGTCCGCTTGGCGGCACGCACTATCGATATCGCCAAGACCACGGTTGATGGCAGCGTCACGGTCGTCGGTCAGCACGTTGTGCTCAATTCCGACAGCACCGCCAACTGTTTTTACGCGATAGGCGAGACGGTTGCCCTGCGCGGCTCCACCAAGTCGGCAGCGCTTGCGGGCGATACGGTGACTATCGATGGCACCGTCGAGGGCGATGTTGAGGTTTGGGCCGACAAGCTCATCCTGGGCAAAAACGCCCACATCACCGGCACCGTGAACGCGCACGTCTCCGAGGACCCCGAGCGCGCCGCGGGAGCCGAGGTCGGCGCGCTCAAGATCGACCGCACCGAGAACGAGGATACTTCCACCGTTAACGATGTCATCGGCGGTATCGTCGCCGCGGCACTCTCGACCTGCTTTGTCGCTCTGCTTCTCGAGCTCGTCTTCCCGCGTGCGACTGCCAGCGCCGCCGGCATGCTCCACCAGCACCCCACGCCCCTGTGGGTGAGCGGTCTTCTGGGTACGATTGCTATCGTCCCCGCCGTCCTACTGCTGATTATCTCTATCGCCGGTCTGTCGCTTGCCGGAGCCCTCTTGTGCGGCGTTATCGGCATCGCGTTGGTGTCGAGTGCCTTTGCGGGGTGTGCGATCGTCCGCATGGTCGGACACAACCAGAACCGCTACGCCATGGCAGCCGTGGGTGGCATCGCCGCGGGCACGCTTACGGCAATCCCCCTCGTAGGCGATTTCATCAGCGGTGTGGCCTTTGTCTTTATGCTCGGCTACATCATCCAAATCATCTGGCGCAACGCCCACCTCAAGCCGCAGCAGCCGGCTAACATGCCAGGACTCCCCACCGCTTAGCCACCAACCACCACAAAGGGGACAAGCACCTTTGTGATGATGCAGAGGGGTCGGGTTACTTTGCACCAACAAACGAAGCGGGGCACCCGATCGCATCGACCGAGTGCCCCGCTTTTCTTGGAGGGTTCTCTAGTAACTTTTTCAAAACCAATGATCATCAGGCCGATGGACCTGCGCGTCACTCGCTACGGAGGCAGTACGCCATTGAACAAAAAAGGGGGGACAATTATTTTTCACGGCGACCTCCTCCCCACTTGATGACGAACGCGACAACAATAGCCGCCACTCCGATGGCAGCCAAAACCGCCACCAGCACCAACGTTCTATCTCCCGTCGAGGGCATAAAGCCTCGACTTGCTTCTTTACTTGGGGTGTTGAGCACCGACAGTTCAATCAAACCCGTCCCGGCATCGGCGGCATCAACCCGTAGGGGGCTTTCGACCGATACGGTCACCTTGGGCTTCGCGGCCGCCACCTGTTTAACGTCCAGGCCCTCGGCCGTAACCGTCACCGTACGTTTACCCTCAAAGGCGGTGTAGCCCTTGGGAGCCGCGACCTCCTCGACGGTGTAGACACCCGCGTCCACACCGCTCAATTCCACATGGCCATCCGCGCCCGTGGTGACGCATGCGTCGGCATCCGTCGACCACGAGCCGTCAGTCGTTAGAATACGTCCGCGGTCATCGATGATGCGCAGCTTGGCGCCCGCGAGCGGTTTATCGTCCGAGCTTGAGCGCTTGATGAGGCTGAGCCCCCAGGTATAGGCCATGGCGTCATCGCTCGGCGTGCGGGTGAATCCGGCGTCGCCGGACTGGTCGGCGAAGGGAGAGCGCGGGTAGCGCAGGTAGACCTCGTTGGGGTTGCCCTTGGTGGCGCCTCGATTGCAATTGGCCCCCAACGGCGCGTCGTACACGGCGACCACGCGGGCGCCCGCGGCGAAGGCGTCGGCCCCGCCGAGCGCGGCGATCAGGTCGCCGGTGCGCACGGTGAAGGCATTGCCCTCGATCGAGACCTTGCACTGTGAAGTAATATCTGTCCACCCTTTAGCCGGCGTCGAGTTGGCGTTACCGCCCTCACATGCGACGGCGTCGAAGCCGCCGTCCGCGCCCGCCGCCACGTACACGCGCATGCTCGCGGCCACCTTGGAGGGGTCGAGCCCCGCGCCCATGGTGTCGACGAACCGCACCGTATAGGTGTCATAGGCCGTGAGCCCCGCCGGGACCGTGGCCAAGAGGCGCCAGCACAGGTCGTCACCGACCGTGGCGTCGGCGGCCTTCTGCCATGCGGCGGCGCTGTCCTCCAGCACGTGCTTGGACACCTTGGGCGTCGCCGCCTTGGGCCTGACGGTGACGGCGCCGCCGCCGACCAGGACCATGATCGGCGCGGTACCGGCCTCGTTCTGGGCGATGGCGTCGTCGTCGGCGACGATGAGCCAGTATCCACAGGGCAGCTCGGCCGCCGTGTCCGCGTTAAGGGCCACGGAAGTTGCGTCGGCATTGCAAATCGCGTGGGCAAGCTTTACCGTCAGCGCGGTCGTCATATGCCCGTCGGCATTCATCCATTCGGCTGCCGCTTGCGCCGTCGATGCCGATCTATCAAGCCCCGCATCATAAAGAACGGGAAGAACAGCCTGACGAACTGCATCGCTCGCCCACGCCAGGTCCGTCGCGACCTTTTGATCGGAGCCGGCTTTATCGGTAACAGTTGCCGAAAAGAGCTGATATGCATCGTATTGCGTCGCGACGACGCCGCCAATCGTGATGGCCCCAGCATCGGCAGCACGGGCCGTCTCGGGCGACGCTGCAAAAGCGAGGATAGCTGTCATGGCCACCATCATGACGGTCAACAAGCGGCGGTGCAGTTTACTCACGGCGACCACCTCGATCCCGATCGCGATGGCGACGAGCATGCATCCACGTCGCGGCGAAGCACAGCAACGAAGCGCCGGCCAGATACGTCATAGTCAAACCAGCCCCGCCCGCCTCAGGTAGCGTAGTCGAGTACTTGTTGGTAAAAGTCGGCGGAACTGTGGGGTCAGTACCGCCATAGGTAACGGCTGTATCGAGCTTTCCCGTGCCTCTGGTCACCGTAACCGTGACCTCATACTCGGTTGTGTCGTAGGTAATGTGATTCTTGACGTTGTTCTCGTCGGCGCCCTCGGGAATGACCTCGGAGATAGTGTACTCATAGGTCCCCATCTCGGTGTAATCCAAGACAAAGTTAATATCACCATCCGCGCCATTCCTGATGGTCTGGAGAACCCTACCGGTGTTCTTGTCCTTGAGCACAAACCCGAACTGGCCTTCTTGCAAGGTCGAGCCTTCGAGCGTCTTGGTGGCAGAAATCACGGCCTGCCCACTATACGGTTCGTCAGAAACCATAATGGCAGTACTCGCCGTTGGGGTCTTGACGACGGCACACACCTGCTTCAATCTCTCTGCCTTAGCAAGGGCCTCTTTGTATTGCTGCTCGTCTTGCCCTTTCAACATAATCCATACGGGTTCGGAAATCGCAGTATAGCCCTCGGGCGCGGTGGTTTCTTTGAGACAGTACAGCGTATAGGCCTTCATCTTATTGCCCTCAGACCCAAACGCTGCCTCACCATTGCTATTAGTCGTGGCCTTCTGAGGAGGCTCGGTCATGGCGCCGTCGACACCTGACTGCATAGCCTTATCCATATCGACCTCATAAAGCGTAAATTCGGCACCGGGCAACTTCTTTGTGATATCGCTCGCATCGACCTTGGTCACCGTGATACCGCCACCGCTACCGACAGCCGAACCATTCAGCTTTTGAATTTCCCAGTCCTTTGTATGGCCAGTATCGCCCCCGAAAACGCCCTTAAGAGACGCTTTATTGGTCAGAGAAACATGCTCGCCCGTATTGCCAGCAGGAATAATCTCGTATTCAACCTTGAGATACTCCTCGTCGGGTACCGTAAGCGTCATTTGTGTACAAGTCGAGCCCGATTGATCGGGAACGGCCTCGGCACCGACCCTATATTGATTCGAGCTAAGTAAACTCCAGCCCGTTCCATTGCGCTGGTACACCTTGACCGAATCCGTCACCAGCGTGCACTTGGCATCCATGACATCGACAAGCTCAAGGGAGTCGCTGCCACTCTTAAGGTTAACTGCCGATTCGTTAACCAAGATGGTGTACTTGATACGGTTGCTGTTAGAGACTTGATCGCCGGTCTTTTGCAGTACGTTGTTCTTAATGGTGACGGTTCCACTACCGGAGCCGAACGTCTTGCTCCCCGACTCGGCGCTGGCCGAGTTTTTGAGCGTAGTCGAGTTCGTAGAAGTGTTGAGCACGCTGCGCTTTATTGCCGTTTTATACGTAAGCTTGGCATAACCGGCATATTTACCGAGTGCCGTCGTGGGGATGGAGAAGGTAACTTCATTACCTGAAACATTCCCTTCAACACTCTGATTCGCCACTTCACGTTCGGCTTCTTTACGCTCGTCATAGGGATTCGCATAAAGCGTATATGTGGCCGATCCGGGAACAAAGCTCATAGTTCCGTCAGCCGGCAAGGTATCCTTAATCGTTATGGGCTGACCGTCAAGCTTTCCAGCACCATAGAATTCATCAGCAGGAGTCTTATAGCGGTTGGCGCAAACCGTCCACGTCGCAATCCAGGCACCCTTTTCAGTTGAACCGGGCTCGACCTGCGACCAATCAAATTTGCCATCCCACGTATATCCATCCGATGATTTGTTAACATCAGGCGTCTTGGAGTTATTGACAATGTAATACGGCTCTGACGAGTACTGCTTGAAGTCCTTTCCGGCAAATGGAAACTGCACGGCCGCCAGATTCCAGTACTGTCCGTCAAGGTTATCAGTCACAGTCGTGTACACAACATCAATCTGGTATCCGTTGGCCCTGAGCTCTCTCATTACCGTCCCGGTGGCACGTAGCTGGATATTAAAGTTAATCTTGTTGCCTTTCGTTACCTCATCACGAGTGTAGAAATAATAATCTCCACTCGTACTGGTCCCCTCGGTGAGCGTTTTACCACCGATTTGAACGGCCAGCGATTCGACTTTAAGGTGCTGCAGATACGTACTTTTGAACGTGTCCAGGATCTTAACTTGAGACACATCGACCGTCTCGGGAATCTTCACATGGGTGATCCAGGTGGCATTGCCGTTTTCATCATGCGACTCCAGCTCTTTGGTGATCAGCTGCTCGACAATGCCGCGCCTAAACGTTGCCGTGCTTGTCCCCGATGGCAGCGTCGTCTCCTCATGCTCGATCTTCGCCATATTTTGGACCGGCTCATACGAGTCTAGATTGTTCATCTTGGTGTGATAGACAATGCGATAGGGCTGGTACCTATCTTCTTCAGACAGATTTGAAAACGTATAGCTAAACGTCGTGCCGGCAGAACCATCGAGATTGCCGTCGGCAATCTTATTCTCGCCGCGAAGCCCCTTATAAACAACGTATTCACCCGTATAAGTCTGATTTTCATCCAGCGTGTCGGTGAATGTATAGCCATTCATGTCGGTTTTGATATCACCGTTGTTGAGCGTGACCGTCCAGGTGATATCGGACGGCGTTCCGGTGCCATCGCTCTTGTTGATCATGTCATAGCGGAAATCATTTGCTGAACCTGGCTTTTCCAATCCACCTCTACGGTCTCCGCCCCATGTCCAGCTGGCATTATTTTTTGAATCGTCGAGTTGGTTAATCCAAACTTTGTTGCCCACGGATACATCCGGGTTCATCACTGAATCATAGGTAATCGTATAAGTCCCTTTGGACAAATCCCCCAAATTCAGATTCGCAGTCTGTTTATTTATGGTTGGTTGTGGATTGAGTTCCCGATCGTTCAGCTTAAATGACCCAGGCACGAACGAGAAGTTACTGCCAAGCTCATCCGTGAGGCAGACATTGTGAGCATAGGAGGCAACCTCGAGTTTGAGAGTCCAAGTTACTTTTCCCTCGCTGCCGGATTGAGAGAACTTTCCTTCCTTCGCTCCCGTCACATCGCCGTCTATGGTCGCAATGTCGATTTCGGCTGTACCGGGAAACTTAACTTTTGTTGTATCGCCGGAGCCAACGTTCTCATTTGCCAGCTTGAATGAAAAATCAGCACCAACATGAACGTCGGATGGGTGTGTCTTAATCCATGACTCTTTAAAAGTAAAAATCAGCTTATTGTTCTCACATCTCCAAGTACCGGCCTCTTGATTGGAATCATCCATAAGGCGGCCACCGGTATTGTCAAATGCTTTAATGCTGTCCGGGAGAGAGTACTCCGCAACGTTTCGCTCCGCACTCGGGCCATGATTTGCCTCGAACTTCGCACTAAATGAACCGTAGAGTGTGTTGGTCGAAAGCACGGCATTATCATCCAAAGGCGTTTTACGACCCTCATCGGTAAACAGCTCAACCCTAACGTCCGCCGTATTCTCATCAATCACAATCGGCGTTGGTGTCGGCACGTCCTCGGCGCGCACGGGGGCTGCACTGTGAAAAACTGCGGCGGTGAGGCTAATTAAAATAAAGACCAGGGCAGCCATACCCAGCGGCCGTGAGCGGTGTGCGTTCATAGTTGTCCCCTAATTCCTACAACACAGTGTGGAATACGGCGAATCGTCGAATCGAACACAAACCCCAACATCTACGAGAACCTACCTAGCGCATTGCAAGAACCCATTGGGGAGCAACTTCTAAGACGGTTCGTCTATGCCACAATGCATAAAATACAATATAGATACCAGTCATGTAAACCGCAGGTAAAGAGGTCTTTTAATTTAATACCAGTTGATATTTACCTGTTGACAGTTTTGTATCAAAGCGGTTGTATTTCAATGATTCGTGTATATGTTTAAACAACTTAGCTTTGACCGGGAAGCCGCTCGAAGGGACAACCGCCCCCGCCGTGGTGCAAACGAGCCTGCCCCCTTACACCAAAAAGGGCGCCGACCATTGCGGTCGACGCCCTTTCTTGTTAGACGCTATAAAGCCCAGCGCTTATTTGTTGACCTGGCCGGCGCGGACGGCAGCCTTCTTGCGGTCGGTGGCGTTGAGCAGACGCTTGCGCAGGCGGATGTTCTTGGGAGTGATCTCGACCAGCTCGTCGTCGGCGATATACTCCAGCGCCTCCTCCAGCGAGAAGGTGCGAGGCGGCACCAGCTGGACGGAGATATCGGAGGTCGAGGAACGCTGGTTGCCCAGGTTCTTGGTACGGGCGATGTTGACGACCATGTCGCCAGCCTTGCTGCGCTCGCCCACGATCATGCCCTCATAGCACTCGGTGCCCGGCTCAACGAACAGCTGGCCGCGCTCCTGCAACGTGCCCAGAGCGTAGGCGACGGCCTTCTCGGTGGTCATAGAAATCATGGCGCCGTTCTGACGGTTGCCGATCTCGCCGGCATAGGGACCATACTCCAGGAAGGTGTGGTAGAACACGCCCTCGCCGTGGGTGACGTTCATGATGCGGTTCTTAAGACCCATGATGCCGCGCGTCGGGATTTTGAACTCGAGGTGCGTCACGATGCCCGAGGTGTCCATGCTCGTCATGATGCCGCCGGAGGTACCGAAGACCTCAACGACCTTGCCCGAGTACTCGTCCGGGCACTCGACGACGGCCTGCTCGACAGGCTCCATCTTGTTGCCGTTCTCGTCCTTCTTAAACAGAACGCGGGGACGGCCGACCTGGAACTCAAAGCCCTCGCGGCGCATGGACTCCATCAGGACGGACAGGTGCAGGATGCCGCGGCCAGAGACCTCGACGCCGCTCTTGTCCTCGAGCTCCTCGATCTTCATGGTCACGTTGTTCTCGGCCTCGTTGAACAGGCGCTCCTTGAGCTGACGGGCGCCCACGATGTCGCCATCACGGCCGACGAGCGGGGAGGTCGAAGCCTCAAAGACGATGGACAGGGTCGGCGGGTCGATCTCGATGGGCTCGAGCTCGACAGGGTTCTCGGGGTCGGTGTAAACATCGCCGATATCGGTGCGGTCAATACCCACGACAGCGGCGATATCGCCGGCGCCGACTTCCTGGCACTCGGTGCGGCCCAGGTAGTCGAAGGTAAAGAGCTGCTTGACGGTAGCGGTGGCGCTGGAGCCGTCGTTCTTCACAACCAGAATCTGGTCGCCCTGGTGAATGGCGCCGGAATACACGCGACCGATGCCGATACGGCCAACGAAGTTGGAGTGGTCGATGGTCACGCACTGCATGGCCAGCGGGGCGTTCTCGTCAACCTCGGGCGCGGGCATGTCGTCGATGATCATATCGAGCAGCGGATACATGTCCATGTTGCCGTCGTTGGGATCGAGGCGGGCAAAGCCATTCATGGCGCTGGCGTAGACCACGTGCTCCATGGCGAACTCAAGCTGGTCGTCGGTGGCGCCCAGGTCGGCCATAAGGTCGAGACAGTCGTTGTAGGCCTTCTCGGGGTTAGCACCCGGACGATCGATCTTGTTGATGACGATCATAATCTTAAGGCCGGTGTCGATAGCGTGACGCAGCACGAAGCGGGTCTGGGGCATGGGACCCTCAAAGGCGTCGACCAGCAGCAGGGCGCCGTCGGCCATACGCAGCACGCGCTCGACCTCGCCGCCAAAGTCGGCGTGGCCCGGGGTGTCGATGACGTTGATCTTAACGTCCTTGTACTCGATAGAGATGTTCTTGGCGAGAATCGTAATGCCGCGCTCGCGCTCCTGGTCGTTGGAATCCAGGACGCGGTCCTCGACCTGCTGGTTGGCACGGAAGGCGTCCGTGGCACGCAGGAGCTTATCGACCATCGTCGTCTTGCCGTGGTCGACGTGGGCGATGATGGCGATGTTCCTCAGATTGTCTACGCGCATGTAGTTCCCCTATCTTCTATCCATATACAAACGGCACGCGTATGCGACCCGCCCAGCGATGCAACGCTCAGCGGGAATATTGAGCCTTTTACCGAAAACTCGTTTATTTTAGCGATTTTAGATGAGAGGGGTTTCCTCACCTGCAGGTTCAGGGTCGCTCCACATAAAACCATCGCCGGCGCCCATGCCCTCATACAGCACATATGCCGAAAAACCACTCTCGAGCGTGGTTTCGAAGAAGCTCACGAGCAGAGCATCGTGATAGCCGCCGTCAATCTCGACGCAGCCGGTGTAGCCGATGGCATAGCGGGCGATACGGCCCAGGCCCTCGTCCTTAAGACCCATCTTGTGCTCGGAAATAAAGTTGGTGGCCGCCTCCAGGCACGCCTCTTCGCCGTCCTCGTCGAGCGCCGCCAGATATCGGTTGGAAGCAGCGTCCTCAATCGCCACAACTACGCCCGGATTCTCGCCGGCGGCAAGGTCGTCCAAGAACGCACCAATCAGGTCACACACCATGGCGTCGAGCTCGGCGGAGACGTTACCGGCGTCCTGCATATCCTGTGCCATCTTTAGACCTTCCCATCGAGTCTGGCGTCATTACAGTTCTTGTGCCTCGGCGGCGATCTTAGCGGCAGCGTCGCGGGTGCGCATCATATCCATCGCGCGCTTGTCGAGCACCTTGATCTGACTGGTCAGCATGACCGCATCGACCACACCCCAGATCACGAGGCCCGTAGAGATCGAAAACCCAAGCGCACCAACTGTACCACGAAGGCGCGAGCAGATTGCCGCGACAAGGGCGGAGACGACAACCATCTTGATAAACGAGCCGCGGCGTTCGCGAAGCGTGCGGGCCTGCGTCACATAGGCAATGCGAGCCGCCTCAGAAGCCTCCGAGCGCATCTGGGCCTCGCGCGCAATGGCCGCCGCCTCAGCCGACATACCGCCGGCCATCAGCGAACGCTCCGCAGCCTGGCCGCCCCACATTTAGAAGTCATCGGGGGAGAGCGTATGGACGAACTCGTCGAACTTCTCGAACTCTTGCTCGTCGTCGACTTCCTCGGCATGGGTAGAAACAGTGCCCAGGCGATTCATGATGTCGTCTTCAACGAACATGGGGGCATTACTGCGTACGGCGAGGGCGATGGCGTCGCTCGGACGCGCATCGATCTTATGCTCGTTACCATCGGCCAGCACGACGATCGTCGCGTAGAACACCGGCGGCTCGGCGCGAACGATTTCGATGCGTTCGAGCTTGGCACCCAGGGTGCCAACAGTATCGAGCAACAGGTCATGGGTAATCGGGCGCTCGGCGCGGCCGCTATCGATGCCGCGGCTGATGGCAGCGGCTTCAAACGAACCAGTTTGAATGGAAAGGGAACGCAGTGGCGCGGGCGAGTCCGATTTGCTGCAGCGCTCGCGAAGCACGATAAGCGATGGCACGGGACCGGCGGCCATGACGATGGTCTCTATGTCGACACGAACCATGGAACACCTCCGGTACGTAGCGGTTAACACGCGGCAAGGTCGCCGCATTGAATAGCTATACTACCCAATCTTTCGCACAGCACACAAAACCAAAATGAGATTTATCGCAGACAAGAAAAAAGCCCCGAGGCAACGCCCCAGGGCTCTTCACAGTTTTGATGGTGGACCTGACAAGATTCGAACTTGTGACCTCCCGGTTATCAGCCGGACGCTCTAACCAACTGAGCTACAGGTCCATCATGGTGGAGGTTAGGGGGATCGAACCCCTGACCTCAGGCTTGCAAAGCCCGCGCTCTCCCAGCTGAGCTAAACCCCCACGGAGACAGTAATAAACACCCCAGCGGCGACTCGGCTCTCGCTGGGGTGTTTATTGCGAAAGAAAGTGGTGGACCTGACAAGATTCGAACTTGTGACCTCCCGGTTATCAGCCGGACGCTCTAACCAACTGAGCTACAGGTCCATCGCGCAAGGGATATATTAGACGAGTCGTTACGCGCGCGTCAACAACTTTTTTGAAAATCTTTGGGAGGGGTGGTCGCTGGGCCGGCGAGATGGTTTTGGTTTGCTGCTCGGACAGTCCTGCGCAAGACGAAGGCCACATTAAGTGGCCTTCTTTGCGTGCGGAACTCGCGACAAACCAAAACCATCTCGCCGGCCCAGCGATCATGGGGTCCCAAGGTTTTCAAAAAAGCGGTCGGCGCGCAGTGCGCCGACCGCCGATATATGGGGTCTGATATTTTCTACCAGCCAGGGCCTCTTACTCGTCGAGGAGATCTTCTGGCATGTCGTTGCCGTCGCCTAGATCGACAGGGGTTTCTTCGGAAGCAGAGCCGTTTTCTGTGGCTTCGCCTTCGGGCTTTTCCTTGGCTGCCGTCATGCGGGCGACAGCGCATACGCGGTCGTTGTCGTCGACGGTCATCATCTTGACGCCCTGGGTGGCGCGGCCGGTCTGGCTGATCTCGTCGGTCTTGACGCGAATGACCGTCGCGCCCTCCGTCACGATGAACAGCTCGTGCTGCGGGCCCACCGTCTTCATGGCCGCGAGGTTACCCTTACGCTCGGTCATTTGAATGGTGTAGACGCCCTGACCGCCGCGATTCTGCTCCGGGTAGTCCGCGACCGGCGTGCGCTTGCCGTAGCCGCGCTCGGTGATGACGAATAGATCGCCGTTGCCGTTAGTGACTTCCATGCCCAGAACGCTCACGCCGTCCTTCAGACCGATACCGCGAACGCCGCTGGTATCGCGGCCGGTGGCGCGCACCTGCTCCTCGGAGAACATGATCGCCTTGCCCGCGGTGGTGGCCAGGATAATCTTGTCGCCCTCGCGCACGCGGCGCACGTTCAGCAGCGCGTCGTCGTCACGCAGGTTGATAGCGATCAGGCCGTCGCGACGGCTGCGGTCATATGCGCTCATCACGGTCTTTTTGACCATGCCGCTCTTGGTGGCAAACATCAGGTACTCGTCGGCCGGGAACTCGCGGCAGCTGATGACGCTCGCGATCTTCTCGCCTTCCTCGAAGGGCAGCAGGTTGACGATCGCGGTACCGCGCGCCTGGCGCGTACCCACCGGCAGCTCGTGCACCTTCAGGCGATAGACCTTGCCCTTGCTCGAGAAGAACAGCACGTACTCGTGCGTGGACGCGATGAACATCTCATCGATAACGTCGTCCTCTTTGAGGTTGACGCCCGACACGCCCTTGCCACCGCGCTTCTGGGCACGGTAGGCAGCCACTGGGATACGCTTAACGTAGCCGGTGTGGGTGATGGTCACGACCATATCCTCGTCGGCGATGAGGTCCTCGACATCCAGGTCCTTCTCAACCTGGCTGATTTCGGTACGGCGCTTGTCGCCAAACTTCTTGGAGATCTCGCGCATCTCTTCCTTGATGACGCCCAGAATCTTCTCCTCGTGCGCCAGCAGGTCCTCGTAGTAGGCGATGGCGCGGCGCAGGCCGTCCAACTCTTCTTGGATCTTGTCGCGCTCCAGGCCGGTCAGGCGGCGCAGCTTCATCTCGAGGATGGCCGTGGTCTGCTCGGGCGTAAAGCCAAAGCGTTCGATCAGTCGGCTGCTGGCCTCGGAGTCGGTCTGCGAGGAGCGGATGATGCTGATGACCTCGTCGATATGGTCAAGGGCCATCAGGTAGCCCTCGAGGATATGCGCGCGGGCCTGGGCCTTCTTAAGGTCGAAGCGGGTGCGGCGGGTGACGACGTCGACCTGGTGGTCGATGTAGTGCTGCAGCATCTCGCGCAGGCTCAGGCATTTGGGAACGCCGTTGACGAGTGCCAGGTTGTTGGCGCCAAAGGTCGTCTGCAGCGAGGTGTACTTATACAGGTTGTTGAGCACGACCTGCGGAATGACGCCCTTCTTGAGCTCGATGACCAGACGGATGCCCTTCTGGTTGGACTCATCGCGCATATCCGAGATGCCCTCAATGCGCTTGTCGTTGACGAGTTGGGCGATCTTCTCCTGCAGGGTGCCCTTGTTGACCATGTAGGGAATCTCGGTAAAGACCAGGCGGCTGCGGCCGGTCTTGGTGGACTCCACATGTGCCTTGGCACGCACGGTAATGGAGCCGCGGCCGGTCTCGTAGCTCTGCTTAATGCCGGCGCTGCCCATGATGATGGCGCCGGTGGGGAAGTCCGGACCGGGCATGATCTGCATGAGCTCGTCGACGGTGGCGTCGGGGTTGTCGATCAGGTAGCAGGTGGCCTCGATCGCCTCGGTGAGGTTATGCGGGGCGATGTTGGTGGCCATGCCGACGGCGATGCCCTGGCTGCCGTTGACCAGCAGGTTGGGGAAGCGCGCAGGCAGTGCCACGGGCTCGGCGAGCGATTCGTCGTAGTTGGGCTGCCAGTCGACGGTATCCTTCTGCAAGTCACGCAGCAGTTCCATGGCGGGCTTGGCCAGGCGGCTCTCGGTGTAACGCATGGCCGCCGCGCCGTCGCCATCGATGTTGCCGAAGTTGCCGTGACCGTCGATGAGCGGCGTGCGCATGGAGAACCACTGCGCCAGGCGGACCATGGCCTCGTAGACCGCAGAGTCACCGTGCGGGTGGTACTTACCGATAACTTCGCCGACCGTCCAGGCCGACTTCTTGTGCGGGCGGTTGGGGTAGATGCCGCTCTCGTTCATCGCGTACAGGATGCGGCGGTGTACCGGCTTTAAGCCGTCGCGCACGTCCGGCAGGGCACGCGCTGTGATAACCGACATCGAATACTCGATGAACGACTGCTTCATCTCGCGACCGAACTCCGAAATCTGGAGCTGGCCGCCGTTGATGTCCTCGCCGGCCGAGGCGCCACGATCGACTTCGCCAAAGCTCTCCTCGAGTTCACCGTCGTCGTCCTCTTCCTCATCATCATCGGCATCGGGGTTATAGGCGTCCGGATCGCCGTCCTCGCCCTGCTCAGCACGGGCAAGCAGGCGCTTCAGATCATCGGGCATACCGGCATCGCCGGCCTCGTCCATACCCTCGTTATTGTTGATATCGTCTGCCACGTTACCTCCTCATGGTTTGCGTGGTCTAATTAGTTCCCTACCACGGAGACGGCTTTTCCAGGTGCCGCAGATTCGCCCGAAAGAGGAGGGAAGCGTACTTGGGTACGCGACCGACGATTGAGGGCGAAGGTGCGGTGGCTGGGAAAGCCGAACAGGTTAGGCATCTAAGAATCGTGCATCATGTGCATGCTTCTCGATGTACTCGCGGCGATAGCCGACCTCGGAACCCATCAGCTCGCGCACGGCGCGGTCCGCCACCACGGCGTCCTCGATCGACACACGCTGCAGAATGCGGGTCTTGGGGTCCATCGTCGTCGAGGCAAGCTGTTTGGGGTCCATCTCGCCCAGGCCCTTGTAGCGCTGGACGGTATAGCCCTTGCGCTTTTTGGTGATCTTGCCGTCCTTGGCCTTGCCGTCCTCGTCGTTATCATCGGGGTTCAGGCCCAGACTCTGGATGGTATCGCGCAGGATCTCGTCTTCGGGCTGGCGGCCGTTGGGATACACGTAGTGGATCTTGTTGCGCACCTTAATGCCAAAGATGGGCGGGCAGGCAACATAGACGTAGCCGGCATCGATCAGCGGACGCATGTACTTGTAGAAGAACGTCAGCAGCAGGATGCGGATATGCGCGCCGTCGACGTCCGCATCGGTCATGATGATGATCTTGTGGTAGCGCGCCTTGGTGATATCGAAATCGCCGCCGTCGCCGGCACTCGTCGTGACGCCGCAGCCGATCGCGGTAATCAGCGACTGGATGGTGTCACTCGAGAACGCGCGATGGTCACCAACGCGCTCGACGTTCAAAATCTTGCCGCGCAGGGGCAGAATCGCCTGGATGTCTCGGCGACGGCCGTCCTTGGCCGAACCGCCTGCCGAGTCGCCCTCTACGATGAAGAGCTCGGTCAGCTCGGCATCGCGCACCGAGCAGTCAGCGAGCTTACCGGGCAGGGACGCCGTCTCGAGCAGGCTCTTGCGACGGGTCGCTTCGCGCGCCTTGCGGGCGGCGTTGCGCGCCTTGCAGGCCTGTTGCGCCTTCTTGACGATCTCGCGGGCGGGCTTGGGATGCTCCTCCAAGTAATCGGCGAGGCCGTCGGTCACGATCTTGAGCGTCAGCGCGCGCATATAGGAGCTGCCGAGCTTGGCCTTGGTCTGGCCCTCAAACTGCGGATCGGGCAGCTTGACCGAGATAACGGCCGAAAGGCCCTCGCGCACATCGTCGCCGGTCAGATTGGCGTCTTTTTCCTTGAGCAGGTTCTGCTTGCGCGCATAGTCGTTGATCACGCGGGTGAGCGCGGTGCGGAAGCCCTCAAGGTGCATGCCGCCCTCGGGGGTGTAGATGTCGTTGGCAAACGACATGACGTTCTCGCCGTAGCCGCTATTCCACTGCAGGGAAACCTCAACCTCGCCCATCTTGGCCACAGGTGCGTCCGGGTCCGATTTGCCCTCGATGTAGATAGGCTCCTTAAAGGCCTCGGGGACGTCCTTGCCCTCGTTAAGGAACTTGACGAAGTCGATGATGCCGCCCTCGTAGCAAAACTCCTCCACGTGGGGAGTAGACTCGCGCTCGTCAGTCAGCACGATTTTGAGGTTCTTATTGAGGAACGCCGTCTCCTGCAGACGGTTGTGCAGCGTATCGAAATCGTAAATGCAGGTCTCGAAGATCTCGTCGTCGGGCCAGAAGGTGACGGTGGTGCCCGTCGAATCCGAGGTGCCCACGACCTCCATCTTCTTGACGGTCTTGCCGCGCGAGAACTCCATCTCGTAGGTGTTGCCGTCGCGACGAACCTGAACGACCACGCGCTTGGACAGTGCGTTGACGACGGAGATGCCAACGCCGTGCAGGCCGCCCGAGACCTTATAGGCCGAATTATCGAACTTACCGCCGGCGTGCAAAATCGTCATGACGACCTCGAGCGTCGGGATCTTTTTAACAGGGTGCTCGTCGACGGGGATACCGCGCCCGTTGTCGACGACCGTGATGGAGTTGTCGGCGTGGACCGTCACCTGGATCTCGGTGCAGAAACCGGCCATGGCCTCGTCGACGGAGTTGTCAACGATCTCCCACACCAGGTGATGCAGACCGCTGGCGCTCGTCGAGCCGATATACATGCCCGGGCGCTTACGAACGGCCTCGAGACCTTCGAGAATCTTAATCTCGCCGCCATCGTAATCGTTTTCGTTTGCCACACGTCCTCCTTCAGTCAAGAAAATGTGTACAGCCTTACTAGTTTATCGTAAAAAAATACCCTCGGGAACGAGGGTATTTGGCTCTACAAGGCCACCAGATGCGATTTAAGGCTCTTTTTTGCTTTGCACGCCCTTGGCCCACTCGGCACTGGCTCTCATGGCATTCTCGAGGGCCTCGCGCAGTTTTTGGTCTTCGATGGGCGCCACTTGGCGCTCAATCTCGGTGCGCTCGGCCTCACTTAGGTCGGCGTGCGGGGCCGGCGGGCGCTCGGTCGTCGCCGGGCGCAGGCGCTCCTTGGCGGCGGGCGGCGTGTGACCGGGTGCGGTGGTTTTGAACACCAGGCCGTCCACATGCGCACCGGCGCGCTCCATACGCGCGCGGATGATCTCACGCAACAGCGTCATTTCCTGCGTCCACGAGGGCGAATCGAGATATACCAGCAGCTCATTGGACTCGGGCAGGTAGCGCAGACCCGTCACATGCCGCCCCTCGCGCGTGCCCGAGCACACCGCGTTCCACGCGCGATAGACCGCGCGCGACTCCTCGGCAGCCTCCATCTGCGCACGGCGCTCAGGCGTCGCCGACGCCAGGATGCGCTGGCGCTCTGCGTTCAAAAACCCACTGAAGGCGACCGTCTCGCTCTCGCGCTCGTAATTAGCACGTCTCACCCATGCTCACCACCTTGGCTCGATCAAGCAGGTCATCGGTAAAGTATCCCAGGTTGGTCGTGGTTATGACCGTTTGGATATCATCGCCGATCAGCCGCAGAAAAGCACCGCGGCGCTCGCCGTCGAGCTCGCTCATCACGTCGTCCAGAAGCAACAACGGAGCAGTACCCAGAACATCGCGAGCCACGGCCACCTCGGCCACCTTCCAGGCCAGAACCAACGTTCGCTGCTGTCCTTGGCTGGCAAATGAACGAGCGGAGCGACCCGCCACGGTAAATTCAATCTCGTCGCGATGCGGTCCCACCAACGTCACGCCGCGGCGAATTTCCTCGTCGGCGTGCTCATCAAGGGCAGCCAGCATGCGCTCGTACGCCCAGCCCTTCAGCTCTTCGCGATCCTCGACCTGGGGCAAATCCCCCAGCGTGGACGCATAGGACACGTTGGCGGCTTCACCGGACGCCACTTGCCCGTAGGCAGTACGCACATGGCCCGCCAGCCGGTCGAGCAGGGCCAACCGGTGCACGAGCAGGGCCGAGCCCGCGCGGGCAATCGAATCGTTCCACGCGCCGAGCATCTCGCGGCAGCACCAGGCCTCCTTGAGCAAGGCGTTGCGCTGGGTCACGCAGCGCCCATAGGTGCTCGCAAGATCGGCATAGCGTGCGCTCAGTTGCATGCCAAAGTCATCGAGGGCGGCGCGGCGCACACTGGCGCCCCGCTTAACCATGTCCAGATGGTCGGGGCAAAACAGCACGCTCGGCAGAACCCCGCGCACACCGGCGGCAGAGCATCTCTTGCCGTTGCGGCTAAACGAGCGCTTACCGTCCTCCGCGCTCAATCCCATATCAAGCACGCGGCCGTCGCCCTCGAGCCTCAGCTCGACCTTGCACGAGCCCACGCCGTCATGGACGAGCTCGGCTGCGGTCGGATGCCTAAACGAGGCGCCGCTCGTCAGCAGCTGCAGCGCCTCTATGAGATTGGTCTTTCCCGCCGCGTTGGGTCCCGCAAGTATCGTCACGCCCTCGTCCAGGGCAAGACGATAGTTATCGAAGCTGCGGTAGTGCGCGACGGAAAGATCGCGGGCGAACATGGTCATAGGGCGGTTGCTAGATGCGGACCGGCATGACCAGGTACAGGTAGTTGATCTTGTCGTAGGACTTGAAGATGCCCGCCTGCGAGTAGCTCTTGAGCTCCAGCGTGATCTCCTTCTCCTTGGACAGGGCATTGAGGCAGCCGAAGATGTAGTGGTAGTTGAAGGCGATGGTGCCCGACTCGCCCTCGGCCTCGACATCGATCGTCTCCTGTGCAAGGTCCTGGTCATTGGAAATGGAGGACAGGCCCATCTGCCCGTTCTCGACATCGATCTCGAACTTGACGGCGGGGTTGGCGCTCGCGATAACGGCCACGCGCTTGAGGGCGGCGTTAAAGGCGGCGACGTCGATCTTGACGCTCGTCACGCACGAATCGGGGATGAGCTGCTTGTAGTTGGGGTACACGCCCTCGATGCGGCGCGACACGTAGGTGGTGTTGCCGGCCTCGAAGACGACCTGGGTGTCGGTAGCCCCAATCATGATGGTCGCCTGGCTGGCCATGATGTTCAGTGCGTCGTTAAAGGCGTCGGCCGGAACGTTGAGCTCAAAGGAGCCTTCGAGGGTCGAGGTCTCGACCTGTGTATCGCACACGGCCAAACGGAAGGAATCGGTCGCCACCAGGCGCACGGTGTTGTTCTCGACCTTCATGTGCACGCCACCCAGGATGGGGCGGGCCTTGTCAGTCGAGGTGACGCGCCACACGCGGCCGACCATCTCGGACAAGATATCGGTCGGCAGTTCCACGGCGCTCTCGATGGCATAGGCCGGAAACTCGGGGAAGTCATTGGCATCGAGCGTGTTCAGGCGGAAAGAGCTCTTCTCGCAACCAATCAGCACCTGGCGCTCGGACAGCTCAAAGGTGACCGGGGCATCGGGGAGGGTCTTGGTGATATTGGAGAGCATCTTACAGGGGATAACCATCTCGCCCTCTTCTTCGACATGCGCCGCGATGCGATGACGGATCGAGATGGTGTAGTTAGAGGTCTGGAATTCCAAGATGCCGTCTTGGGCCTTAACGAGCACGCCCGACAGGATGGGAAGGGTGGATGCCGAAGCGACACCCTTCATAACGACGCCGATGGCTTGTGTGAGCGAGCCCTGCGTGACGGTGAACTTCATCTTTTAATACCTTTCTATAGATATAAATATCTTAATAATAGTAATAGCACTGACGAAACTGTTGATTACTCCCAAAGACGCAGGTCAGACCCAGAAAGAGAATCGACAGCAACCTGTGTGCAACAGGGGTGGTTTTCCACGTTCAAAACCTGCGCAAAACTTTTCATCACCGCGGGTTGGGTTTTAGACACCTTATGCCCGTGGTTTCGACAAGTTTTCAACAGGTGTCTCTATTTCCCTACGAGCGCAGTGTAATTTTATCGCGCAGCGACTTGAGGTCTTCGGTGACGGTGCGGTCTTCCTGGATCATCTTCTGGACCTTTTTGTAGCTCGTGCTGACGGTCGAGTGGTTGCGGTTGCCAAATTCGGCGCCCACCGCCGTGGTCGTCATCTCGCACATCTCGATGGCCAGGTAGATAGCGATATGGCGTGCTTTGGCGATATTGGCGTTGCGACGCGGGCCGATGAGTTCCTCGTGCGTCACGCCGTACTGCTCTTCGATGACGGACTGAACCGTCTGGACGTTGATCTTTTTGGCCGATGTGTCGAAGTACTGGCTGGCGATGGCGTCGATATCGTCAAAGGTGAGCTCTCCGCCCTCGCGCTCGCGGTCGCCCGCCTCGCCGGCGCAGCGCTCGCAAAAGCTCTCGAGTTCGCGGATGTTGGTGCCCGAGACCTCGGCCATGTGTTTAAAGTGCTCGTCGGTCAGGTGTCCGCCGTCTCCCCCATAGGCCGCCAGCAGCGAGTCGTCGCCTGCCTCGGGAGCGGCGACGATGGTGTTCTCGTAATAGCGCTGCAAGATCTTGTATTTCATCTCGTAGCTGGGTTCTGCGACCAGGCAGAGCATGCCGGCGTTGAAGCGGCTGGTCAGACGCTCGTCCATGCTCAGGTCCTTGGGGGCACGGTCTGCCGCGATGACGACCTTCTTGTTGTTGCGGATGAACTCGTCCATGAGCTGGAAAAAGTAGTCCACGCTCGCGCGCTTGCCGATGATGTTTTGTATGTCATCGATGATGAGCACGTCCACGCCGTGGTACGCCTGCATGATGGGAGCGTTACTCTTCTTTTGACGGTCGAACTCGGTCATCAGGTCGTCCAGATACGCCTGGGAGTTGGCATACTTGACCTTGATCTCGGGCGACTTCTCGGCGAGCTCGTTTTTGATGGCAAGCAGCAGGTGCGTCTTGCCCAGGCCCGATTTGCCGTAGATGAACAGCGATGTGCACGTGCCGCGCTCGTCCGCGAGGGCGGCAAACTTGAGTGCCGAGCGATAGGCATGGCTGTTCTCGGGGCCGTAGACAAAGTTCTCAAAGGTAAATTTTGAGTTCGCGGCGAGCGGGGCTCCATCCGTATTCTGCTCGGCCGGCACGGTCGGTGCTGGCACGGGTGAAGCGGGCGCCGCAGCTTGCGTGGATTTGGTCGGCGCTCCGCCCTTCATCTGGTTCATCATGCGACGAAAATCATCGGCCGAGAGCGTGTTCTTGATTGCAATGCCCGAATCCGCGCCCGCCGCTGCGTCGTGAGCGATGGGCATGTGCGTGACGGGTGCGTTCGTTGGCGTCGCTGCCGCGGTCGGTAACGGCGCCATGGTTTCACGGGAAACATCGCTGTGCTGGTGCTCGACCGTCGACGCGTCGCCTGCGGAGGCCGGCACCGCCGGGGAAGCGGCGGGCGCCGTCGCGGGCGCCGTCGCGGCAGCGGATTCCGTTGCGGCGCCTTGCGGTGCCACGATGTCGAGCGCGATCGGTGCAAAGGCGATTTCTTCCAGATAGGCCTCAATAGTCGGCTGATGCTTTTTGAGCTGCGCGATGGCAAAGCGCGAGGGGGCCTCGATCGTGAGCGTATCTTCGGTCAGGCTTATGGCGCGCGATTGCCCCAGCATGTTGATGAGGCGTGCATCTTGGCCGTCGCGCTGGCAAAAGGCGATGGCGTCCCCCAGGATGATGCTTGCTTCCTCGTCCACTGTCTCTCCCGTTCTTTAGCTCTGAGCTCGCACGCGAGCGGCGCCGAGTTCGGTCAGATGGTATTTCTGGCCATGCTTGATGACCAAGCCAGCCTGCGCCAAGTCATTGAGCGTGCGTGACCAAGTGGGGGCCGAGTTTCCAAATGCCCTCGCCAGATCGGTTGCACCGCACGCTTGATTTTGCGCCAAATAGCCCAGTGCGGCGTTGCCGCGATCGCTTACAAACACGTCCGGTTGTGGCTGCACATACTGATTTGCTGCATTAGGATACATCATTTGAGCTGCTGGTTGTTGAGAACTCTGCATCGGCGGCATTTGCTGTTGAAAACTTTGAGGCCACTGTTGGTAAGGCTGCGGAGGCATCTGCTGGGCCCAGGGGTTGTACTGCTGCTGCGGCATCTGCTGGTACGGCTGCTGATATCCCTGCTGGTACTGCTGCGGGAACTGCTGGCCGTACCCCAGCGGCGGCATCTGCTGATATGGATATCCCTGTTGGTACGGCTGATAGCCCATTTGCTGGCCACCCGGTGCGCCCGTCGCCTGCTGCATTGCTGCTGCATCCTGATCCGCCAGCGGCACGGCCTCTGGCATGTTTGGCGGCATCGACATCGATGTCGCCTGGGGCTCTTGTGTGGGAAGCATTCCGGGCTGCTGCATCTGCCTCACGGGGGGCTGCATCTGCTGCGTTGCCATGGGCTGCTGCGCAAAAGCTCCCGGCAGGGGATATGTGGGCTGCTCCGTCTCGGGCCGCACGGCAGCACCGCGTCCGCCGGCACGCTCGATTTCCTGCACTCGTTTAGGGTTCAGGCTTACCGTAACCACGGTGCCGTTGCCCATGTTGTCCTCGATGGATACGGCACCGCCGACGTTTTCCAAATACTCCTGCACCATGGGAAACCCTGCTCCGGTTCCACGGATATAGCGCTTCATCTTGCTGTTTGCGCTGGTAACGCCAAAGTCGAAAGCGCGTTCCTTGTCGTCGATGCCGGGTCCTTGATCAGCAAAGCGGATGGTGTCTCCGCCGTCCAGAATCGAGATGATGGGCTCGGCAAAGTGCGCGTGGATAAAGTTTTCGACAATCTCGCGGATGACCATGAGCGAGATATGGCCACCTTGTTCTTTCATACACTGGTAGACGGTGTTGGTCGTCTCTTCCAAATACGTGCGGACATCTTGCGGATCAATGACGATCACACGCGGTGTCGACAGCATGTCGTCATAGACGGCGATGCGCGCGGCGTACATGGCTTTTGGCGCCTGCGTGGTCGTCTGCTCGCCTTCCGCATGCTCTTCGCGCACGCCGGTGATGTGCTCGTTGTCGGGTGCCGGGTCTCCGGAATCGACCATGGTGTAAAAGTCGTCAGACATGCCGCTCGCAATCTTTCAAAAGGTTTCGAACAAATAGTAGCTCACCGTGCAATGTTTCTCATCTTTCGACAACTTTTCAAAACCTGTTGAAAACTTTGGAAAACGGGCGAAAAGTTCTCAACATTGCCAACATGACCTGTTGAAAACTCGATGAAATATCGTGAAAAGTTGCCATGCACCGCTAAATCGAGCTTGGCTTATGGGGGAACCGTGTGAACTGCGCAACCTTTTACCTTTGATTTCTTGACATTTGAACATTGATTTCCCTACAATCTTCAAGCTCACGTGTCTATATCTGCGTCCGCGTCCCCGCGGACACTCGAAATGCAGCAGGAGGAACTTAAGATGAAGCGTACGTATCAGCCTAATAAGCGTAAGCGTGCCAAGACCCATGGCTTCCGTGCCCGTATGGCCACTAAGGGTGGTCGTGCCGTGCTCGCTCGTCGTCGCGCCAAGGGCCGCAAGCGTCTCACTGTCTAGCAGCGATACACACATCTCGCATGAAGACTATTAAGTCTCGGCAAGATTTCGAGCATGTGTTCAGTCAGGGGCGTCGTTTCAATCACCCTCTGATTCGAATGACCATATGTGAATCGGTTGGCGAAGGCGACTCCGGAAGGGTCGCCTTCGTTGGTGCTAAACGGCTCGGTTGTGCAGTTGTGCGCAACCGTTCTAAGCGTGTGATGCGCGAGGCCGCCCGCAGCTGTGGATTTCCCGTTGCGGGTTATGACATCATCTTGTTCGCAACTCCCAAGACGAGGGTTTCCTCGCCGCAGGAGATGGACAAGGCATTGCGTTCGCTTGTAAAACGCGCCGGCGTTGCCGGGGAGGAGCGATGAGCAATCACGTTTTGCGACGTGTTGCCATCGCTCCTATTCGCATATATCAACAGGTTATTTCGCCCTTATTGCCTGACGCCTGCATTTATTACCCAACGTGCTCGCAATACGCCGTCCAGGCGATTGAGAAGTACGGTGTTTTGAGAGGCTGCTGGCTTGCCGTGAGGCGCATCGCTCGCTGCAATCCCCTGCACGTCGGCGGTTATGACCCTGTGCCCTAGCGGGCACTCGCTATCGGAGGAAAACTTACATGTGGGATTGGATCGTTAACATCCTTTTCGAGCTGCTCAAGCTCATCCAGACCTTTGCGGTCGACTGGGGCCTGTCCATCATCATCCTGGTGGTCATCATCCGTCTGCTGCTGACGCCGCTTATGCTCAAGTCGACCAAGTCGACGGCTCGCATGCAGGTGCTGCAGCCCAAGATGCTCGAGATTCAGGAGCGCTATGCCGACGATCCCCAGCGCCAGGCCGAGGAGATGCAGAAGTTCTACAGCGAGAACAAGTTCAACCCGATGGCTGGTTGTTTGCCGCTGTTGATCCAGATGCCTGTCCTGTTCGCCCTGTTTACGTTGCTGCGCAACCTGCCGCAGTACTTTAACGACGGCACGTTCTCGTTCTTCAACATCCTGCCCGACCTGACCACCACGCCGAGCGCTTCCTTTGCCGATGGCTTTATGGTTGCGCTGCCTGCGCTGGTCTGCCTGATTCTGTTCGCCGTCCTGACCCTGATTCCGCAGCTCTATATGTCGCGCAACCAGACCGGCCAGCAGGCTCAGAGCATGCGTATGATGGCTGTTGTCATGACGGTCATGATGCTTTGGATGGGCTGGAGCCTTCCCGTTGGTGTTCTGCTGTACTACGACGTCTCGTCCGCTTGGCAGGTTATCCAGCAGATTTTTGTGACGCAGAAGGTTATCGAGAAGGCCAAGGCCGATGAGGAGGAGCGTCTTAAGAACGCGCCGCTGCAGGTTGAGGTCACTCGTCGAGAGAAGAAGCCGCGCCCGCACAAGAAGAAGTAGTGGGATATCAATCTTATTTAGGTACCTAACTTTTGGAGTACGTTATGTCTGAAGAGATCATCGAGGATATGCTTGAGGAGGTTGCCCCGCAGGTCGCGGGCGATTATCCCGAGATTGCACAGCGCTACAAGGCTGGTGAAGAGCTGACCGATGAGGAGCTCGACACCATTGCCGATGTTGCGATTTCCATCCTGCGTTCCATCCTTTCGCACTTCGATGCCGCCAACTCTCCTATCGATGAGTATGAAGGTGACGAGGGTGAGCTGATTCTGGATGTAACGGCTCCCGATCTTGCTGTTCTCATTGGCCGTCATGGTCGCACCCTTGATGCCCTTCAGGTTATGTTCTCTTTGCTGGTGAGCCGCAAGCTTGGCTTTAGGTATCCGGTTGTAGTGGACGTCGAGGGATACAAGAGCCGCCGTCAGGACAAGGTTGCCTCCATGGCTCAGTCTGCTGCCGAGCGCGCCATTCGCACTCACAAGAGTGTTTCGCTTCCGCCCATGAATGCCTACGAGCGCCGACTGGTTCACATTGCACTTCGTGGCAATGATGCGGTCGATACTCATTCTGAGGGTTCTGATCCTGATCGCCATGTAGTGATTGTTGCTCGATAATCTACTCGAGCTTATGCTAAGGGGACGTGGTTTCCACGTCCCCTTTTTTTGTCAAAAGTTCTCGATACACTGATTTTTGTCAGAAAGGAGCTTTCGTTGTTAGTACTTACTGATCAGCAGGCTGACGAGATGTTGTGTCGTCTAACTTCCTATTGCAAAGAGTATTCCTTGAGCGTAACTGATGTTGAGCTGAGGAAATGTATTCAGCATTTGGATTTGGTTCTGGAAATAAATAAGACAACCAATCTCACCCGTATTCTTAACGTAGAAGATGCTGCAGTACTTCATATCCTTGACTCACTTGTTTTGCTCCCCTATATCAATAAGGCTCCTGAGGGAGCTTTGCTCGATATGGGAACAGGTGCGGGCTTCCCTGGTATTCCACTAACCATAACCACGCATCGTAAAGCTACTTATATTGACTCTGTTGGCAAGAAGGTTGATGCTGTTAATTCCTTTGTCCATGCTCTTGGATTGAAACATGCTCATGCGGTTCATGATCGTCTTGAAGAATATGCTCGAAGCCATAAGAAGCAGTTCTCTGTTGTAACCGCTCGCGCACTGGCCCCTCTACCGATTCTTGTTGAGTATGCGGCTCCGTACCTCAAGGATGGAGGGCTATTTGTTATCACCAAGGGCAATCCTTCGGATGAGGAGCTTGCTTCTGGCATGTCAGCTGCAAAGATTTGCGGCTTCACTTTGCTTCTGAATGACGCTATCGATTTGCCTGAGGGCCTGGGCCACAGGGAGTTCATTGTTCTTAAGAAGAGTCATCCAGCATCCGTCTCATTGCCTCGTGCAAATGGCATGGCAAAGAAGAATCCGCTTGCCTAGATGTTTCACGTGAAACATAATGGATACTAACAACTTGCGGTGTTTCACGTGAAACATGGCGGTTGATATCGAATCGGAATGTTTCACGTGAAACATCCTCCGTTTGACAGCTTTAATACACACCAGGAGGGACCGTGGGATTTCGCGACGTTAAGCGTTCTAAGAGCGCAAAAGACACGCGTATCATTGCAATCATCAATCAAAAAGGCGGCGTCGGTAAGTCAACGACGGCTGTAAACCTTGCAGCAGCACTGGGTGAGCAGGGTCGCAAGACACTGATTGTCGATTTCGATCCGCAGGGAAACAGCACCAGTGGATTCGGAATTGAAAAAGAAGACCTTGATCACTGCATCTATGATGCATTGTTGAATGATGTGCCGGCAGAATCACTTGTTCTTGATACAAATTGTAAAAAGGTATTCGTTATTCCGGCTACAATTCAGCTTGCAGGCGCGGAAATTGAGCTCGTAAGCGCAATCGCTCGTGAAACCCGCCTCAAAGATTTGCTTGAGCCGATTCAGGACGAGTTCGATTTTATTTTCATTGACTGTCCCCCCTCGCTCGGCCTGCTTACTATCAACGCCTTGACCGCAGCAGACAGCGTTTTGATTCCGATCCAATGCGAGTATTATGCACTCGAGGGCGTTACAAAGCTGCTTGAGTCAATGAAGATGGTCAAATCACGTCTGAACAAGGGCTTAGACACCTATGGTGTGCTTATGACCATGTATGACTCGCGTACTTCTCTATCGAATCAGGTTGTTGAGGAGGTTCAAACGTACTTTGGTGATAAGGCGTTTAAGACGCTGATCCCCCGTACGGTTAAAATCTCCGAAGCTCCGTCTTTTGGAGAACCGGTAATTACCTATGCACCTCAAAATAAGGGTGCAAAAGCGTATATGAACCTTGCAAAAGAGGTGATCAAGCGTGCCTAGTGTAAAGAAACGTGGCGGATTGGGACGTGGACTCAATGCTTTGGTCTCAGAGGCAGAGTATGAGACCGGTGGTTCGGCTACATCGGCTGCAAATACCGCATCTGAAGTAAAACTACCTATTGAGGATATCGTTCCCAACCCTAATCAGCCACGAATTCATTTTAACGAAACTGAACTTCGCGAGTTAAGCGAGTCAATCCAAGAACACGGCGTTTTGCAGCCGCTTTTGGTTCGCAAGCATGGAAACGGCTATGAGATCATTGCTGGTGAGCGTCGTTACCAAGCTTCAAAGCTTGCTGGTCTTGAGGAACTGCCTGTCATCATTAAAGATGTTAACGATGAAGAGATGCTGGCTCTTGCTCTTATCGAAAACCTTCAACGTTCTGATCTGAATCCCGTCGAAGAGGCTAAGGGCTATCGACAGCTCATCGATGCCAGCGGTATGACCCAGGAGGCATTGTCGAAGGCGGTAAGCAAGTCACGCTCTGCAATTACAAACTCGCTGCGCCTTCTCGATCTCCCTGAAGTTGTTCAGCAGATGATTTTTGAGGGCAAACTTACTGCTGGTCATGCGCGTGCTATTCTTGCAGTTCCCTATGAGGACGCTCGAATTCGACTTGCAGAGAAGGTTGTTGCAGAGGGCCTTTCCGTAAGAGCGACAGAAAATCTCGCTCCGTTGTTTTCTGCCGGAGAGACACCTAAGACGCCGAGGCCTGCAACGCCTCAGTCTTTTAAAAAGGCTGCCCGCGTGCTTCGTCAGGTTTTTAATACCAACGTGCGTGTGAAGAGCTCGCGTGGAAAGAATAAGATTGAGATTGAGTTTAAAGACGAGGAAGAGCTCTCTCGTATTCTTGGCGAAATGATTCAGTTTGATCAAGGAGGCCAAGATGAGGAATAAGATTTTAACAGCGATTGTATTGGTGACGACTGTCGCGGCTGGTGCCTTTGCTGGCTATAAGATCGCGACAGACGATGAGCTTCGAGGTCGTTTGCTTCGTAGCGCGCAAGATATTGTCGATACATCCAAGAAGAAAATGGATGTTATGACAGAAGATGTTGCCATGCGCACTGCTCAGGTAACGAAGAATCCCAAGATTAATCAAGGTTGGGTTAGCAACCAATGGGAAAATGTAGGCTATTAGGTACCTAACAATTACTTAGCATATTTTGAGGGGTTCTTGTCTGATTCACGAGGCAAGGACCCCTTATTTTGGCCGTAAAAAATGGGACAGGTAGCAGCTGATTCAAAATTAAGGTCAATAAATGAAACGGCCCCGGTTGCATATCCGGCTTATAGGACAAAATGTGTGTCCCGATAGAACATCCGTTTCCATCCATTAATC